>NZ_JABAIP010000003.1:0-357569 GCF_012843185.1 Shewanella sp. DNRA4
AGAGGGATCCCTCAATAACAGGCCGGATATATGGGTGCAATGAACTCTTCTCAAAATCGTTATCGAATGTCTTGCAAACCGGATGGGTCCATATATGCCGAGATAGCGTCAGTCGAATCAGGGACGAGCGTCTGACGCGATAGCATAAGGACGCTTAATGCCCAAGGGGCTTTCAACTCCGTTAGGGGCGTCTTGGCTGATGTGAAAACAATAGGCAAGGAGGATAGGACGAGCAGTCCTCCTTGGTCGGGTGTGGGTTGAAGACCCACGACTTTGACTTATCTCGGCCGAAGGCCGCAATGATTCACATACTTACAGCGATAACCTTGCCAATTCAAACGCTAAACAAACCAGCATTATTATCGGGTGTGGGGTGAAGCCCCACGACCTTGATTCACCTCGGCAGTAAGGCCGCAATCAATATTGCATTGTGCTAAACAGCATCGATATTATCCTGAGGGGTAAAGCCCCACGACTTGTAAACTAAAGCATTCAAACGTAGTTTGAAAAGCTTTAAAGTCTAACTTTGGTGTAAATCAACTCAGCCTGAGTTGCAAAAAACCATTATTATTTCTGCGTTATCACTCCGATGCCATAAGGATTACCGTGCCTAAGCACTTACAAGACGTTCAGTTCGATACCACGCAGCTGTGCCCTTTATGCCAAGGGGCGAATCAGTGTGCAATGACTCTTGGCGCTGATATTAGTGACTGTTGGTGTGCTAAGCAGAGGTTTCCTAATCTGACTCAATTGCTATCTGGCGATTTGGCGGCAGGCTTATCAACAGACGCTACAGTAGGGCTGAGTGCTGATAAGTTAGCGCAACTATTATCGCAGCCTGCAACGGCTTGTATTTGTGAGACTTGTTTAAGCCGAATAAAGCGAGAGCTAGCTGTTTCAGTTACTTCAGAAAATAAAAACAGTCCATCGGGATTAGACGATGGGCTGGGATATGAGGTGAAGTAACCGATTAAGACTTATCGGTGAAATAGTCTATACGCACAGTCGTTTGTGCTGGCACGGGCTTGCCATGTTCAAACTTAGGCGCATAGCGCCATTCTTCGATCATTTTCAGTGTGGATTTTTCAAATAGTACACCGCCTTTGGATTCGAGCACTTCAGGATTTTTCACAAATCCCATCTCATCAACTGTGAAGTTAAGGGTCACATAGCCGCTTTTACGTTGCATGAGGTAGGACTTAGGGTATTTGGGCACCGTGCGAAATAGCGGTTGCTGTTCCTGTGTGTCGGCCCAAGGGCGCATTTTGCCGATGGCGATACAGTGGGCGGTGGACTCGTCACGCTTTCCTTGGCGCTCATACAGTTCGACTAAATAAGCGTGGGCGCTTAAGGCATAGGGATGGCTAAAGTTAAGGGCGTCAAACTGCTTAACCACTTCTAAAAGCAACGGAATCGCCTTGTCATCATGCTTTTCGGCATATTCAACGGCACCGACGACATAGGTGGCTTTGACTCTGTCGAGGGCATTTTCGGGCAGGATTTCTTTGTAAATACCATATGCGTCAAAGGCATAGCTTCTTACGCTTCTTGTATATAGCTCAGTATTGGATAAGCGGTTAAAAGCGGCCATTTTTACATCGGCGATCAGTTTCTTTTTATCGGATTTTTCAGCAATTGTGATTGCATCAAGCAAATCATTTTTTGCATCTTTGGCTTCGACAGAGGTTTCCGCTGCGCCGAGTAGTGGGTCGATAAGCTCAGCGGCATGCTCGCCGTAATGCTTTTTATAATTGCTTAATGCGAGTTGATATAACTCATTCGCCTTAGCTGTTTTTGGCAAATTCTTTTCTTCAAATGCGTAAGGGGCGACTTGCTTCTCTATCGCACCAGCCCAGTTCATGGCGAGGTTAGCTAAGTCGACACTGTCCTTGGCATATTGAGCTTCGCCCAATTCGAAGGCCCTTTTGGCACTGGCTTCTATTTGGTCGTTATCACCTTGTTTGAGTGCGGCTTGGTAGTCACTGTAGGCTTGGGGAAAGCTGTTTTCCGAGGCGGTTAAAGGTAACGAAGTACTTAAGGCTAAAGCAAATAGACTGGCTAAGGGTAATATTTTTCCGTCTAACATCTTGTATATCCTTATGTTTAGTTTCTTCGGATAGTACAAATGTTTCACTCTTGATACAAGTTTGTTTTCGGCAGTTGGTCGCTAGGGGAACGCTAAGAAGGTAAGCCTTTGCCTACCTTCTTACTTTGCCGATGGGCTTGGCACCCTTTAGGCAGAGACTTATTTAGTCACAAACTGCAAATCAAATTGGCCTAGCTCGCCGTAGTGGAATTGGCAGGTTTGATTGAGTGGCAAATCTAATACCCCCGCATAGGAGCCAGTGATCACATATTGTCCTCGGGTTAAGCCAATCCCTTGGGCGGATAAAAAGTTGACTAACCAGTAGAGTCCGGCCTTAGCGAAACCATTTGGATGAACAGCTGCTTTTTGCAGTGTTTCGCTCTGTTGCTGCTCGTTATGAGCAATTTCAACACTCAGGGCGAAATGGCCTGTTTCTATCTTGGCTGGTGCAAGTAGTTCTGGCCCTAACCATAGACCTTGATTGACTAACCCATCGGCGAGGGCATCGAAGTGATTAGCTTCGCTTGGGTTTTGGTAGCGACTTTTGATAAGTTCTAAGGCGAGGCGGGTTTTACCTAGGGCAGCGTCGATTTCTGCCTCAGAATAGGGCGTGGCACGTGGCGGTAAATCGTTGCCGATTTCAAAGGCGAGCTCAGGTTCGACACGGGCTAGCCCTTTACTTGAAGGGTAAAGCGGGCACTCGGCGGTTTGCAGATACACATCATGTTGATAGATGGGCGCCACTACGGTTTTTTCCGCCGTCGGGAGTAGACACTTCCACCCCGCAATCGGGTTGCCTTGGGCGCTAAATTGCTGCGCAATGGTTTGCTGGATAGCAAAGGCGTGGGGGAAATCCTTGGGTCTTAACGCTTCTTGCAACAGGTCGCCCGCTTCACCTTTGGCGCGGCGCTGCGCGAGTTCTTGTGCTGCTGCGTTAATGGACTCAAGCTGTGCTTTCGTGTCTATTGGTGACATTTTTTATCCTAACTAACTTATTTTTAAAGACTTATATAGAGTGGCTTATGCCGCAATAAATGTGTACATAAGGTATCAATTGACTCTGTAAATCCAATCTGGGCCAAAAGAGAAATTGCGCTCAATATACCTTTTTGTGTCGGCAAAGGCTTGATAAAACTTATCTTGAAATGCTGAGCATTTATCGCTGAGCAAGATTGATTGAGTGTCAGCTTAACTATCCAAACAGGCGGATAAGTTAATCGTTGCTTACGCTAGACCTTAGCGCGGTGCGGTGCCAGAATGGCGTTCCTTTCTGCTGTACTACTGGGACTTTTCCGTGAATCAAAGCCACTCTGGATCCTTGGCAAATAACCACGCTCAATTGGGGTTATTGTTTATTTCTGTTGCCGTGCTGTTTTGGGGGATTTTACCTATAGCACTTAAGCTATCGGGGAGTTTTATCGACCCGGTGACGTTGACTTGGTTTCGGTTTTTGGTGGCGCTCTTGGTCAGTATTTTGGTGCAGTGGAGTGCCGGGAGTTTGAAACAGTTTGCGGCGCTCGATGCCAAAGTTTGGCTCAGGCTTATCCTCGCCGGACTGTTTTTAATGCTTAACTATGTGTCATTCGTCTATTCCCTCGACTATTTAGCCCCGGGCGCGGCGCAACTTAATTTTCAAACCTCGCCATTTTTCCTCGCCTTTGGCGGCGTGTTATTTTTTAAAGAACGCTTGAACGCGGTGCAGCTCAGTTGTTTTGCCGCTTTAGCCTTAGGGATGTTAATGTTTTTCCATCCCTTTTTAGATTTTTCCGCCACCGATAATCATGAGATCTGGCTTGGGGTGATGATAGTGCAGTTTTCGGCATTGTCATGGACCACCTACGCACTGCTGCAAAAGTCACTGTTGAACCGTTTGTCTCCCGCCAACGTACTCTTGGTTATCTATGCCTTAGGTATTTTTGCGATGGCGCCCTTTAGCGACTTTAGCCAATTTGCGCAAATGGATAGCTTTGACTGGCAAGTGGCACTGTTTTGCGCCGCCAATACCTTGATTGCCTACGGCTGTTTTGGGCAATCGATGAAGTATTGGCCGACGGCACAGGTGAGCGCCATGTTGGCGTTAACGCCAGTATTTAGCTTTAGTGCCACGGCGTTAGTGGTGAGTATCGGTTGGTGGCCTGACGTGTTTAAGGCCGATGAGTTAGATGCTTTATCGCTCTTTGGCATAGGTGTGATTATTGTCTCTGTGATGGTGGTGCAGTTGCTGCCCCTGTATCGCCAGCGCCGCGCGAGACGTTTACAACCCATTTAACTGGCAGCTGAATAGGTATCCTAGTGATCACACGCCAGACCGATATTGAATTAGAACAGATCCGCGGGGTTATCTTCGATCTCGACGGTACGCTTGCCCATTCAAACCCTGACTTTAAAGGCTTAAGAGCGGCATTAGGTATTGGATCGGGTACCGATATTCTCGAGCATATACATAGTCTTGAGACCGCAATGGCCAAGATGCAGGCGCTGGAAATTGTCCATGACTACGAGCTTGCCAGCTCGCGCCAAGCGAGCTGGATTGAAGGCGCGCAGGCGTTGATTGCGTTTTTAAAGGCAAGACAACTGCCGCTGGCGATTTTGACCCGCAATATGCCCGAGGCGGCCAAAATCACCATCGAAAAACTCGGTATTGATATCCCTTTAGTGCTGACCCGTTACGATGCCGAGCCAAAGCCTCACCCGCAGGGGATCCACTTGATTTGCGAGCAATGGCAGTTGAGTCCGGCGGATATCTTGTATGTGGGGGATTATCTATTTGATCTGCAAACCGCGCAAAACGCCGGTAGCCGCTGCGCCCTCTATTGCCCAGAAGAGGTGCCCGACTATGCCCAAGCTGCGGATTTACTCATTGGCAATTATCAGAGTTTTATTGAAGCTTGGGCAGTGGCAATCCCAAAAGACTAAGTGCACACGATGCCAGATTGATAAGGTTTTATATCACTTTATGTCAATTCTTACTCGATGTGTTTGCGGTTAGGGAATCTTGCTTATCTTGTTTAAGCCCAAGCCGAATACTGTCGAGTAATGCCACTAACCAGCAGAGTAAAAAGCCATAGAGCAGTTCATTGGCATTGGCAATTGTGGTCTGGGTTTGTTGGGTGATTTCGGCAGAAATCACGCCGATATCAAGCGGTAAGGTGCCGTTTTGAATATCTAAGGCGATGACTTGCGCCACTTGATAGATTTGCATGAGTAGCAGCACAAGGCTCACGACCGCTAAGCTAAAAAATACCAGTGCAGTGCGTTTATGTTTTAGGTAAAAATGGCCGCTGCCAGGGGCGACAAAGGCGGATAAAAGGCCAGCGCTAAGAGCTTTTTTCATCGAAATATGCTAATTGCATTGCTAAAGACTACGCCGACACTAATAGACATGCTGGCTTAAGTGCAAGTTAATTTGGGCCAAGTATGAGTTAATTTGGAAAATATTGGATAACAAAAAAGGAGCCGAGGCTCCTTTTTAATGCGTTGTTTTAATGCGCTTGACCTAAGGGTTTAGGTTTGCGGATTACTCTTCGCGTGGTTTACGTGGTTTACGTTCGCCTGCTGGCTTGTCTGAACGTGGTTTGCGGTCTGCAAACGGCTTGTCACCCGACGCTGCACGTGGCTTACGATCACCGGCTGGGCGGTCGCTACGTGGACGACGGTCGCTACGGGCACCACGGCCAGAGTCAACAAAGACTTGGTCGCCAGCTTCACGGATATTCAATGGCTTACCACACACACGCACTTTCTTCAGGTGTTGTAGTACATCTTTTGGCATGCCGTCTGGCAGGTCAACAGTTGTCACTGAATCATAAAGTTGGATTGCACCGATATAACGGCTGTCGATATTGGCTTCGTTTGCGATAGCACCAACGATATTGCCTACACCTACGCCATTTTCACGACCTACGTCGATCACATAACGGCACATTTTCAGGTCTGGATTGTCTTTTAACGCTTCAGCGCTGCCTAAGCTTGCTGGCATTGGACGAGATTCACGGCTACGGCGTTCGCCACGGTCAGCACCGCGGTCTGAACCACGTTCGCTGCGCTCACTGCGTTCATCACGAACACGTTCTTGAATCGCAGGTAATTGCAGTGGACGTTCCTGTTGAACTTGGTGCAGCAGGGCTGCCGCGAGCAGATCGGTATCTACTTCAAGTTGCTGGCATAACTGAGCAACGGCTTCACGCATAAATTCGAGATCGTTGTTCATGGTTTGAGCAAGCTGCTCACCTAAGCGTGACAGGCGACGTTCTGCAACGGTTTCTGGGCTTGGTACTTTCATTGGCGAAATACGGCTGTTAGTCGCCCGCTCGATAGTGCGCAGCATACGCATTTCACGGCTAGTGACGAACAGAATTGCCATACCATTACGACCAGCACGGCCAGTACGACCGATACGGTGGACGTAAGCTTCTGTATCGTATGGAATATCGTAGTTTACTACGTGGCCAATACGCTCAACGTCTAGACCACGGGCCGCAACGTCAGTCGCGATCAGAATGTCTAGCTTGCCGTTTTTGAGTTGTTCAACTGCACGCTCACGGGCTTGTTGGTTCATATCACCATGTAAAGGTGATGATGCATAGCCACGGGCTTCAAGTTTTTCAGCTAATTCAACGCATGAGTTACGAGTACGAACGAAGATGATGATACCTTCAGTATTTTCAACTTCTAATACGCGTACTAACGCTTCTAATTTATTGTGCTGTGATACCTGTACGAAACGTTGTTCGATTGATTCAACTGTCGTTTGGCTAGACTCGATACGCACATGTACAGGGCTACGTAAATGCTGGTTAGCAACACGTTTAATTTGCTCTGGCATTGTGGCCGAGAATAGTGCTAATTGGCGCTCGCTTGGCGTGTGCTCAAGGATCCATTCGATATCATCGATGAAGCCCATTTTTAGCATTTCGTCGGCTTCATCGAGCACGAGTGCTTTTAATGAATCGAGTTTTAACGTGCCACGACGCATATGGTCCATTACACGACCAGGCGTACCCACGATAACTTGTGGACCACGTTTGAGGGCATTCAACTGTTGTTGCATGCTTTGACCACCGTAGATCGGCAGTACATGGAAATTCTTAATAAATTTGGCATAGCTACTGAACGCTTCAGCAACTTGAACTGCAAGTTCACGCGTTGGTGCTAATACTAAAATTTGTGGTGTGGTTTGGCTGGTGACTTTATTCAGCAGCGGCAGCGCGAAGGCGCCAGTTTTACCTGTACCAGTTTGCGCTTGACCTAAAATATCTTTGCCAGCCATAAGTGGATCAATACTGGCTGATTGGATTGGCGTTGGTTTTTCATAACCTAGCTCGTCAAGAGCACGCAACAAATTCTCGGATAGGCCGAGTTCACGGAAAGTTCTTTCATCGGATGACATTGAGTTGTAGCCTTGTGGATGCGCGCGGATTGGCGCTTAAGTTTCACAGACAGAAAATCAACCCCGTGTCGATTTCCCGCGAACGACGGATTATAGCAGCATATAAGCCGCTTTACCAATCCGGATAAGGATAAATCCACCGTTTGGGAAGGTTTTTTCGCAAAAACTGAGCAAGAAACGCGCCACTTCGGCTAATTTTTCAAAAAGTTGCCATCGAGTTTAATTAATTCAAAAGCCGATTCCGCTACAGCGGCGAGAAAAACATAGTCCAAGGTCTCGTAGGTATCCTCCGGCGTATGATATTGCGGATGGGTGGGCACACCAAAATATAGCCAAGGGATTTTAGCCTGATGAAAGGGATAATGATCCGATGCTCTTAGCCAATTGGTGCTCTGGATACTTCTCCCCACAGGCTTAGGGTGACTGAGTTTGATGCACAGGCCGTTAGATTGATTCAACATTGGCCTAAATTGAGGAAATTGATAAAAGTTGCGGCTGCCCTCAAGGTAAATCGCGTAAGGGCGACTTGGGTGGCCAATCATATCCAGATTGAGCATCAGTTCAAATTGCGCTTCAGGCATTCGCTGCTTGAGTTGCTCCACTAAGGCAGTACTGCCAAACAGTCCAGGTTCTTCGGCATCGGTCGCGACAAACATTAAGTTAATGTTGGGGAGTGAGTCGGGTGCAGCGCGTTGCCAGTGGTTGGCGATGGCGAGTAATGCGGCAACGCCGGAGGCATTGTCATCGGCACCGTGGTAAACCTTGCCGCCACTCATGCCGAGATGATCATAGTGGGCGACTACAATACGCCATTTATCCGTAGGTTGTCGCGCTGGCGCTAAGGCGACCAGATTGCTTCCCACCTCTTGGCTAAATAGGGTGGAATATTCGAAGGGAACCTCGAAGGTTGTTCCCCAAGGCTTAAGGCCTAGTTGTTGAAACTGGCGGTTTAAATAGTCGCGCGCCTTGGCAGCACCTTCCGTTTGGGTTTTACGCCCCATTAATTCTGCTGAGCTGAGTGTTGCTACTGTTTGCTTAAGATCTGCGGGGGCAGCCCAATTCAATCGAATCGCCTCTGGCGAGCAAGTATATTCGGCAGGTTGGCTAGTGCAGGCTATGAGTCCCATACATAGGCTAAGTGTAAAAACGCGCAATAAGCCCGTGCATGGAGACCATGAGCGGATGATTGCAGTGAGTGCGTGTGCCAAATTGCCCATGATTATCCTTAAGGTTGGCAATAGGAACGATCAATCCTAAGCCTAACAGGGCTTTAGCTAGAGTGCATGGGCCCTAATGTGGATTTAATCTAATACCTGGATCTCGGGGGAGAGCGCCGCCTCTTGGTGCGGGCTTAAATTAAAGTGCTCTAAGCCTGAGACCAAATGTGTGCGCGAGCACAGGGTGACCTGAGTATTTTTGGTGAGTCCACCTTGGGCAAGCGTGGTGACTCGGCCATCGGGTAATGCCAGTAGGCTATTTTCTGCGGTGCTATCTAAGACAGTAACTTGTAAACGAGTGGGTTGACCGATAATCGGATCGATAGCCGCGATAGCAAGTGCGAATAGCATTAGTCCTAAACAGGTAATGAGCATGAGATTAACGCGACTTAAGCTGGTTAAGTTGGGGCGATGTTCTAACAAAATATCCTCCTCGATGGAGTGCGCCTTGGGAGTATTCCCCCCAAGGCGTCGTTGAGGTTGAAGCCTTACCTGATTATGACTGCGTTGCTAGTTGTGCATCCCGCTCCAGCAGCGGCTTTAAGAAGCGTGCCGTGTGTGAGGTAGGATGCAAGGCTACTTCTTCTGGTGTGCCTGTGGCGAGGATTGTACCGCCGCCACCGCCGCCTTCAGGGCCTAAGTCGATAATCCAGTCTGCGGTTTTTATCACATCCAGATTATGCTCAATCACCACAATCGTGTTGCCGTGGGATTTGAGTCGATGCAGTACATCCAGCAGCAATTGGATATCGGCAAAGTGCAGGCCTGTGGTTGGTTCATCCAATATATACAAGGTCTTACCCGTATCGCGTTTAGAGAGTTCCTTGGCCAGTTTTACCCTTTGGGCCTCACCGCCAGATAACGTCGTCGCGCTCTGACCTAACCGCACGTAAGACAAACCCACATCCATTAGGGTTTGCAGTTTGCGGGCAATCGCAGGCACGGCATCGAAAAATTCGCGGGCATCTTCCACCGTCATTTGCAGCACTTCGTGGATGTTCTTACCCTTGTAGCGCACCTCTAAGGTTTCGCGGTTATAGCGTTTACCTTTACAGGCATCGCAAGGTACATACACATCGGGGAGGAAGTGCATTTCGACTTTAATTAAGCCATCGCCTTGGCAGGCCTCGCAGCGGCCACCTTTGACGTTAAAGGAGAAGCGCCCGACCTGATAACCGCGAGTTCGGGATTCCTGCGTTCCGGCAAAAATCTCCCGAATTGGGGTAAAGATGCCAGTATAAGTGGCGGGGTTTGAGCGCGGAGTGCGGCCAATCGGGCTTTGGTCGATATCGACCACTTTATCGCATTGCTCCATGCCGACAATCCGATCGTAAGGCGCGGGCTCATCGACGGTGGCGCCGTTGAGTTGTTTGTGGGCAATTCTAAAGAAGGTATCGTTAATCAGCGTCGATTTACCTGAGCCCGATACTCCAGTCACACAGGTGAATAATCCCACAGGGATGGTTAAATCTACATTACGCAGGTTATTGCCGCGGGCGCCGTAGAGCTCAATCACTTGTTTCGGGTCGAACGGCGTACGTGGAGTGCTGATATGAATATTGCGTTTACCCGAAATGTACTGCCCAGTGACGGACTCGTCGCAGGCGATAATTTTCTCAATCGGACCGTCGCAAATCACTTCACCACCATGGACGCCAGCGCCTGGGCCGATATCGATAATATGATCCGCCATACGAATCGCGTCTTCATCGTGCTCTACCACAATCACTGTGTTGCCTAAATCCCGCAGGTGGATCAGGGTTTGCAGCAGACGCTCGTTATCCCGCTGGTGCAAGCCGATAGAAGGCTCATCGAGCACATACATTACGCCAACAAGCCCGGCACCAATTTGGCTGGCTAAGCGAATACGCTGCGCTTCACCGCCCGAGAGGGTCTCGGCCGAGCGTGATAGGCTTAAATAGTTAAGGCCGACATTGACGAGGAAACCTAAACGGTCGCGCACTTCCTTGAGGATTTTTTCAGCAATTTGTGCTTTTTGGCCGTTGAACTCGAGTTTGTCAAAATAATCTAGGGCTTCACCAATTGACCAAACGGTCAGTTTCGGCAAGTTAAGATCGCCAATAAACACGTGACGGGCTTCTTCACGCAAACGCGAGCCGCCACAGCTTTGGCAAGCTTGGGTGTTGATAAACTTGGCCAACTCATCGCGCACCGCGTTACTTTCGGTCTCACGGTAACGCCGGTCCATATTATTTAAGATGCCTTCGAAGGGATGATTGCGCACCACCACATCACCACGGTCGTTGATGTATTTGAAGGCGATGCTGTCTTTACCTGAACCGTAGAGAACGATTTTTCTCACCTTATCCGACAACTGTTCGAAGGGAACTTCGACATCGAACTTATAGTGGTCGGCCAGCGAACTTAGCATCTGGAAGTAATAGAAGTTACGTCTATCCCAGCCGCGAATCGCGCCGCCAGCCAGGGATAACTCAGGGTTGGTGATCACTCTGTCAGGATCGAAAAACTGTTGTACCCCTAAACCATCGCAGGTTGGGCAAGCACCGGCTGGGTTGTTAAAGGAGAAAATCCGTGGCTCAAGCTCGGCCATCGAGTAACCACAGTGCGGGCAAGCAAAGTTGGCCGAGAAGATTAATTCTTCAGTGGTGCCTTCATCCATGCTGGCGACCACGGCAATCCCACCCGAGAGTTCGAGCGCGGTTTCAAAGGATTCGGCGAGGCGCTGCTGGATATCGCTGCGGACTTTAAAGCGATCGACCACCACTTCGATGGTGTGCTTAACGTGTAAGTCGAGGGTTGGTGGATCGGTTAAATCGCAGACTTCACCGTCGATACGGGCGCGGATATAACCTTGAGCGGATAAACCCTCGAGTAATTTAACGTGCTCACCCTTACGGCCGTTGACCACGGGCGCCAGCAGCATTAAGCGGCTATCCTCGGGCATTTCTAACACTTTATCGACCATCTGGCTCACGGTTTGCGCCGCCAGCGGTTGGCCATGAGTCGGGCAGCGCGGTTCACCCACGCGGGCAAACAGCAGACGTAGATAGTCGTAAATTTCGGTGATTGTACCCACAGTCGAACGTGGGTTATGGGAGGTTGATTTTTGTTCGATGGAAATCGCCGGGCTTAAGCCTTCGATATGGTCGACATCTGGCTTTTCCATCAAGCTTAAGAATTGGCGGGCATAGGCAGAAAGAGACTCAACGTAACGTCGTTGGCCTTCGGCATATAAAGTATCAAATGCTAGGGAAGATTTGCCTGATCCCGATAACCCTGTGATAACGATTAACTTATCCCTTGGGATAGTCAGGTTGATATTTTTGAGATTGTGGGTCCGTGCGCCGCGTATTTCAATCTTATCCATCTATCGCTCAAGTCTTATGCTTAAAAAAATGAGCCTAAGTATCGCACAGTTCGGCGGCTGAGTTTAGTCGATTCTGTGATCTCTATTCTGGGTTGGCGGTAAGCCAATGCTTGGCCGTGGGCGATATAATCGTGATGAACCTAGCGAATTAACTAAGATTAATCCAAGTATGAGGGCAAGCCTAAGCTTATCTCTGTAAGTATCAAGTTAACTATTTGTAGCGAATCGACTTTTAGATAAGCCTTTAAAATAAAGACCTAAGGCCGTAACTGTGCCTTTTAAACGGCGTCGCGATGGGGCTGGACAACCCGTTAACTACGAGTGCTTAGGACGGTTTTTCCTTTTGAGCAAATGCTTTGTGGTGTGCTAACATGCGCCCCCTAAAAGACTTCAATCCAAGGCAAAATCATGGGTAACAACGGACTTTCAGGAACCGAGACAAGAGTCGCGTTTTCTTTAGCCAGTGTATTTGGTTTACGCATGATGGGCTTGTTTATGATCATGCCCGTCTTTGCACTTTATGGTCGGCATTTAGAAGGTTTTTCACCCCTTTGGGTGGGCATTGCCATCGGTGCTTATGGCTTAACTCAGGCCATTTTACAGATCCCTATGGGGATTTTATCAGACAAATATGGCCGTAAACCTGTCATTCTTGCAGGCTTAGTGGTGTTTGCCATCGGCAGTTTAATTGCCGCCAATGCTGAGACTATCTATGGCGTGGTGTTTGGCCGTGCTGTACAAGGAATGGGCGCGATTGCGGCCGCTGTGCTGGCGCTTGCGGCTGACTTAACACGGGATGAGCAACGTACCAAGGTCATGGCGATTATTGGTATGTGTATCGGTGGCTCGTTTGCACTGTCGTTACTGGTTGGCCCGATTGTGGCGCAGCATTTAGGCTTATCAGGGTTATTCTTTTTAACTGCTGGGCTTGCGGTGTTAGGCATGTTGATTGTGCAGTTATTGGTGCCCAATCCCATTTCCCACGCACCTAAGGGCGATACCTTAGCGGCGCCCGCGAAGCTTAAGCGCATGTTGACCGATCCGCAGCTGTTTAGGCTCGATGCGGGGATCTTTATTCTGCACTTAGTGTTAACCGCCGTGTTTGTCGCCTTGCCACTCGACTTAGTCGATGCGGGTCTGGTGAAAGAAAAACATTGGATGCTGTATTTCCCTGCGTTTGTGGGCGCATTCTTCTTGATGGTGCCGTTAATCATCATCGGGGTGAAGCGCAAGAATACTAAGGCGATGTTTCAAATTGCTTTAGTGATCATGATGTTTGCCCTTGCGGCCATGGCGATTTTTTCGAACAACCTCTGGGTATTGAGCGTGGCCGTGCTGCTGTTTTTTACTGGCTTTAACTACCTTGAGGCGTCGCTGCCGAGTTTGATTGCGAAATTCTGCCCCGTGGGTGAAAAAGGCTCGGCGATGGGTGTTTATTCGACCAGCCAATTCTTCGGGGCCTTTTGTGGCGGTATGCTCGGTGGCGGTGCGTACCAATTAGTCGGTGCAGTGGGCGTGTTTATTGTCGCGTTGGTGTTAATGGGCATTTGGTTATTGCTCACCTTAGGGATGGAAAATCCTGTACTGCTTAAGAGTTACACCTTAGAGGCTGCCGTTAAAGACAAAACCCAAGCCCGTGATATGGCGGCGCAACTGTCACAATTGATGGGTGTGGTTGAAGCGATTGTGGTGCTAGACGAGAAAGTCGCTTATCTCAAAGTTGACGAGCATTTCGATTTAAGAGAAGCCCGAGCTGTGTTAGGCTCTGCTCAATAATATGTGTTATTGCCGCGAATACTTAGGGATGCGGATTTTCCCTTGCGGCAACAATTATAAACAACATACTGAATTAACAGATTATTTAAAGAATCGCAGGAGATTTCAATGGCCAGTCGTGGTGTTAACAAGGTAATTTTGGTTGGCAATTTGGGACAAGATCCAGAAGTGCGTTATATGCCAAACGGTAACGCAGTCGCAAACATCACCGTTGCGACCAGCGAATCGTGGAAAGACCAACAAGGTCAACAGCAAGAACGTACTGAATGGCACCGTGTGGTTCTGTTTGGCAAGTTGGCTGAAATTACGGGTGAGTACCTGCGTAAAGGTTCACAGGTTTACCTCGAAGGTAAATTGCAAACGCGTAAGTGGAAAGACCAAAGCGGTCAAGATCGTTACAGCACTGAAGTGGTTATCGACCAAAGCGGTAGCATGCAAATGTTAGGCGGCCGTAACCAAGGTCAAGGCCAAGGTGCCCCAATGGGTGGTATGCCACAAAACGGCGGTTACCAATCAGCCCCACAACAAGCTGCTCCTGCGCAAAATCAATACGCGCCAGCACCGCAAGCGGCTCCAGCTTACCAAGCACCAGTGCCACAACCTCAATCTGGCTACAATCAGCAGCCAGCTCAGCAAAGCTATGGTCAGCAACAGGCGCAGCCTCACGCTCAGCCACAGCAGGGCGGTTATGCGCCTAAACCGGCAGCTCCAGCGTATCAAGCGCCAGCTGCACCTGCGCAGCGTCCAGCGCCACAGCCACAACAAAACTTCACTCCAGATTTGGATGATGGTTGGGACGACGATATCCCGTTCTAATTTTCCAACTTTTACAGTGGAAACATAGTTTTTAAAAGCCCTGCAATATTTTGCAGGGCTTTTTTTTATATGTGGCTTATCTTTCCTTTGAATAATTTTATTTGCTTAATTGTTAACAGTTGTTGCGGTTTAGGGTAGATTGTTTTGAGTCCGCTAAAGGGCTTGAACTTTTGAAAATAAATTAACGTTATGACGACTACTAAAAGAAAGGAATTCTTCCATGGAAGATGTAATAAGTCAGGAAAATAATCCATTAAAGAGCGATGAAAAACAAATAACAGTAGATAGCAATATTCATAGAGTACCACTGTTTCATGTTTCACTTGCTAAATTTGTTATTATGTTTTTTGCTACCTTTGGTCTATATCAAATATACTGGTTTTATAAGCAATGGCAGGCATTAAAAGAGTATTATGATTTAGATGCATGGCCAATTGCTCGATGCATTTTTACGGTATTTTTTACACACTCTTTGTTTGTTTATGTTAATGAATATATTAAAGAAGATAATAGAAGTTATCGTTGGAATCATTCTGCTTTGGCGACAGTTTACGTTTTACTTGTCGTAGTCTCTAGTGTTCTCAATCAAATTGAGACTTTACCGACATCTTTGATTTTAATTTCTATTGTTATACCTTTAGCCGTTTTGTATCCATTGTATGAAGCTCAAAAAGCAATTAACTTTGCGCTTGAACCTTTAGACTACGAGGATAATTCAAGTTTAACTTGGTTGAATTGGGTTTGGATTGTTCTTTTTGGTTTTTATTGGGCTATGGTTATCTATGCATTAACTGTGTTAATCAGACTAGCTTAATTTAGAATAGAACAGGCTTTAATTAAGCCTGTTCTGAATTAAGAATATGCGATAGAGGAATATCTTTTTATAAAGTTAACAACGAGCTTTCCCTCATATACTTTCAATTTCTAATGTCGTTTTCTCTATTAATGCATGTTTTTTGATATTTTAAGTACGCTGTAAGGTATTGATTTTGTGACTTAAAGCGTTTTTGTGGTTATAGTGAAAAGTCAATTTATCAGTATTGAGGTAAGCATTTTCTCCGGTTAATGAATCGAATGTTGGAGAGAAAGTGAATTTTTATGAGCAATTTCAAGAAAATCCAGTTTAAACGCCTATGGCTATGGCTGTTCCTTATCAGCATGGCTTTACCATTAAGTGCGGTTGAAGCGCCTCTGTGGCCTGAGTCGGCCAACCTGCCCTTAAGCGAACGAGTGCACAGTGGCACGCTTGCTAATGGGATGCACTACCTGTTAGTGAACAACAAAACCCCAGAGCAAGCCGTGATTGTCCGTATGCGGGTGGATGTAGGCTCGGTGATGGAAACGGATGCCGAGCAGGGGCTGGTGCATTTTTTAGAGCATATGGCGTTTAATGGATCTACGGGACTCGCGGCGGGGGAGATGATCCCTACCTTACAACGCATAGGTTTAAGTTTTGGTGCTGATACCAATGCGGTGACTGAATTTCAGCAAACGGTTTATCAGTTTAATTTACCGAGCAATAGCCAAGATAAAGTCGATACCGCTTTGTTTTTAATGCGTGAAATCGCCAGTAATCTGTTGCTTGACCCCGCGCTTATCGAGCGCGAAAAGGCGGTGGTCTTATCTGAACTGCGTGAACGCAGTAGTGCCGATTTAGAAAACTATCGCCACCAGTTAGCCTTTTTAATGCCGCAAACCTTGCTGTCGCAGCGCTTTCCTGTAGGTGAGGCGACGAGCATTCAAAATGCAAATCGTGAAACGTTATTGTCCCTTTATCAGCGTTTTTATACGCCATCTCGCACCACCTTAATCGTGGTGGGTGATATCGATGTCGGTCGTATCGAGCAAAAGATCAAGCAGCAATTTATCGACTGGAAAGCTGCGCCACAGGCTGCTGGGGTGAAGGCACAATCCATCGGTGTGGTACAGGCTAAAACCGCTGTTGAGGCGGCGGCATTTTTTGATCCAAGCCTGCAAACCTCGGTTTCGTTAGGCATGTTAACACCTCAAACACCGCTACCAGATACGCCTGCACTGCGTGAGCAGGAGATGTTATTAGATATTGCCCACGGTATTTTGTATCGTCGTTTAGAGTCACAGTTGCTCCATAGCCAAGGTTTGTATGGCGTGAGCTTACAAATCGGCCCGCAATACAATATTGCCTACGGCACGCAAATGACGCTGGGAACGCAGGAAAACAACTGGCAGCAAGGGCTTGCGTTGTTGGAACAAACACTACGTCAGGCGCTGGAATTTGGCTTTAGCCAACAAGAGATCGATCAGCAACTTAAACGAATTCACAAGGGCTATCAGCTCAGTGCCGCAGGCAGTAACACTATCCACAGTGTGAACATTGCCGACAGCTTAGTGAGTGCGGTAGCGAGCAGGCGCGTGCCTGTGGAGCCAGAGTGGCAATTGGCTCTGTTTGAAAAGTTGATGCCGAGTATCACGCCGCAAAAACTGCATCAGTTGTTTAAACAGACTTGGGAAGGGACGCCTTATCTGTATCTAACCAATAACAAACCCATTGAAAGTATTGAAAAGCAACTCTTAGCCGCCTACAACGCGAGCCAAAAGCAAGCCGTAAAAGCGCCCGAAACCAAGAGTATTGCCGAGTTTGGCTATAGTCAATTTGGTGAGGCTGGACAGATTGTGGCCGATCAGCGCGATGCCACAACTGGCATACGAAAGCTAGAGTTTGCTAACGGTGTGCGTCTCAATTTAAAACCTACATCCTTTAATCAGGGGCTGACGTTGGTGAGTCTCAATATCGGCTTTGGTGAGGTGCCATTCCCCGAGCTAGATGGTTTGTCTTACCTGTTTAATAGCGCCTTTGTGCAGGGCGGTTTGGGACTTCACGATTTAGACAGCTTGCAGGAGATTTTTGCAGGCCAAGATATCTCGGTCAGTTTGAGTTTACGTGAGCAGAGTTTTGGTGGCGAGATCAGCACCAATGCTGCCGAGCTTCGCACCCAATTAGGTGTACTAACGGCTTATCTAGTCGACCCGGGGATGGATAAGCAAGCCGAGCAGTTATTCCGTGAGCAAGTGATTGCCGAGCAGCAGAGCATTCATAGCAATCCACAACTGGAGTTTTCGAATCAATTTGCGCGAATTGCCCATAATGGCGACAAACGTTATGGCTACGGCAACCCTGATGAAATCCTCAAGCGTCAGTTTACTGAACTCGCACCCAGCTTCCATTCTGCGGTGCAGCAAGGGGCGATTGAGCTGGCCATCGTGGGTGATTTTGATGAAAACCAAGCCATTGCTGAGGTTGCACAAACCTTAGGAGCGATTTCCCGTCAGCCGATCCCTAAGGGGCAGACTATCGTGCCTGTGTTTCCCAACGTGCCAGCACAAATGAGCCTGACGCATTATGGTCAAGTCGATATGGCGGCGCTCGCGCAGGTGTGGCCGACAGCGGATATGAGCAATCCCCGTGAGCTGGTGGGTTTAGGTTTGCTCGAGCAGGTACTAAGCATCTTACTTACCGAGAATGTGCGTGAGAAAGCGGGGGCAAGTTATTCGCCTTCTGCATTCTCATATAATGATTTAAATCCAACGGGATATGGTTATCTCGGCCTATTTAGTGTGACCACCACTACCATGTTGCCTGAGGTGGCTAAGTATTACGCCGCCGCAGTTAAGCAGGTTAAAATGCCTTCGGGGATCAGTGAGGATTTGCTCAATCGCGCCCGCCAGCCAGTGCTGGAGTGGATGCAGATAGCGCCGCAAAGTAATAACTTCTGGTTAGATTTGGCCTCAACCGCCCAAAGCCAACCGGAGCGTTTTGCGACCTTTAACCAACGCTTGGCGTTGGTACAGCAGATCACGCCAGCCGAGTTAAGCCAATTGGCGCAGAAATACCTCAAGGATGATAAGCGGTTAACTATCGAAACCTTACCTGCACCCGTCACGGCTCCGTGAGCCATTAAACCGCAATTTATCTGAAGACCTACCTCCTGTGATACTCGTGTCACAGGAGGTTTGGTTTTTATTGGTGATTGAAATATTTGTCGGTCGCAATTGGAAATAACCGTTGTCGAAAATGCCACTCACGCTTAAGCGAAACCCGCATTAGGCTAAGCGCCATATTCTTGTAGAGTGGTGATGTGAGTGGTGATGTGATGTTTCGATATCTGTTATGTAGTTTTGGCTTAGTCCTAATGTATCCGACGGGGATAGATATGTACTTAGTCGGGTTGCCGCAAATTGCGAGTCAACTTGGGGCGAGTGAGGCGCAGCTGCACATTGCTTTTTCTGTGTATCTTGCTGGCATGGCGACGACTATGCTGTTTGCGGGCAGTTTAGCCGATAGGATTGGGCGTAAACCCATTACACTTTTTGGCGCCTTACTGTTCGCGCTAGCCTCCTATTTTGCAGCGGGCTCACAGACCAGTGATATGTTTTTAATCGCGCGCTTTGCGCAAGGTATTGGTGCGGGTTGTTGTTATGTTGTCGCGTTCGCGATTTTGCGTGATGTCTTAGACGATAAGCGCCGAGCCAAAGTGCTCTCAATGGTGAATGGCGTGACTTGTATTATCCCTGTGATCGCGCCTGTGATTGGCCATTTAATCATGCTTAAGTTTCCATGGCCTAGCCTGTTTTACACTATGGCGGCGATGGGGTTACTGGTATTTGCTCTTTGTCTATTGGTATTACGTGAAACCCATTCTAAAGCAGCATTTCACACGCAAGCTTTGCCAGGTGTGCAAAGGGAATCCTTTAAACAAGGCTTTTTTATCAGTCGCGTGGTCATAACAACCTTAGGTGTGACCACGATTTTAAGCTATGTGAATGTGTCACCTATGCTGATTATGGGGCAGATGGGGTTTGACCGTGGCCAATATTCCAATACCATGGCAATGATGGCATTGGTGAGTATGTTAGCCTCATTTTCGACGCCCTTTTTGCTTAACCAGTTTAAAGAAAAATCATTAATTTTGTTCTCCCAAGGGTTATTCGTTGCGGCCGCCTTAGTGTTTATCTTGACTCAATTGGGCGGGGTTAGTCATTCATTCAATCTCTTAGGGTTTGCTTTTGTTTGTTCTGGTTTTTCAATTGGATTTGGGGTGACCATGAGTCAGGCACTTAGCCCATTTGTGGCTCGGGCAGGGGTGGCCAGCTCATTACTGGGGATTGCCCAAGTGTGTACTTCTGCGTTGTATATTTGGGTGATGGGTCTGCTCGACGTGAGCGCGATTAATATATTATTAGCTATCCTCAGCGTTGGTGCGCTGGTAAGTATCACGCTAATGTTAGCGGTACCTAAAATGTCGGAAATGGTAGCGAATGAGCAAATCCCTGAGTCGGCTTGACCTCAATCTGTTGTTTACTTTTCAGCTGCTATCGCAGGAGCTGAGCGTGTCTAAGGCTGCTAAAAAGCTCAATGTGACGCCATCGACCGTGAGTAAATCCTTGGCGAAATTGCGCGATTGGTTTGACGACCCACTATTCATTAAAACGCCCCAGGGATTGCAGTTAACGCCATTGGCCCAAAGCATGGAGCAAGACTTAGCCGATTGGTTGCAAAGGGGCAAACAGCTTATGGGCAAGCGCGGGGATGATATGGCGAAAGGGCTTAGTTTTGAGCTAATGCTTGAGTCACCTTTGTCGCTCATTATGCTTAATCAATTAACGCAGGCGATTTACCAACACTATCCTGATGCAAAAGTGAAGGTGCGAAATTGGGATTATGATTCACTAGAGGCCATTATTCGCGGTGAGGCTGACATAGGTTTTACTGGCCGAGAAAGTCATCCTCGCTCCAAGGAGTCCCTTGATTTATTGCCTTATTTTATCGATTTTGAGGTTTTATTTACCGATCTTCCTCAGGTGTATTTGCACCGCGATCATCCCGCCTTACAGGATGAGTGGAATATAGACACTTTCTTAAAATATCCGCATATCAATATCTTGTGGGAAAAGAGTGAAACCTGGGCCTTAGATGATGTGCTTATCGAGCTTGGGTTAAGTCGTAATATTGTGCTGACCTTGGCCAGTTTTGAGCAGTCGCTGTTTGTCGCGGCAGAGCCTCACCACAGCATGATAGCAATTGCGCCGCAATATTGTGAGCAATATGCCCGCCAATTACACCCTGACTTAGTCACTCGCCCGATCCCGATAAGTGGCGAATATCTTAATAAACTCGCCATTCCTTTCACCTTGATTTGGCATAAGAGAAACAGCCACAACCCCAAAATCACTTGGCTGCGAAGCAAGATAAAAGCGATTTATCAGCCGCGTGGGTGTGATTAAGGCTGTTATTTGCAGCATTAACTCGGTTGGTTTATACCCAATTGCTGGCAAATATATTGGATGCACAATTCTTGCTGCTGACACCATAATCCGTAGCTGACGGGGATAAGTTGAATCCCCGCGCGCTGTAACAGCTTATACAGTTCAATATCGAAAAAGTCCGCCCATGGCCCTGGGTAACCGATTAAATCTATTGCTAAATATTGGTTACCATAGCGGCACAATATATCCAGTTCTAGCCCCGCCATATGATAGGCGCGCCAGACTGTTATGCCTTTTGCTTCAATCGCCTGTGCCACCGACTGGCCGAAGCTATCGAGGGCATCGACATAATTGTGTGCCGCTTGAAATTGGCCCGCCGATGCTAAGTAAGTTGCCAGTAAATTATTGTTGGGGAGCTCATGCGCTTGTACCGATAAAAATAGCCACTGCATTTGTTTAGCGCGGGTGATGGCGACATTGAACATATCTTCGCGATTTAAATACACGGCGGCGCGGCTGTCGTTGGCCGTAATGCTAAACGACAGCAGCATAATATCGCGCTCTTCCCCTTGAAAACCAAAGGGCGTGGCAATCCGTAATTGATGACGTTCTATTTGCTGCGTGCTAAAGCGTGCGAGGATTTGCTGGGATAAATACTCCGTCTGATTGCGAAAACAGGAGAGCACTCCAATGCTGGCGGGCACTAATGCATTCTCTTGTTCATCAATCAGTTGAGCTAACTTTTCAATTAATGCCTCCGCTTCTATGGCGTTAATTCCTTTACTATCACGGCTGCCAGTCACCTGGACTCGGTGTAAGTGCCCTGAACTTGTGCAGGGTCTGTGCTGCATAATCTTCAGCATACCTTGATAAAACTGCTGATTACTAAATTGGATCAGCTCAGGTTTACTCCGAAAATGCTCATTTAAAAATACTACTTGGGATTGGCTCGCAAGGGATTGCGAGACTAAGTCGAGCATACTGGCATCACGGTAGCTCATTAGGCCGCGGCACTCCGCAGCAAGTCCAAGTTGGGTCTGGATTTGGGTTTGCTTTGCGCGGGATAAAAACGAGAAATGGCGCAGCTGTTTACTGTCACCCACCACCAGTGCTGCTTTTGCCCGCTGCAAGGCCGGTAAACAGGCGGCAATATTGGCTTGGGTGGCTTCATCAATAATCACTAGATCAAACATTTGCTGCTCCATGGGCAGCACTTTATGCAAGCTGGCAAGGCTCGATAACCAAATGGGAAAGGTTTGCTTTAAGGCATCAAAATCCGTCTTGTAGAAGCCGTCGAGTTGCTTAGCGGACTGGCGAGCGCGAAGTGCACTGGCAAAACTCACCAGCGTACTGCGCTTATGTTTGAGCAATTGGTTTAATCGATAGTGAGTGGCCAATTGTAAGTATTTGAGGCTTAAGTCTTCTTTTTGGGCGATGAGGGCGGTTAATTTATCGAGCACATCCCATTGCTGAGCAAACTGTTTGATCCCGGCACGGTAAGCCCAATTGTAAAATCCTAAGCGCCAACGGGATTGTCCTTGTTGTAAGGTCGCCAGTTTTTGGCCGCGACGTATGGCATTGCGGCAATGGTGTATAAAACCCACTTCCATTTTAGTTTGCTGACGAGTCACAGTATTAAGTTGCTGTTTTGCACTTAGTAGCAACCTATCCGAGATGGTTTCAGCAGTCGCTGGATGCTGACCATGGAGCATTTCATCTATCTGGTTTTTAAGGACTTTAATAAATTGCGGCGAGCCGGCGCGAATAAGGCTGCTCCCAAGCTGGAATTGTTGCTGCAATTTATCGGCAATCACATCAACGGCAACATCGGTATGGGCTACGATGAGGACAGATTTACCCCTTAATACCTGCTCCGCCGCCACGGTGGCGATGGTGTAACTTTTACCCGTTCCCGGTGGGCCCGATATCTGCCCCAAAGTTTGATTGGCCGCCACCTTTAAGGCTTGAATTTGCGCGCGGCTTAATAGCCCTGGAAGATAAGCTTCTTGGGTGTCGACATTGTGATTAACTGAATCTCGAGTTGGCGCTTGCTCAAATAGCGCTTGAAGCGGCGCAGAGAGTGAGGGTGCTGTAATGAGATTGTCGAGTTCGTGCAATATGCCGCGACTGGCCTGCGAACGCTCTGCAAGAATAATTTGGCTGCGACTAACCATAAACTGCCCACGTTTACGGCATAAGCCAGTGAATTCAGCCTCATCGATCAGCTTGGGAAAATGCAATAAATGACTGGTATCAACATCGGCTTGGCCTGCCCGCAGCCAAGCTATCCAGCCACTGACATCCGTTGGATTATCGCGTAACTCTTGACTTAAGCTGTGTCCTTCAACGACTAATTTTTCTAACAGGGCTTCATTGATGGTGAATGATCCGCCGCCAGAGAAGCTGTGATTAGATTCGAGGTAAATGTTATCGCCATCGGCCTGTAACAGGCATTCACGGTACAGCAGTGGCGTGACGACTTTACGTTTTTCGCCATTAAGCTCGACAGTGCCGCAGAAAAACAGACAACAGTGCAATAATACTTTTTCTCGCAGATACAAGGCACTACGCGCCATTAATACCGAGGCGGGAGCAAATGGCACCGGTAAGCGAGGCAGAAAGCCACTGCTTAACTCGTCTTCACCTTGGAGCAATAGCTTTTCTTGTTCAGCAAGTTTGTGGCTAGACCAAAGGTTAATTTCAGCACTATCGTGTTGAAAACACTGTTTGTAGTAGTTAAGAATCCCTTGCAAACCCTATCCATCCCTAAGGCTTAATTGGCGATGCGAGAGTAACCCAATCGTATAAGACGAACAAGGTTGTCGCGTATCTTGGGATGGAGCCAAAGCAGGTTAAAGTCCGAACGTCTGTGCTTAAAGCCAAATAATTTTTAGCGTAAAAGAAGTTATTTGAGTTGTAAGTAAACGTATCGCAAAAGGTATTTGTATCAATTCAGCGCTCGAAAAATGTGATTTGTATCAATATTGGCTTGGTTGCTGAAATGTTTGTTAAGTGTTTGAGTTTGTAAAATATTTGTTTTTGTTTTGGGTGGAAATTGCCATTGTTGTCATTGTATAACTGCGTAGACTGAACTGAAATTTTGTCTGCAAATGAGGGATACAATGCTTAACAATAAACTCAAAGGATTCGCAGTAATGACCTTCGCCTGTTTAGGGGTTACTGCTTGCGGTGGCTCCGATAATAACAAGGATGAGGATACCTCCAAAACCGATACCTATGTGCAATTTTACAACGCGACAGTAGGCAGCACTGATACCGCGCTGAAGATTGGCGATAAAACCTATGAAAGTGTGAGTTACGCCGATGCGATGCCACGCTTTACATCAACTCCCGGCGTGAGTGCTGTCGAGGTGATGGGTAAGGATGCGGCAAATAAAGATATTTCGCTCTACAAAGAGAATATCGATTTAAAAACGGCAACGGATCATTTCTTTGTTTTGCATGGGGATTTTGCCTCGCCAGCCCTTTTGAATATCAATTACTCGCGCACCGAGCTTGATAAACAAAATGCCGAGGCAGACAAGAGCAAAATGCAGTTGTTGATTGCCCATACCGCAACCAATGCACCAGCGTATGATGCGTATATTGCCAAGGCGGATAAAGGCTTTGCCGATGCAGTGATGCTTGGCAGCGTTTCCTATGCTGAGGTTTCAACGCCACAAATTTTGGATACGGGCGACTACAAAATTTATCTGACCGCGGCGGGTACGACCAACATCAGCTACACCACGGCAAGCATTAACTTTAAAACCAAGGTGCCCTATAAGTTGATTTTAAGGGAAAGCTTTGGCGCATCAGCGGCTAAAATCAGCTTAGACAGCGTCGACTCAACCACCAATGTGCGTAACCATGTCGCCCTCGAAAGCAGTGTTGATTTTAGAGTGTTCAATGGCTTGGCTACACATAATGTTGATGTGAAAGTGGTGAGTAGTAAACAAGAAGCGCTATTTAGCAATGTGGCTCCCTTTGGCGTAACGGCCTATAAAGGCGCCGAGTTTAATGACTTTGGCGTGAGCGTATTCGACCATACTAGCCAAGCGAAATTACTCGACAATGTGCTAATCACCCTTAATCAAGATGATATTAAAACCATCTTTATTTACGAGCAGGGCAGCCAAGTGAAGGCGATGGAGATGAAACAAACTCAAACGCCAAGTCCCTACAGCTTCAAGTTCGATATCGTCAGTTTTGCCGATAAGAGTAACCTTACGTTGTACTTTTTAAAGGCGAACGACACTATTGATACGGCAACCTATAAGATCAGTGCGGTTAATCCGACAGCACCGCAATCATTAGTGGTGCCTAAAGGTGAGTATTCTATCAAGGTCATCTCGGTAGAAAATGGCTCAAAAACGGTGGTTTACGCCTCTGATATGATCGATTTTAATAATCAAGACAACGTCACTATGGTGCTGAATAAGGATGCCTCAACTAGCTTTGGCTATAACCTAGTTAAGCTTTAATCGCAGCGGTTGAGCTGTAAATAAATTGGGCAATAAAAAAGCACTACCTAGGTAGTGCTTTTTCGTATTAACAGTCTCTATTCTGACAGTTTTAGCTCTTGGCCGGGTTTAATAATGCTCTTGGCATTGAGCTGGTTCCACTTCATTAAATCGGCGAGTTTCACCTTGTTTTTACGCGCGATTTTATCCAGTGAATCCCCTGATTTTACTTTGTAGGTTTTGGCTTTAGCCGCTGGTTTCTCGGTCGATTTTGAGGTGGCGGCTTTAGTGCTACTCGCATTTGCTTTGGTCGATGATTTGTCAGTTTTAGCCTTAGCTTTTGCGGGCTCTGGCTCATTATCATTGGCCGCCATTGGCGTTAATAGCGTGAGCTCTTGGCCGACTTTTAGGCGATCAGAGGTCAGATTATTTGCCTGTTTTAACTCTTTGACTGATAAATCAAATCTAGCCGCGATCGAACCTAAGCTATCACCGGATTTCACGACATAGGTTTGGCTGTCGTAACGTTTTTGAGCATAGAGCTTGTGCTGATTTTCTTGATAGTGGCCAATGTTTTCAATCGGCAGGGCAATTTGGTATTTGCCTTTACTGGGGATCACGTTTTGACGGTATCCTGGGTTATAGGTTTTGAACTCCGCTTTAGTGAGTCCCGCAGCATTGGCGATTTGGCTTATTTCAACGCCATTGGGAGCGGGTAAGCGTTCCAAAAATGGGCGGTTTGCAATCGGCATTACTTTGAGATTGTAATGGCTTGGGGCGCGGATAATTTGGATAAACGCCAGCCACTTAGGCACGGTTTGTACTTGGCGAGCAGGAATATTCAGCGACCAGAAATCCGTAGGTTTGCCTTTAGCTTTGTTTCTATCGATAGCGGCTTTAATCACTAATTCGCCACTGTTGTAGCCCGCAACGGCGTTAATCCAGTCGTTACCTAAGGTGTCGTGTAAGTGCTGCAAATAGTCGAGTACGGCATCGGTCGAGGCCAATGCATCTTTGCGACCATCGTAGGCTGAGTTGATCGTTAGGCCAAAGTTTCGGCCCGTAGCGGGGATCATTTGCCAAAGTCCGGCGGGGCCATTTGCTTGCGCCAGCGGGTTATAACCACTTTCGACAATTGGTAATAGTGCCAGTTCTAGTGGCATATTGCGGGCTTCGAGTTGACTCACAATATAGTATAAAAATGGCTCGGCACGCTGGGTCACCTGAGTCATAAACTTTTGCTTGTCATCGAAAAAGTTACGCTGTTTGCGTACTTCTGCATCGTCATGCACATCAATAGTACGGGCGTGTTGAATTTTTTCCCATACATCGGCATAGCGCTCATCGACAATCTCTTTTTTATCATGATGAGATTGTGTGGTATCTCCGCTATCACCTTCAGCTTCTGGAGCTGTGGTGGCAAATTCCATGGGCGAGGTTTGCGCCGATGTTGTCGCACAGCCACTGAGTTGGGCTGTCAACATGGCGATCATTAGCACTGCTAATGCACTCGGTTGGCGAAAGGTTTTCCGCATGATTATCCTGTCATTTTTGCTAACTTGGCGTTATACCCAAACAACCTAACTCGATGCAGGCTTCTGTGTTTAAGACTGCCGAAACGGAGTGTTTGTGTACGCCATTTCTGTATTGCAGCAATTCAAAATGTGGTCGACATTTGTCCTTGATGCACCTTGAATGAGAGCACCCTAGGCGCTCTGAAACTGATATCTTTAGGTTGCTTGGGTATAGATAATGTTGCACATGCTAATCTGTTTTGCGGTTTCTGGATAGCTTTGCTGATAATTTGACCACCTAGGTCACATTTAGATTTACCACTAAATAAGCTAACATAGCAGCGATTTTTCATTGATGTGGGTTAGAGAGTGCAGACGTTAACGCAGTTAAAAGCAGGACAATTACAAGGGGTTACTCGATTACAGTTGGTTGAAAACCTCACTGAATTTCCGCAGGAAATCTTTGATTTAGCCGATACGCTGGAGATCCTCGATTTATCCAATAACCAGTTAAGTTCACTGCCCGATGATTTATATCGTTTAACCCATCTAAAGATTTTGTTTGCCTCCAATAACCGCTTTGAAGTGCTGCCAGAAGTGTTAGGTCAGTGCCCCAAACTGGAGATGATTGGCTTTAAGGCTAACCAAATTCGTGTTGTGCCAGAGGCATCGTTGCCCCCACAAACCCGCTGGTTGATTTTAACGGATAACCAAATCACCACCTTGCCCGAGCGCATGGGGCAGTTGCATCGTCTGCAAAAATTAGCCTTGGCAGGCAATCGTTTAACTTCGCTGCCCGCATCTATGGCCCAATGCCATAACTTAGAATTAGTTCGTTTGTCGGCTAATCAACTGCAAGCGCTGCCAAACTGGTTGCTTAAGCTACCCAAACTCACTTGGCTGGCGTTTGCGGGTAATCCCTTTAGCCATACCTTGGTTGATCCCCATGCCGATGTGGCGAGTATGCCAAATGTGACATTAGCGGACATTGAACTCGGTGAAAAACTAGGTGAAGGGGCTTCTGGCATTATTTACCAAGGACGTTGGTTAAATCCTGCTATGGTGGCTGCTACTGGGTGCGAACATATTGCGGTTAAGTTATTTAAGGGAGAGGTGACCAGTGATGGCTATCCTGCCGATGAGCTGGATTGTTGTTTAACCTCTGGCGCACATCCAAATCTCATCAAAGTCTTAGCCCATATTAGTCAACAGGATCAACTTGGTTTAGTGATGGAACTGATTCCTCAAGGATTTAGTAACTTAGGTTTACCGCCATCTCTAGCGACTTGTACCCGAGACACCTTTAAAGCGGGGACCGAATTTAGCCTGAAGGGCATAACTGAAATCGCTTTGCAATTAGCTGACACCCTAGCGCATATGCACGGGAAACAAGTGAGCCATGGTGATGTCTATGCCCATAATATGATGGTTAATCAGCAAATGGAGCTGTTGTTCGGTGACTTTGGTGCCGCCTCAAACTTAGCAAAATTGCCTACATCGGAACGTGATGCCATGCAGGCTATTGAGGTGCGCGCCCTAGGGTGTTTACTTGATGACTTATTGCCCTTTGTCGATAACGATGAAGACGACGCGCTGCGAGTTCAACTGCGGCAGTTAAAAGCACACTGTATGCAGCCGGCGTTATCTTGTCGCCCACGCTTTAGTGATATCGTGAAGACATTAGCTGCACTGCGCTAAGTTTACGTATGTGGCATGCAGCAAATGCAAGGGATCACGGGGTGAAAACCAACGCAGAGACATTTAATCAAGAGCGACTAAATCTCATCAGCAATGGAGAGCTGGCATTATGAGTTCGATTTCAAAACTGGTTTGGCTAAGCTTATGCTTAAGCTCGTTTCTCTCGGCGCCCGTTTGGGCGGGATTTTGGGATAGCCTGTGGCAGCGAGAGTTGCCTGTTGACCAAACTACACCACCCAAGAATGCACAGCGTTTTGAGTTTATGGGGAGTTTACCTGCTCATACCCAACTAGAACTTGTGGGTTATTACACTTCTTCTATTTGTACCCGCAAAGAAATCCGTTTCCCGAATGGTGATATTGCTAATCCCTATCGCGCCACACTGAATAAAAGCTCGGTATTGCGTCAATCGCTTGAAAGTGGCGCTGTCGCTAAACCATTCACCCTTACGTTAGCCTTGCAAGGGGGCGGAGATTGCGATTGGCAGTTGGAGGACTTAGTCCTTGACCTTAACTTGATGCCAAGTCATCCCATATGGCAAAGGGTTAAGTCATTAAAAGATAACTATTTACATACGTCACCATTATTAACATCGAGCGAGCCACCGGCCAAAGCCTCGCCCCATGATGGATTTTATTTAAGCCAAGAGCTAACTATCGAACCCATACTTGCTGGCAGTGAAGAAGATACTCATCTGGTTGCCGCGTTACCGCTTACCCTTAATCCTGTGTATTACCCAGTGGTTATCTATAGCCCCAAAACAGATAGCCCCTTTGAGGTAAAGCTTAAGAGTAATTTGCAGTCGACCAGCAGTTTATGGTCGAGCAGTGCAACGCAAATGGTGCGTTTCGATAAAGAGGCTGTGCTGCGGGTGCAGTTTAATCCAGAGGTTTTGCCTGATTATCAAGTGAATGTGTGGCTCCAGCCTGACGATATTTCGGTGCATTACCCCGATGGTACCGAATATCGTTATCCACGCGGGGATGCGCGCCTCTATGCCTATGGTAAGCCTGAATCTATGCTCAATACCTTAAGCGCAAGCACTAAGGCCGAAGATAAGCGATTGCTAGCGCACATCTATTGGGCAGGTCATGCACTGGCGCAGGATGAAGAAAAAGCGCGTAAATTCTACCGAGAGGCGGCCGAGGGTGATGACTTAATTGCTATTCAGTGGATGCGATCACAGGCCGCCTATGCGGGGGAGGTTGATCAGAGCCAATATTGGTTACAACGTGCTGCTAGGCTTGGGGATATGGATGCCAAAATGGCACTTATTCGTAAGCCCTTTGAGACCATACTGCAAGGCAAGTCAAATACCGCCGAGGCAAAAAGCGCAGAAGTTAAGGCTTGGGAGCAGTTAAAACAGTTGGTTAGTCAAGGTGTGCCAGAGGCTATGAGTATGATGGCTCTCTACCAAGTATTGCCTTGGTCGCCCTACCATGATGCAACGGCGGCATTAGCCAATTATCGCTTGAGTGTGCAGGCTGACCCCGCTTTGGCCCTTAGCGCTGCCAGTGATTACTATTATTGGCTAGAGGATTTTGAACAAAGCCAAGAGTTTTGGGAGATTGCCGCCGAGCGGGATTTGTATGCTGCCGCAGAATATGCCGATATCTTATTGAAACCAGCGCAGCGCAACCCACAAAGAGCTCGTTATTGGCTTGATCAGGTTGCCTCTCAAGGTGAAAAGCAAGGTATTCAACAAGATGTGCTTGGTAAGGCTTATTTTCAATTGGCCAGTTTACTCGATGCTGGAGAGGGCGGCGATGCCGATCCTAAGCGTGCACAAATCCTGTACCAGCAAAGTCTCGTATTGGCTGAACGTTTTTCAAATGATTATGCCGCTCAAGCGAAAGAAAGACTCAAATCCCTTGAAGAGCGCCTGTAGCTAAGTTAACAGGGATAACTCGATAACAGGCTTATTCAAGTCATAGGCAAGACAGGGAGATTAAGCTATGGCTTTTCAATTTGATACCTATCATTTTAATACCGAAGATGCGATTCAAGTGTGTGTAGGTGCCTTTGCGCTCGCGGTGCCCATCGGTTTTTCTGAAGAGGCATGGCAACTCGGAGAAACCTTACCACTACTGAATTTGCTGATGTTATTTGGTTTGTCGTTGCTGTTTCTCGGAGCGTTTACTTACCAGAGTGTGTTCCAGCAGAATATTCGTCACCGCCTGCCGGTATTTATTTTCCGGATTATTATTGCCTATTTGATAAGTGCTTGTGTCGTCAGTTTAGTGCTCTTGTGTCTCGATAAGTTGCCCTTAATTGACGACACCATGACTTCCTTTAAACGGATTATCGTGATTAGCATGCCCGCTTCTATGGGAGCGATTGTGGTGGATAGCTTCGATAAGGAATAAGTGTGGGCTGATGTCATGACTTTTGTCACTGGTGCATTTAGGTTATGTTGCTCATACTGGAACCCAATAGCTCGATTGTAAAAGGACGCATTATGAACCCAGCAACCCTTGCATTACTTATCCCGATTTTTGCCATTGTGGGAGGATATGCGGTCGCGATTATGAAAATCCGCGAGCGCGGTAGTTCTGCCAATAATAAGCTTCAGGCAGATAACCAGTTGTTACATATTGAACTTGATAAACTTCGCGAAAGGGTTGAAGTATTAGAGCAGCTAGTGACCGATGATAGTTTTCAATTAAAGCGTGAATTTAAGCGAGTCTAGTCCTAACAAATATGGTCATGGTACAGCCGAGTGCCATGACTCTAGCTTGTATCTAGTTGCTTAAGTCATCGGGTGAGTGAAATGCCAAAACTGAGGTAGACTCGTGACCATTATGTTGTTAGCCCAATGTTGAGCCATTAAAGAACGAGTGAATATGTTTCTATCGCCTTATTTTTCAAAGCAAAATCAATCAATTTCTGTTTCTGCACAACAAGCCAGTGACTTCGCTAAAAAAATCGCTCAAGACTTTAACCCTATCCACGATGTGGGCGCAAAACGTTTTTGTGTGCCTGGCGATTTGTTATTTGCCTTAGTCTTAACCCAATATGGGCTAAGCCAAAGCATGAAGTTTACCTTTGCTGGCATGGTCGGTGATGGGGTTGAGCTGCAATTTCCTGAACAAGTGAACGACAGCTTTTCGATTTGCGATAACCGCGATAAAACCTATTTACATGTCACTCGCCAAGGTGATGCTAGCCGTTGTGACGCACAAACCGAATCTTTTATTCGTAATTATGTGGCCTTCTCGGGACACAATTTTATCGACATTCTGATGCCCTTGATGAAACAACATCAAGTGATGATCAATCCTGAGCGTCCCTTAGTAATCTACGAAAGCATGTCATTCGACTTGACGACACTCGACTTTGTTGAAGTAAACCTATCGCTTGTAGAACAAGAGCTTAAGATTGATGGCAAGCGTGGCGATGTGACGCTGCACTTTGAACTGCACAGCGGCGATATCTTAGTCGGTACCGGAATTAAAACCTTAGTGATGAGTGGCCTTCGCCCCTACGAAGAGGCGCAAATGCAGCAGATGTGTGCCGCCTACGAAGGGCGAAAAACCGAGTTTTAATTTGATCTAAGGCCCGCTTTATCGGTCAGGTCTCTAGGGCGAGATAATTGGGGATAAACAGTGGTTTGGGATCATGATTGACTGTATCCCAAACCAAGGCGTTTTAATGCTAACGATGTTGCTCATCAATCGACAGTTGGGATACGGTATTGGCGACATTTTCCGCGCCAGTACGAATATGGCTCATCACAGTTGTCACTTCTACTAACTGCTGTTTACCTTGTTCAGCGATTCGCTCCACCTCGTTCATCATGTTGGTGGCACTGGCGGTGAGCTGGCTATTTTTCTCAACCACTGCGGCAATTTCATTGGTGGATTTACTGGTCCTTGCGGCAAGCTGACGTACCTCATCGGCCACCACAGCAAAGCCTCGTCCCTGTTCGCCGGCACGGGCCGCTTCTATTGCTGCATTAAGTGCCAGTAGGTTCGTCTGGTCAGCAATGGAGCTTATGGTAGCGACAATCGCTTGAATACTTTGGGATTGCTCATTGAGTTGGGTAATAGATTTAGTGGTTTTTACCGTTTGTTCCGCGATCGCATTTGAAGTATTAACAGTTGCATCCAGTAATTTAACACCTTCAATAGCTTGCTCTACTGTGAGTTGGGATGTCTCAAGTGCAATATCCGCCGCTTGTCGTACAGCATGACTTTGCTCAATTCTTTTAGTGATATCACTCGCAAATTTAATGACCTTAACCACTTTGCCATTTTCATCCACCACAGGGTTATACACGGCCTCTAGCCATACAGAATTCCCATAGGCATTTTTACGCTCGAAGAGTCCTTGTTGATATCTACCGTGTTTGAGTTCATCCCAAAAGCGCGGATTCTGCTGATAAAAGGCATCGAAACATAATATTCGATGGTGTTTTCCTACGATTTGCGCAGCTTGATATCCCATGGTTTTTAAGAATTTTTCATTAGCCTGCAAAATGGTGCCATCGGGTTTAAATTCAATAATGGCTTGGGCACGATTAAGCGCAGTAAAAATGGCCATTTGATCATCGAGTTTGTGTTTATCTTGGGTGATGTCAGAGGCAATTTTCATAATTTTGATGACTTTACCGTCCATCTTGATCGGAAAATAAGTTGCCCTTAACCAGACCTCTTCGCCATCTTTACGGAACCGTTGAAAATTGCCTTCTTTAGGTTGGCCTGATTTTAGGCTTGTCCAAAACTGCTGGTAGCTAGGTGAATTGGCTAATTCTGAGGAGCAGAATAATCTATGGTGTTTGCCGACGATCTCATGCAGGCTATAACCTATTTCATTCAAAAATATATGGTTAGCATCAATAACAACGCCTTCTGGCGAGAATTCGATAGTGGCAATACAATCCTTTATTGAGTCAATAGTGGCTTCAGCTTCCTTGCGTTTAGTTTCACTGATTTCAAGGCTTTTACGTAATGAAGAATTAAACACTGAAGTACTCCTAATGAGTTTGGCAAACTCAAAAACGGCTATGCGACATAATGCCCAAAAATCTGAACCACATGGATAGTGTTAAATATAGCTAGGATTTTAGTCGTTGCTTGATTTCTGAGTCATTTATTAACAAGTAGAATACTCCCAAAGAGTTGGGTTAGATCATTTTTTATAAAACGGGGCAGGATAAATTGATAGCCAAGATAACCTCCTTGTTACCTTGGCTTAGGGGTTAAGCGATTTTGTCTATTTTGGCTGGGAGTCCTTGCCGCGCCGAGGCGCCGCTGGCCCAGTCCACCAGCGGATAGCGCCCATGGCGGCTTGGGTCGAACAGATTCAAGTCGTTCATATTGACTCCGACGCGGATCAGCGGATTGGCGGCAATCTTTTTATCATCGATGACTATATCCCGCGCGCCTAACTCCTTATGGCCATAACCGTGCTCGATGGCAATGCAGTCGGGATGTACGCCCGCCACACATTCCACCAAAGCCACCACACTGCCATTAGGCGTACTGATCTTGACCGTATCCCCGGTCTTGATACCAAAGCGCTTGGCGGTTTGCTCATTGATGCGCACCGGATTATTGGGGTGCACTTGGCGTAAACGGTCCGAACCTATACTCATCGAACTCATGGTGTGCGACTTATAACTGCTGATCAGCAGCGGCCACTGTGACTTATCGAATGCTTGCTCCAAGGGCGTGCCGTTGGCGAGCGCAGGGTGATAACGCCGTGGACAGCCGCTCATATATTCGCCGCTCAAGCTGTTGCGCCGACTGCCTACCTCTGGGTTCCACAGCATTAAGGGTTTTGGCCACACCTTGCTGGGGTTGCCCGCCTCGTCGCGACCCGCGCTGATATTCTCAAAGCGGCCGCCACGGGCAAATAAGTAACTGACTTTTTTGACCTCTTCGGGTTTGAGTCTGGCATTGAGTTCCGCTTGAATGCGCCCAACACCACTGAAGTACATATCTTCGGCAGTGATATCGGCAACTGGTTTACCCAGGTAAGCCACGTTTGCCGCGCCGTAGAGCGAAAAGTCAGCCGCGCGGCTAAGGGGATGCAAGCTGCCATCGGCGGCCTTGACCGCATTGTGGCCAAAGCCGGGCAGATTAAGTTTTATCGCCACTTGGCTCAGGAAAGACTCCATACAAATCACATCGCCGTCGGCGGTTTTGGCGACCCTCGGCTCGACAATCGGCCAGCGGCCGGTGGCTTCTTTGGTGAGCGTGCCATGCCACGCGGCGCTCCAGCCCCAAGATTCATAGGTTAAGGTGTCGGGCACTATGTAGTCCGACAGCGCAGAGGTCTCATTGATAAAGCTGTCGATGCTGATAAATAGCGGTAATACTTTGGGATCTTTTAATTGTTCACCAATGGCTTCGCCGAGACCCGCCTGACCATAAATGGGGTTGCCCATATGGTTGATCCACGCCTTGAGTCGATAGGGATAACCGTGCACCGCCGCGGTTAAATGTTCGCCCAGCAGGGGCGATGAGATGGGGAACCAAGGCTCCTTCGACGGATAGGGTGATTCTCCTGCCTCGACTTTACGGCGGTACTCAGAGGTTTTCTCGTAGGGGAACTTAGAGCGGGAAAGGAATACGCCCTTAGGTTCGACCATGCCGTCAAAGTCCTGCAAATTGTACCTTGGGCCAGCTCCAAAGGCGGGGAAGGTGCCGCCCTTAGCTATCGCGCCGCCCTTAAGATTTAGGTTACCAATCATGGCGTTAAGCATCATGATCGCCCATGCGCTGTAAAAACCGTTTGCACTCATAGTGCCGCCGTGGGAGATCACCGCTGCCTTAGTGCCATGGCTAGTAAACTTGTGGGCGAGTGCGGCAATTTGCGCCTCGCTGATATCGCACTCCTTGGCGTAGTCGGCCATCTCGACACTGCGCGCGGCTTCACTGAGTAGCTGAAAACTGGATTTCACGCTCAGCTCACCCTTTGGCGTATTCACGCTTTGCTCAACCTCAAGTTGCGCCTTGGCGCATTGTCCCGGTGGTAGAATCTGCCCAGTAGCGGCATCGACAACCAGTGGAGAGTCCTGCTCGCCATAGGCTTTACCTTCGAAGGGCAGGCCGAGATCGCTGGCATACAAATATTGGCCATATCTGGGGTGATTTGGCGTGCTGATGATTAGGAAGCTGGCATTACTAAAGCCTCGGTAGCCTGCTGCTTTCGCCGCCTCGGCATTGGGCGCGGTTAAAAAGGCACTGGCGTAGCGCTGGTTATCGATAATCCAGCGCAGCATGCCCATGGCGAGGGCGGAGTCGGTCGCGGGGCGGATTGGCAGCCAAGTATTGTTACCTGCACAGGGTTGGTTCGAGGTGTTGGGCAGCATGGGCGATACCACCACATAACTAAATTCTCGCCCATTGACCCGAGCGTTGGCCAACTGCCGTGCTTGGCGTTTAAAAGGGTTGCCCGACTGCTGCGGTGAAGTACCGATAAACAGCAAAAACTCGCTATTGTCCCAATCGGGTTTAAGGTGAGCGTACTTTTTTAAATCGTTGAGCAGGGCACCCGCACCTGCGCGATAGGTAAAGCCGCAATAGGCGCCGTGGTTGGCAAAATTTCGCGTGCCGAAGCTATTGAAGGTAAAGCGTTTAATGATCACATCTCGGCCTTCATCCGAGGCATTCGATACCAATAGCTGGTTGGCCTTGGGGCCATATTCAGGATTATTGGCATCGAGTGGCGTACTGATATCGCGAATTGCCCTTAAGCCTTCGACATACCCCTCACCAAATAAGTCACCGCCATCGACAACCTCGGTCAGCAGTTGCTCGAAACTAATGCTTTGCCATTGCCCACTGCCGCGCGGCCCTACTCGTTTAAGGCATTGGGTGACGCGATAGGGACTATCTAGTTGTTCTAACATGGCATTGCCACGGGCGCAGGCGGTGGAACGCCCTTGTAAGCCCTGCTCTTGATAGGCGCTTAAGCCGACTAAGGCGGTTTTGATCGGGGTATCGAAGTCGATATGTTCCCGCGCCGAGAGCGGATGATAGGGATTGCCGCTGATGCGGAGAATTTTATCTGTCTTATTATCGATACGGGCGCGCACGCCACACTTGGTCCAGCAACCGAGACACATGGTATTGGCGATGCGTTGTTCATCGTTGCCAATCAACTGGCCTGAGGTTAGATCTACTTTATATTCAGGGGCTAGCGAATTGCCATGGATGGGATCTTGGGTGGTTTTTCCCGAACTGCCATTCACGACCCCTTTGCCCATTTGCGCTAAGGTATGGCTGTAACCTGCGGCAAATAATCCCACGCCACCCGTCACAGCTGCGCCTTTGATAAAACGACGTTTACTCTTATCCATTATGGACTCCTTAATGCGGTAACTTCTCTTAATATGAACGGTGCTGTGGCTCACAAGGCCTGATGGGCTGAGCGAGGTTGATGGCGAATAAATTCAGACACTAACACCATCAATGCGATCCAGAGACCAAAGGTGCCCGCAATACCTAATAGCCCCTCTGGCCCCCAAGGCAATTGATAGAAATAAGTGCCCGCGCCGTATTTGGGGTCGGTTTGCGCTTGGATAAGTACAATCCAGCGAAATCCCCATGCCAGATGCACCGCTGTGAGGCTAACGAGGAGCATCAGCGTTTGTGGTAAATGGCGCAGCGCCAATACCAATGCCAGCAGAGCTAGGGTAACCAATACCCAGATAGCGGCGAGTTGCCAGCTTGGGCTGGTGTCTAATAACAGCGCCGCTTCGTGCGCCGAGCCGTTATCGAATAAGGCCCAGCCGATAAGACACAGGGCGAAGAGACCAAAGCTTGCCCTAACCCATTGCAACAATCTGTCTTGGGTGCTGGCTTGATAACCATGCAAAACACGATTGAGCAGGGCGAGTGTGCCGCAGGCGGCGAGCAGGGCGCTGGTCGCCATCAATGGCGGCAACCAATAGGTGTGCCAGAGCGGCCGTGCTTTGATCGCCATGGTTTCCATTCCGGTATAAAGCGCAATGGAACACGCACTTAATGTGGCGATTAGCGCAATGGGTTTCAGCCATTTATCACTGCTCCAATTACCGAACCTGAGCCATTGACCGATACGGCTTAACCAATCCGCTTCTTGAGCAGAGTTTGCCAGAGAAGAGTGTGCCTGAGGCAAGTAGGGCCGCAGTAACAACCAAGCAAACACTAGACTCGTGCCCGAAAATATCGGCAGTAAAAAAGCGCCGTACCACATCCACGAATGCGGTCTGATTTGAGCATAGAAATGCCATGCCCGCAGCGGTTGGTGCAGGTCAGCAAGTAGCGCAATCGGCGCGACTATGCCGGCGGTAAGTATCAAACAGGCGCAGAGTTTGAGCAGTCTGGCATCGGTTTGTTTCGCACTGAATAAATGGATGGTCGCCACCCACACACTGGCGTAGGCCAAACCCATCAGAAAAAAGTATTGCACCGCCCAAGGCAGCCAAGTGATGGCAATATCGGGGGTAAAGATTTCTTTAATGACCATGGTGGATCTCCTCGCCAGTGTCAGTCAGTAGGGTGCGAACGGGGGCTTGGCCGTTGATCCGATCTTCAAAGGCGCTGTTCATGCCGATATAAAATACTCTGGGGGCCGTATTGGCATCGGGCTTGAGTACCTTGATATCTGTCTTATTGGCTGTGAGTAACTGACTGATTTGACTATTAGGATCGTTTAGATCGCCAATCACCCTCGCTTCACCAACGCAGGTTTCGACACAGGCGGGCAGTAGTCCAGCTTCGAGCCTATGGGCGCAGAAGGTGCATTTATCGGCACTGTTGGTCTCATGGTTGATAAAGCGGGCATCGTAGGGGCAAGCCTGCACACAGTATCCGCAACCGACGCACCATTCGTTGTTGACGACCACAATGCCATCTGGGCGTTGGAAAGTGGCTCCCGTGGGACAAATAGGAATGCAAGGCGGGTTCTCACAGTGATTACAAAGTCTTGGCAGCATTAAAAATGCGGGTGGCGTGGTAGCATCCTGTTGTGACACTTCGTATTGCTGTACCGTGGTACGAAATTGCCCCAAGGGTGGCAGGTTTTCGAAGGTGCACGCCACGGTGCAGGCTTGGCAGCCGACGCAGCGGCGCAAATCGATGACCATACCGTAGCGTTTGCCTGTAGGTGCAGGTTCAGTCTGTTGTGCCTGCACTTGCACGACGGGAATGAGCGCGGCGCCGACACTCACGCTGGCCATTTTTCCGAGAAACTGACGTTTACTCTTGTCCATAGGATTTCCTTCACTCTTACAGATAAAACGGGTCGAAGACCGCGGGTTTAGCGTTAAGCGCATTCTGTAAAAGGGGAGGCGGCATCTCTATAGTGGTTTTCCACATATCGGATAGGGACTTGATCTAGCGCAATAAATATCAGTTAGAATGACCTTTAAGAGTTTAGGGGTTATTGTTTAGGATTGAATCTTAAAGCTTAGGAGAATGGATACAGTGTTGGGTTTTGTCGTATCAACCAATGGCTGGCGAATGGCGGTGAAACTCGTCATCGTACTGTTTAGCCTACTGAGTATCTCAGCCATGGCAGAAGTTTTGGCCACTCAAGATAAAACTGTAGGCGCATTAACTGTTGCTCCTGCGGGAGAGTTGATGGATGAAGCTGGCGCTAACTATCAAGTGGTCGATGTCGGCGTATTGGCAATACGGGGCTATAAGAGCACAGTCAATCGTTGGCAACCTTTGATGGGCTGGCTAGAGTCGCAAATACCTAACAGTTACTTTAGATTGCATCCCTTAAGCCTTGAAGAATTAGCCAAAGGCGTTGAAACCGAAGCTCTTGACTTTGTTATCACTAACCCTGGGCAGTCGGTAATGTTGGCGCGGCAATTTTCCCTGTCTTGGCTCGCAACCCTTCGAAGCCCAATCAATAATGGTGCTGCGATGCAGGTGGGGTCTGCGCTGGTGGTCAGAGCCGATTCGCCCTATCAGACCTTAAAAGATCTTAAGGACAAGCGACTCGGGATTGTCTCTAAAAATGCCTTCGGCGGTTATCTCACTTTAGTTTATGAGGCGCAGCTTAAGGGGGTAGATTTACCCCATTTTGTAGGAGAAATTATCCCCTTAGGTTTTCCACTCGATAACCTTATTTATCAGCTCGGTGCGACAGATAAGCCAAGCGATAAATCCCCAAGTTTAGATGCGGCAATTGTGCCCGTATGTCAGCTTGAGCAAATGCAGGCCGAAGGTTTGATCAAGCTGCAAGATTATCGGGTGCTCGATAATCAGGCGCCTGCGGGGTTTCATTGCCAAGTCTCGAGTCGGTTATATCCCAACTGGTCTATGGCTAAAACCAACCGTGCGACCCAATCCCTCGCAAAACAGGTGACTCAAGCCCTACTCGCATTACCCGAAGACAGTCCCGCCGCTAAAGCCGCCGAATCTGCGGGTTGGACCACGGCCGTGAGTCAATTGGCGATAGATCAACTGCTTAAAGATCTGGATATGCATCCACTGCAAGCGCCTTGGTGGCAGCGGGCATGGCAATGGGTAAAACTGCATCAACATTGGGCTTGGTTTGCGTTGACCATATTGGTATTGCTCAATGTCTACCATTTCTGGCTCGAATACCGCTTTAGCCGCCGCGGCCGAGAGTTAATCAATACCCAGAGGCAACTCAGTGAAAACCGAGCCCTGTTGGAGCACGCTCAGCGCATTGCGATTGCGGGGGAGCTTGGGGCGAGCCTCTCCCACGAACTCAATCAACCCCTTGCCGCTATTGGCCATTATTGCCATGGCGCCGAGGTACGTTTACAGCGTGGGACCAGCCCTGAAGAATTACAATCCGTGCTGACTTTAATCCAGCAAGAAGTCAGCCGCGCCGATAGTATTATCAGCCGTTTACGTAATTTATTGAAAAAGCGGCCTGTGTCTAAACAGCCTTTATATTTACATCAGTTAGTGAATGATACTGCGCCGCTGCTCGCCTATGAGCTGGAGCAGCACCATATCCAGCTTTCAACCAATGTGAGCGGCGAAGCCTATCAATTGCCTTTAGATGAAGTGGGCATGCAGCAACTATTGCTCAACCTTTTGAAAAATGCCGCCGATGCCTGTGTGCAGCGCCAACAGAGCGAGGTCGATGCGTCGAAACCCTATCAGCCCACGATTGATATCGACCTGCGTTACCAAGAACACAAGCTACTGCTCACGGTCACAGACAATGGCACAGGTTTAACTGAGGATGCCAATCTGCTGATGCAAGCCTTTTATTCGACTAAGTCGGAGGGCTTAGGGCTAGGGCTGGTGATTTGCCGTGATATCGCCGAGAGTCATGGTGGCCGCTTTAGCCTAGAAACCGCTTTAAGTGGCGGCTGCCAAGCGCAGGTATCCTTACCCCGTAAGTTTGATGGAGCACCAGCATGAGCCACGAATTGCCCGTGTATTTAATCGATGATGATGAGTCGGTGCGCCGCTCGCTGCGGTTTATGCTCGAAAGCTATGGCTTGAATATCCGTGACTTTGATAGCGCCGAGGCGTTTTTTGCTGCCATCGATTTAAGCCAGCCGGGTTGCGCCTTAGTCGATGTACGTATGCCGGGTTTAAGTGGGCCGCAGTTACATGCGCAATTAGTGCAGCACAATAGTCCGCTGGCGGTAATTTATTTGACTGGCCATGGCGATGTGCCCATGGCGGTGGAGGCGCTAAAACTCGGGGCGGTGGATTTTTTCCAAAAGCCCGCCGATGGTGCTAAGCTCGCGGACGCTGTGGTAAAAGCCTTGGCGAATGCTAAGGAGCATTATCAAAATAATCAATATCTTCAGACTTATCAGTCGCTCACACCGCGGGAGCGGGAAATCCTCACTCTGATCGCCAAAGGCTATAAGAATCAGGAGATCGCCGATACGCTGTGCATCGCCATGCGCACAGTCGAAATTCACCGTGCGAACTTGATGAAAGGCATGCAGGTCAGCTCGCTCGCCGAGATGATGTTAATCTACGGCCGGATTGCCGATCGCCTTCCCCCCGCATAAAACTACTCTTTGTTAGGGCGAATTGGCGTATCCTTGGTCGTTTGATGTGAGCTAACGCATTCAGCCCTAGGTGCTTAATTGCCAAGGCTCGACGATTGCCTTATTTTAGGGGCTTACTTTTAAGGCCAAGACTTTTAACATCACGTTTTTTGAAGTCGAATGCCGCTTTGGGATGACCTTGTTGTTTGTTTTTACAGAAGGAGCTCCCGTTTGGATAAGGAAAGAAATGCCAAGCTTGATTCGTATTGTGCTGATTGATACGCACCTTCCGGGCGTTGTGGAACTCGCCCTCAATGGCCATACCAATATTTGTGGCACTAACGCTTCGGGTAAAACCACGCTGCAACGTTTAGTGCCAGTATTTTATGGCGAATATCCTAGCCGCGTGGTGCCTTCAACCCGCGATAGTTTCGAGCGTTGGTACTTGCCACACGATTCAAGCTACATCATTTACGAATACCAAAAGGCCGATGGCTTGCTCTATCAAGCCGTGCTCGCCTCGGCGGGCGATGGCAAAGGCGTGAACTACCGCTTTATCGCCAAGGGTTTTGAGTTAAGTGATTATATTAAATCGCAAAATGGTGACACTATTCTCTGCCACACCATGGCGGAACTTGGCCGCGATTTAAAACGTCAAGGTATTGCCACCACCAACTTGCTCAACACCCGCGAATACCGCGCCATTATCCAAAACGATCGCACCCTGTTAAGCACCGGCAGCAACCGCAGCGAACTGCGAGCCTATGCGCGCCAATTTGCCCTGTGTGAAGGTGAGCATTCACTGCGCCATATCGAAAAACTCGCTAAAGCGGTGCACTCCAAAGAAGGCAAAATGGAAACGGTCAAATCCATGATCGCCGCCATTTTAGAAGAAGACGGGGTGAATCCGCCCAGCTCGCGCTTAAACCCACAACGCGTTGAGGCGTGGATCCGCGAAAGCCAGTTAATCCAAGGCTTTGAAGTGATCCGCCCCGAGTTTGAAAAGCTCGAGCAGGAATTTAACCAACTGCTCAGCGCCGAGATGCGCCTATCGAGCCTGTCCCGTGGCTATCGCAATGACGAAACCCTAGAGGCCGATCGGTTAGAGATCCAACAAACTCTGTCTAAGGAGCTGAATTTAAAGCTTCGAATGTTGGATGACGAATGGAAAGAAGTGCGTGATGAGTTAAACCTCGACTTATCCGCTGCCAAGGGTGACGTGGCTAAGTGCGAGTACGAGTTAGATGCCATTGAAGATCAGCACGGCGCCTTTTTAGATGCCAATATCGAGCAAGCTAAGGCCGACCTGGATATGCTGCCAAACTGGCGCGCTGACATGGAAAACTTAAGCGAGCGCCATAAGTTACAAACCGAAAAACACCAAGATATTGAAGCGGCTTACAATGCCCGTCGCAGCAAAATTGGCGAGCAGTTAAACCGCGAGCTTGAAGGTTTGCACGCCGAACAGGACAAACAGCGCGAAGCGCGCGATAAGCAGCGTGAAGTGGCAAGAGCCGATCTCGATGCCCTCGAAGCCCAATGGCGCCGCCAAATGGATGCGGGCAAGGCGAGCTTTAGCGAGCAGGAATATCAATTCAAACTCAATGCCGCCGAGCTTAAGTTACGTGTCGATGGCGTAACCTACACCGAGGAAGAAAAGTTAAGCCTTGCGATTTTCGACGAGCGGATTCACCGCGCCGATGAAGAGCAAGAAAGCTGCAATGCCAAGGTGGAGCGCTTAACTAGCGATGAGCGTAAGCTGCGCGCCAAACGCGACCAAGCCAACGAAGCACTGCGTATCGCCAGCCTGCGGGTTAACGAGCGCCAAACTGCGCTCGATGAACTGCACCATATGCTGTTCCCGCAGTCCCATACTTTACTTGAGTTCCTGCGTAAGGAAGCCCAAGGTTGGGAGCAAAGTCTGGGTAAAGTGATTGCGCCAGAGTTACTTCATCGCACCGATTTACACCCAAGTGTGATGGGCGAGAGCGACACTGTGTTTGGGGTGCATTTAGATCTTAAAGCCATTGATGTGCCTGAATATGCCGCCTCCGAGCAGGAGCTACGTATTCGTTTAAGCAAGGCCGAAGAAGCGCTGCAAAGCGCGCAGGAATTACAGGCCGAGGCCGAATCACAGCTGGTGGCGATTAACGGTGAGCTAGATAAACTCAGCCGCGAACTCACCTTTGCCCGCACGGCTTATAAAAATAGCCGCGATGATTTACGTCGTCTGTTCGATGAAAAACGCGGTGAGCAGGATAAAATCAACAAGGCGCTGGCCGAGCGTAAAGCCTTTGCCCAGCAGCGCTTAACTCAACTCGATGGCGAGTTAAAGCAGCTTAAGCATCAACATCAGCTCTGGCTCGAAGAGCAAAAAGAGCAGGCGCTCGAAGCGCGGATGGAAAAACAAGCCTACTGGCAGGAAGTCATTGGCGCGCTCGACAATCAACTGGGGCAAATCAAGGCGACTATCGACGCTCGCCGCGAAAGCGCTAAGGCCGAGCAAAAAGCCTGTGAAACCTGGTACAAAAACGAGCTTAAATCCCGCGGTGTGGATGAGGACAATATCCTTAAACTCAAGCAACAAATCCGTGAGTTTGAAACCAAAATCAGCCGCGCCGAGCAGCGCCGCAGCGAAGTATTGCGCTTTGACGATTGGTATCAACACACTTGGCTTATCCGTAAGCCCAAGCTGCAAACCCAGTTAAGCGACGTTAAACGCGCCGCCTCGGAAATCGATCAGCAGCTTAAAGCCAAGACCCAAGAGGTGAAAACCCGTCGCCAACAACTCGAGACCGAGCGTAAGGCCTCGGATGCGGCGCAGATTGAAGCCTCTGAAAACTTAACTAAACTGCGCGCCGTGATGCGTAAGTTGGCGGAGCTGAAACTGCCCGCCAACAATGAAGAAGCCCAAGGTAGCCTCGGCGAGCGTTTGCGTCAGGGCGAAGATTTACTGCTAAAACGCGATTATCTGATGGGCTCGGTTAAGCAATATGTGGAGCATTTCGACTCTGTGATTGCCAGCAAGTCAGGTTCAGGCTTAGCCGAAACCTGGGAGCGTGCCCGCGAAGAGTCGAGCTTTATCAACGATAAAGGTATTCGTCTGCTGGATTACCGCAAGCTTGTGCCGCAGCTTGAACAGCTACTCAATGTGATTGTGCCGCAATCCATTATGGCGCTGCGTGAACAGGGGCGGATCTTCGGTGTTGATTTAACCGCCTTTTACGATGTGCTGGCCGATATCGACCGTCGTATCGCTTCGCAAAGTGCGCGCATTACCCGCGAAGTGGGCGAGGAGTTATTCCTCGATGGCGTATCGGAATCTGCGGTTCGTATTCGTTCTAAGATCAGCGAATTAGAGTTTTGGCCCGAGCTTGAGCAGTTTGTTAAAGCCTTCAAAAATTGGAAAGCCGACGGCTTTAATGGTCTGCCCGATGAGGAATACACCAACAGCATGCGCCGCGCCTTGGATATTATTGGCCGCGCGGCACTGACGGGTGGCATTTCAAAGCTGCTTGAAATCGAGCTGCGCCTCAAAGAGGGTAATAGCGATTTGATTATCCGCACCGACAGACAGCTGAACGAATCCTCGAGCCACGGTATGGCTTACCTGATTTTATGTAAGTTCCTGTTGGCATTTACGCGCTTGTTACGTGGCCGTGCCGATGTGACCATTCACTGGCCGATCGACGAACTTGGCACGCTGCACCACACCAACGTGAAGAAGATTTTCGATGCCTGTGGTAACAACAATATCAGCGTGTTAGGCGCTTTCCCGAACCCAGAGTCAGAAGTGCTGAACCTGTTTGAGCACCGTTACATTATTAATAAACAAACTAAGAAGTTGCAGGTGGTGAAGCCCAAAGCCAATCCGATTGCCGATTTGTTGAGTAAACGCCTGAGCAAGGAGGCCATCTAATGAGTGCCATGAACGAATCTAACCAAACCGTCTTAGTCGGCACTGGCGCCATTATCGAACTCTTGCTCAAGGGCGAATTTATTTGCCGCACCACCAATGAAGATGGCTGGCGCGCATTGAAAAATAACAGCACTCGAGAGCGGGTTGAAGCCTATCTGAACCAAATCAACCGCACCGTGGCTTCGGCCGCCGAGGGCGATGTGTTTTTCTGCGGTTATTTGCAGTTAGGCGAGAGCGAGCGTAAGGTGATTTCATCGCAGTTTAAGGATATTTGTCAGGCACTTATCCCCATGGTGGAGTGGCTGGTATTAGTGCAGGAAGCCAGCGGCCAAGATGCCCCCTTAAGCGAAGGTGCGCCAGTACGGTTAACCGAGCTGCAAAGCCGAATTGAAGATACGCCCGCGTTTCGTGAGCAGTTGGCCAAACTCAGCCAATACCGCTTATTCGGCTCAACCAGTACCAATAGTGATGCGCAAATTAAGTTAGTGTTCAAACGCTTAGTGGAGCTTGGCTATATAGTGCGCCCTAACGTTGAAAAGCAAATTTATATCGCGACGGGCAAGCTGGATTATCTGTACGAAGTGATCCGTTTTATTGACGAAACTGAAGGCCTAAGCCTAGAGGCGCAGGCGGAAACGGCGACCCAGCGGGATTTACTATGATGCTTTGGACAATCATCCGCGGTGTAAACCAAGGAGGCCATGATGAGCAGTAACTTACATCAGGCTGGGGTTAAGCTACTCAAGCAGTTAGGCCGCCATGCTGACATCATTATGGACGCCTATTTAGCGGGCTCGCTCAATGAAGATGCCCATGATCCTGCCGTGGTTGAAAAACTCAAACAGGCAGGGATTTTATGGCGCCCAGAGCCAGACCAAGAGCTGCGCCTTAAACGCTCGGTGCGTGCCTTGCTCGAAGAAGGTTTAAGTGATGAGCGCAATCGCCAAATCGACTCCAACGTCGGCTCGGCGCTCGCCACCATTAAAACCTTGGCCGACCATTATAAAGAAGCGCGCCACAGCTCAGATTACAGCGCTGCCGAGGCGTATCTGTCTGATTTAAGTGAGCATGTGTATAGCTTTGCCGACAGTTTGCGCTATTCGATCCGCGTGTTGTGGGGGCGGATCAACAACGAGTTCGGTTATGTCGGTACCATTAACGCTAAGATCCGCGAAAACGAACTCGCCCAGAGCCAAGTGTCTGAATTACTTAATGGTTTGGAGATGTTCCAGTTTAGCGAATTAGGCGAAATCGCCGGTGATATTCGTGAGCTGCGTAAGCTGCTGGTGACCACCTTGCAGGAAACCATGAGCGACTGCGCCCAGGAGCTCAGTGTGGTGCAGGGACGGTTGCTGGAACTTCTCGGTCGCTTTAGGCAAATTCGTGGTCGTACCCGCTTGCTTAAGGGCTGGTTACTGTACACCGATTTGCATCCGGATTACCGCCCTGCGGACCATGTGTCCCACAAGGAAATCCCGAGTCTTTTCAATCGCGCCGAAGTGTTATTGGCACCAGCGTCTGTGGATGTGCATAACGCCAGCCAAGAGCTTGAGCTGATGAATATCGTCGCCCATATCAAGTCGATTAGTCGTCAGGGCATAGTTGAGACTGTGCGCGAGCATGATGTCAGTGTATCGCTTACCCAAAGCGAAGACTTTGATATTCCTGATAATCCACTCAAGCAAGCGGTCGATACTTACTTTGTCGATGTGATTGAGTCGGGCTTACGTCAATCGGCGCTCGATTACTTAGTCGAAAAAGCCCTGCCGTGGGATGCCGAAAGCTGGATTTATCAAGTGATTGGCGGCTACGAAGGCCTGCCCGATGAGCATAAGGCTTACTTCGAGTTAGAGCCCTTAGGCGAACCTCACCCCATCTACAGCGGTAACTTTATTATCCGCGACGTGGAATTATGGCTCGCCTAGGTAAACAGCAGTTGCAACTCTTGGAGAGCGTTTATCTTAATCGCTCTTCAAGGGTAAAACTTAGCCCGAATTGGCGAACGATTTACCGTGAGTTAGAAGTGGGCGAGCTGGATGGTGCGGAAAAATATTTGTGTTTTGCGCCAAGGGATTTTGAGTTGCTGCGCCAAGGCGTATTGGCAAAAGAGGGCGTGGATTTACAGGCACTGGACTTTAATCTAGACCGCATCACCATGTCCGCCCAAAGCCAGAATGAAAAGCTGGCGAACATCCGCCCCGAAGCCGAGTATGTTTTGTTGAAGTATCTCGGTTTTGAATCGCCGCCCTTGGGAATGTCTGCACGGGCCTCGTTACGTACTCCCTTAGATGAGGCGCAAAGCCATTGCGATGAGCTTGATGTTAACGCCATCTTAGTGGTTGAAAACCTAGATATATTCGATGCAATAACCCAAGCGCGCTTACCTGAAGAGCTTAGCCGCATTATGGTGATTTACCGTGGTAGCGGCCACCATTCCCCCATTGGTGTGCGGCAGTTTTTGAAGGCGATGGCGGGTAAAATGCCGATTATTGCCTTTACCGATCTCGACCCCGCAGGGCTGCAAATTGCCCATACCTTAACGGGCATGACCCATTGTATCGTGCCGCAGTTAGCGCTTTTTGCGCCCAGCGAGTTACTCGCTATCCCACAGATTAATTCCGCTGATGACTTTGCCAAACAAGCGTCTCAGACTAAATATTTACAGTCAGCCGATTTAAAAAATTGGCGGCAATTAAGCCGTTGGTTAACTCAGCAACGAATTAGCATTAAACAGCAGCACCTGCTGTCGCATCGGCTTGAGCTAGTGCTACTGGCATATTGTTAGTCGTTATCCTTCCCCATCTCTCTGTTAAGTTCGATATCTGTAGTTTTTAATACTATTTAAAGCATTTATTCAGTTTTTAAATCTAGCCTTATTCGATATCAATCGATTAATTGTGTTTTTTTGGTTTAAATAGTGTTTAATTTTTGATTTTTTTAACTTATGTATTAATAGCGTGATTATTAATCGGTGATTTTATTTTTGATATAAATCATAATAATACAAAATTTTTGTGATGAGTTTGGCTTAATTGAAAATGAAATAAGTAAATTTATTCATTGAATTTGCTGCCAGCATGTTTCACTATCCCCGCCTGAACTTAAAAGGGAATGGCGATGTTGCTCATTAGGGAAGATGAATATCAAAAGATGAGCTATCTGGGAAAACGATCAGCATGATGAAATCACTTTCGACACGGATCTTTATCGGTCTATTTGCGGGACTTATTCTTGGCACCTTAGTGCAATATTTTTTAAACGATATTGGCTTCTTTTCTGGCAATTTAGTCGAACTGGCTGGCGGTGTCGGCACTATGTTCGTCAATATGATTATGATGTTGGTCGTACCGCTGGTGTTTGTCAGTATCGTTTGCGGCGTGTGTGAGCTGCAGGACTTAAAAAGCTTTGGGCGCCTTGGCGGCAAAACCTTCGGCTTTTACATCGTTAATACCGTGGTCGCTATCTCAACCGCCCTGTTAGTGGTGCTATTGCTCGACCCTGGTAAAGGTGTCGATATGAGTAGCACCGATGGTGTCGCCATTACCGCGACTGAACTCCCCAGCTTAATGGCGCTGCTGATTGATATAGTGCCGCGCAACCCAGTAGCGGCATTTATGTCGGGTAATATGTTGCAGGTGATCTTTATGGCACTGATGCTCGGTGGAGTGATGAAATCCCTCGGTGAGCATGTGGCTGGTGCGGTTCAGGGCTTTCAAACTGCCAATAAAATCATGATGAAACTGATTTCTGTGGTGATGAGTCTCGCGCCTTACGGGGTGTTTGCGCTGATGTTTAAGTTGGGCGCCACCTTAGATGCAGCGGTATTTATGAGTGTGCTCGAATACCTAGTGCTGATTTTAGCGTTGTTATTACTGTGGATTTTTGTGGTGTATCCGTTGGCGGTCGGTATGTTTACACCGATTTCGGCCAAGACCTTTCGGGCGAAGACGCAGGAGCAAGTGCTGTTTTCACTGTCTACCGCCAGCTCCAATGCCACGATTCCTGTGACTATGCGTACCTTGACTGAAAAACTCGGGGTTAACCGCGCTGTGGCAGGCTTTGGCGTACCGCTCGGTGCGACCATGAATATGGGCGGCGTGGCGATTTATATCACCATTGCGATTTTCTTTGTCGCCAATGCCTTCGGTATGCCAATCACCAGCGAGCAACTGCCATCGCTGCTATTTAGTATCTTTTTATTATCGGTGGGCGCGGGTGGTGTACCCGGTGGCGGCATGGTGATGATTGGGGTGTTAATCCATCAAATGGGCTTGCCGATTGAAGCCTTTGCGATAGTGGCGGCGCTGGATCGTATCATCGATATGGTGCTGACGTCCTGCAACGTAGTTGGCGATACTGCGGTATTGACCATAGTCGATCAAACCGAAAAAGTGCATGAGCTTGAGTTAGCCAAGAATTAACGTCCTCAAGCATCTTCCTAAATACTAAAAGCCACTGATTAAAGTGGCTTTTTTGTTAAATAAATCAGGGTTTATATTGGTCTATTACTTGCCTTTTGTCGTTGCGACAACAATCAATCCCCTGAGCTTGTTCAGCCTAAATACGGCCTTTATTTGAGCTAAAAAGTAGCTAGTCCCAAGGTGAGTTGTTACAAATCCATAGAGTTCTTTTATCAAATTAAAAGTGGCTAAATAAATGAAACTTCAACCATACTGATTTATAAGTTTGAATCACTTGGAATATTAGGAGGCACCATGGCTGGATTTTGGCAGACAGTTGGAGGCCGATTACTCAGCATTCCGTTACTCGCATTGTTGGGCTTTGTGGTATTGGGTCTAATGGAGCTAAATACCCTTAACCAGAGTTTGATTAAGGGGAGGGAAGATCGTGTTGTGGCGATTATTGATAGTGGCCTGAGCGTCGTTAAACATTATCAAGCTCTGGAGCAAAGCGGTTCGTTAAGCACTGAACAGGCGCAGCAGCAGGCCATGGCGACCATTAAGGCCATTCGTTATGATGGCGCGGAATATATTTGGATTAACGATACCGGTCGCCCTATACCCAAAATGGTTATGCATCCAACGGTATCGGCTCTGGACGGTACCGTATTGGATCGGCCCAACTTTTATCACGCCACTTTAATGCGTAACCGTGATGGCAGCCAACAACAGCCCCTCAATAATGCTAACTTGTTCGTCAGTTTTGTTGACGTGATTACCCGTTATGGCAATGGCTTTGTTGAATACCAATGGCCTAAACCCATAAAAGGCGGGGGAGTAACCGAGGAGCGCTACGCTAAGTTGTCTTACGTGGCTAAGGATGATAAATGGGGTTGGGTGCTGGGTTCTGGTCTTTATATTGATGATGTTAAGGAGGCCTTTTGGGCGGTGGCTATCCGAGTTGGATTAGTTGTCGTGGTTATTATGGCGCTGACCATAGGTGTGTCGTTATTTATCCGTCGCTGGTTATTACAGGCACTCGGCGGAGAACTGGCGACAACAAAAGCACTGGTACAGCAGGTTGCAGCAGGGGATTTTTCGGTGAACTTTGGCTTGAAAGCGGGAGATCACGATAGCCTGTTAGCGGCATTAAGTGGTCTTATCAAGCAATTACGCAATATTATCGGTCAACAGTCGTCGATGGCAGAGCAATTGGTCGAGCAATCTGAAGCGCTAGATCATACCAGCCAACAGACACAGCACATTTTACAAAATGTGATGGATCAAACTGCCCAAGTCGCCACCGCGGTAAATGAAATGACCTCGACCTGTGAGGACATGGCTCGCAGCGCGACTATGGCCGCTAAAGCGACAAGGGACGCCGACAATGAAGCTCAAAATGGGGTAATGTCCGTCGGGCAAACGATAACAGCGATTGATGCGCTTAAACTGAAACTGGAGCAAGTCTCTGATGTGATCGGGCAGTTATCTAAACGTGGTGATGAAATCGGCGCGGTCACCGATGTGATTGGTGCTATTGCGGAACAGACCAATCTATTGGCTTTAAATGCTGCGATAGAAGCGGCACGTGCAGGCGAAATGGGGCGGGGTTTTGCGGTGGTGGCAGATGAAGTTCGCACCCTTGCTAGCCGCTCTCAAGCGTCAACTCAGGACATTAATAGGCGTATTCAAGGTATTCAGCAAGACTCAGTCAACGCTGTGCAATCAATGGCGCAAAGCCGAACCGAAACAGAACAAACAATTGCCTGTTCTCAACGGGCCAATGAGGCACTAACGCGTATTAACGCCGCAGTGTCGAGCATTACCGATGTGAATGACCAACTTGCTAGCGCAACAGAACAACTGGCCGTTGTGTCGGGGACGATTAATCAGAATATGGAAAATATTGCGCAGGCGGTAGAAAACACCAATATCAAATCTTCAGAATTATCGACTGCTAGCCATCAACTACGGAAAATGGCTAATGAGATGAAAATATCTCTGAGTCGTTTTAGGTTATAAAGGGCTGATAACTATAAATGTTGATGGTGCTGCTAAGTTAATACTAGGTTTTACCTAGGCTGGAGTGAAAGGGGCGGGAACTGATGTTCACTTCCCGCCCGTATTGCATGCTTATTTGCGCGTCATTTTATCCAAATAGCCCATGGCAAAGGCGGATAACACAAAGGTGATGTGGATTAACAGATACCACATGATTTTGTCGTTATCGATGTTCTTCACATCCATAAAGATTTTCAGCAGATGGATCGACGAAATCGCCACAATTGACGCCGCCACTTTGTTTTTCAGTGAGCCTGAATCTAATTTACCCAGCCAACTGAGCTTCTCACTGTCTTCGCCCACATCCAGTTGCGAGACAAAATTCTCATAGCCAGAAAACATCACCATCACAATCAAGCCGCCCACGAGGGTGATATCAATTAAAGACAGGGTCACCAGCACCAGATCAACTTCAGTCATCGTAAAAATGATTGGCAGAATATGGAAGATTTCTTGGAAGAATTTAATGCCTAAGCCCAATAGCACTAGACTCAGCCCTAAATAGATCGGCGCCATAATCCAGCGTGATGCATACATGAGTCTTTCAAATATTTTTTCCATTTGGAGTAAACCCTTAGTGGTTAAAGCACAAAAATAGAATCTATGATGCTAAAACAATAACATACTGGGTTAACGCCGCGCTATCAGCCAATCGCAAAGGCGTGAGGTATATGCGGCTAAGCCCAAGGTTCGGGTCATAGCTGATTTGGTTTTGCGGCCTTACAGCCGAGGTGAATCAAAGTCGTGGGTCTTCAACCCACACCCGACCAAAAGGGGAAAAACGCCTGTTCCCCTTTTGGATATCCCCCGGCGTCCCCAACGGAGTTGAAAGCCCCTTGGGCATTTAGCGTCCTTATGCTACCGCGTCAGACGCTCGTCCCTGATTCGACTGACGCTATCTCGGCCTCCATGCCTCGCTCACGCAACGAACACAAATGCCCTGCGGCAACTCCGAGGGGATGGTGTATTCTGTAACTTCGGTGTTGGCTGTTAATCCCAAAAAAGTTATGCCTGTGAGATTCTTTCTTCTCACTTTCCTAAGAAATTTGCCATTGATGACATTTGTCATCCGTAATTGCTGACAACTCACACTGCCGTGATTTAGCAGATGCAGGGATACTTAAGCCATACCAACAAGGAGGCTTAATCATGCAACATCAATCACTGGATCAACAACTTATCGAATACCGCCAAAAACGTGCTTTAGCTATGCCCTTATCAGGCATGATTGTATGGACGCTATTGTTTATCTTGAGTTTTATTCTGTCAGCATCGCAAATGGTGATGGCAACATTTATCGGCACAGGTTCTATTGTCTATCTTGCTATGGGAGTCTCGCGTCTCACGGGTGAAAATATCTCCTTCAAGAAAAGCACTGATCGTAATTGGTTTGAGACTGTGTTTTTGGCTGCCATGGGGATGAGTTTTTTAACCTTTAGCATCAGTATTCCCTTTTTTATGGAAAACTATTTAGCCTTGCCCTTCGCCCTTGCAGTGCAAACAGGATTAATGTGGTTGGTTTTCGGCGTGTTAGCGGCGCAAAAGGTGGCGATTGTACATGCAATTGTGCGCACTGTGGCTTGCGTGGCTGCCTTTATGTTGTGGCCTGAGTTGAGTTTTCAGCTTCAACCTTTGATTGTGGTGGTATGTTATGGGTTCTCGATTCCACTCATGGAACGTCGTTGGAAGATTCAGCAAAATCTTTGTGTTGCAAGTTAGTTGGGCGTTTCAGTTTCCACTGACGTGTAGAAGAGCAATACGGCCTTCGGCCGAGGTAGATTAAAGTCGTGGGTCTTTAACCCATACCTTATGTAGAAGTTTAGTGATTGCGGCCTAACGGCCGAGGTAAATCAAAGTCGTGGGGCTTCACCCCACACCCGACCAAGAGGGGATCAACAGCAATTCCCTCTTGGATCTCCCTTGCCGCCCCCAGCGGAGTTGAAAGCCCCTTGTGCTCATAGCCAAATTTGCTATCGCTTCCGAAGGATGCATCCCTGCACCTGCGAAAGCTAGCTCGCCATCCATGGCGAGACTCACGCAATTTGTCTATTCGCCCTGCGGCAACTCCGAGGGGAGGGTGAACTTCTGTGAACTCGGCGTTTGCTGTTAGTCTCGAAAGAGTTGCGCCTGCCCCATCTTTCCCTTCCCCGAAAGCTACGCAGACATCCTGTCTGCGTCTCGCGCTATCCTTTTAATAAAGAGTCTTCAACGCCCTTCAGCAACTTCGCCGGGGAAGGTGAACTTCTTTAGTTCCCAGTGTTGGCTGTTCATCTCAAAAGAGTTACCCCACTTCTATCTTTCATTGGTGGGTTTCGACTCAAAAAATCTTACCTGTATTGGCTGTGACGAGTGGAGTGAGATTTTCTTTAGAGGTTATAAATTTCTAATAATATCAGGTGGTTTATTCTCTTTTTAAAATCATTGAATGCTGTATAATGCGAAAATGGATATTTATAATGGGGAAGATTATGAATTCAACAAAACTAAACATTGGAGCTAAGTTTTCATTGTTTGTTGTTTCATTCTTACCTCTATTTTTATTGCTTGTTTTTTTGCAGTTTTATAGAGGTAATATAAATATTTCACATCCTGAACTATGCGGGTCGTTTTTGTTGCCTCAAATATTTTCATCGGTTTTGTTGCTGGTGAGTTTGGTTGGTGTTTTAGGGTTGTTCTTAACTATTAATAATATGAAGAGGCGAGTTTTCAAGGATGGGTTCACAGGTAAGATTATAGAAATTGAAAATAAAAATAGTGATGTGATTTTGTATTTGTTTACATATCTTGCTTTACTTTCATTCTCTGATATGTCTAAAACTGATAATGTAGTTATTTTATCTACGTTTTTGATTATTACTTATCGTATTTATGTTAATTCTAATATGTTAATTGTTAATCCGGTACTGGGCTTTTTTAAATATAGTATTTACCAAGTTTCTTATGAAAATAATGGAGTTGCAAGAAAAGGGATGGTCATAACTTCTTCTAGTGATTTGAATATAAATGTTTGTTTGAATATGTTGGATTTAGATAAGAACTTATTTTATGTTGAGGTAGCAAATGGATAGTGGGATCGCAACGTTAGATGTATTAAAGCCTGAAGAGTTACTTGAGTACACTGAATTGCTAAATGACAAGGGTAAATCACTAAAATTGTCATTGTTTTTTGTAATGCGTGAACTAAAAGCAGGGGTGAAACCCAATGATCCAGTGATGGATAAATACAACTTCAACTTAGTAAAAGCATCTTTGACTGATGAATTGATTGGACACTTCAGGGGGTTGCTTGCTACTCAGATTGAGAAACATTCTGCAAAGGATGAAGTTGAAATTAGTGAGTATAGGGTTATTGATGATGACTCTGGGGATAAAATTTACTCTTATGCGTTAAATAATGCTTTATCATTTTCGGATGTGGTAACCAATAAAATTGAAGATGATACTAAGTATTCAATAGTTAAAAGTCTTACAGATCTAAAAAGTAGCACTAGTTCGACTGCTGGGCCTAAATTATGGGCATATTGTTTACGTGTGGAAAATATAAATAATAGTGAGATTTTTTACTCATTCAGAAAGATTGCTGATGGAAAATTAATTACAAGCGATCAAAGTATTAGAGATAGGGTTTCGGCACTTTTTGATATTAATCATAAAGAGTTGAAGGCTTTTGATGGAAACTTAATTAATTTTGACGATAAAATTGATTGTGTATGCATAAAAGATAGATTTTATGTTTTTCATAAAAAATCATTTGAAAGTATCCTTGGTATGGATGAGGAGTTTCTTGAGGTATCTAAAAAGACATTGAAGACAATTCAGTCATCTAATGTCATTGATGAGCATGGTATGGGTATTCTTGATAATCTTATTACCCATAAGCCATCAATTAGAAAACAGTTGATTAGTATCACTGAAAAAAATAATCATCAGGATATTCATATCGAAGAGGTTAACCGTGTTCGCACAGAACAGATGAAAAAAGACCCTTTTGAAATCGAAAATGGAAAAATTAAGTTTTCTTCTGAAAATGCAGAGTCTGATGCAAGAGACTTTTTAAAAATTATGAATGATTATTATAAAAAAGGTCTAACGTCTGGGAAGATTTACAAGACAGATGCTGGCAGTTTAGTTGATAAGTAGGAAAGTTCGGACAGGCATAATTCTTTCTGAATTTACAGTCCATACAGTATCGGCAGGAGTTTACCATCCCCTCGGAGTTGCCGCAGGGCATTTGCGTTCGTTGCGTGAGCGAGGCATGGAGGCCGAGATAGCGTCAGTCGAATCAGGGACGAGCGTCTGACGCGATAGCATAAGGACGCCAAATGCCCAAGGGGCTTTCAACTCCGTTAGGGGCGTCTTGGAGAATCCAAGGAGGATAGGACGAGCAGTCCTCCTTGGTCGGGTGTGGGGTGAAGCCCCACGACTTTGATTCACCTCGGCCGTCAGGCCGCAATTTATCCAGCGGTAAAGCCGCATAAAAAACCAAAATGTCGCATTCCGCGACAATAAAAAAGCCACTGTGGTTAGTGGCTTTTATCATAAAAATCAAAATCTAAGCGATTCGGCTTAGTCTAAATCAGGTTCTTCGCGCTCTTTATTTACGAGAATCCGAACCATGGTAGCTTAGGCAAACGTCCACTTCATTAGCGCTACCTAGGATAACCGCAACGCGTTGGTGAATTTGCGTTGGTTGAATATCCAAAATGGTTTCATAACCGGTAGAGGCTTTACCGCCAGCTTGCTCGACTAACAAGGCCATTGGGTTGGCTTCGTACATTAAACGCAGTTTGTATGGCTTTTTCGGATCTTTATTGTCGGTTGGATAAGTAAAAATACCGCCGCGAGACAGTACGCGGTGCACGTCGCCCACCATGGCGGCAATCCAGCGCATGTTGAAGGATTTTTCGCGCGGGCCAATTTTGCCTAGCAGTAAATCGGCGATATAGGTCTGCATTGGCGCTTCCCAAAAACGTTGGTTCGACATGTTAATGGCGAATTCTTGGGTGTCTGGGCTGATGCTCATGGCCGCGTTGGTCAGTAAAAATTCGTTGGTTTCTGGGTGTAGGGTAAAGAGTTGCACGCCTTGGCCTGTGGTGAGGGCGAGCATGGTTGATGGGCCGTAGAGCACATAACCTGCGGCTAACTGATGGCGGCCCGATTGCAAAAAGCTTGTTTCAGTTAGCTCGCCAGCAGAGGCGGGCAGGACAGAGAAAATGGTGCCGACCAGTGAGTTGATATCGATATTCGATGAACCATCTAAAGGGTCGAAACATACCAGATATTGACCATTGGCGCTGACTTCAACCACATGATCTTCTTCCTCAGAGGCGAGGCCGCGCACTGTTCCGTCGGCTTTTAATGCATCTTTGAGCATATCGTTGGTGATGATATCCAGTTTCTTCTGGGTTTCACCTTGGACGTTTTCTTGTTCGGTCGCGCCTAACACACCGGCTAAGGCCCCGTGGCGCACGGCATGGCTGATGGCTTTTGAGGTGTCGGCTAAGGTCAAAATCAGTTGCGTGAGGGATTCGTTCACTGCCTTTGAGGTTAAGTGCTGGGCAAGAGTCTGCATGTTAGGTCCTTTAGGGGTTCAACATTGAGGTCAATTTCATTATTTGCCGCGAATAATAACTCAGTTAGTCGACAATTTCAGCGATGTTGCTGCGGGTTTTAATCAATTTAAGCCAAGAGGGCTATCCCTTTGTGTCAGACTGAGTGGGTTATCTTGAAAATTCAGCTAACTTAAGGAGTTTGCCTGCTAATTTGTATCTGTATATTGCCTGCGCTTTTTATTTAGGCTGTGCCTTGGCACAATGGCGGCAGTTTTTCATCGCCACCTAAAGGCGAATATGCTTCCAAGGAATAATAATGACTAAAAATGGGTTAGCTTCTTCCCTGCGCTCGGTGACATTGGGCGTCTCATCCCTACTGATAGCGAGTCAACTGGCCATGGTTTCTAGCGCGATATTTACCCCCGCCTATGCACTTGAGGGCGGCACAACGCCGCTGACTATCGAGCGCATGAATGCGTCTCCTGCCTTGGCGGGTACGAGTCCCCGTGGATTAAAGTTATCCCCCGATGGCCAAAGGGTGACCTATATTGCGGGACGTAAAGATAACCAAAACTTTTACGATCTCTGGCAGATGGACGTGAAGACGGGCGAATCTAGCCTGTTGCTGAATGCCGATAAGTTGGCGAGCAATGAACTGTCCGATGAAGAAAAGGCCCGCCGCGAGCGCCAACGTATTTATGGCGACGGCATTATGGAATATTTCTGGGTGGACGATAGCAAGGCGCTGTTGATCCCTGCCTCGGGTAATCTGTATTACTTCTCCTTAGCGGATAACAGCGTTAGCCAACTGCCGATAGGCGAGGGCTTTGCCACCGATGCGCGCCTATCGCCCAAGGGTAACTTTGTATCCTTCGTGCGGGACCAAAATTTGTATGTGCTCAATTTAGCGACTAAAAAGCTTGAGGCCATGACCACTGACGGTGGCGGCGCGATTAAAAATGCCATGGCGGAATTTGTGGCGCAGGAAGAAATGAGCCGCATGACGGGTTACTGGTGGGCGCCCGATGAGTCGGCCATCGCCTTTACCCGTATCGATGAGTCAGGCGTCGAGTTAGTTACTCGCAATGAAATCTACGCCGATGGCATTAAGCTTACCGAGCAGCGTTATCCGGCGGCGGGCAAAAACAATGTCGAGATCCAACTGGGCGTTGTGACCCTGAATAATAAAGCCATCAATTGGGTCACCTTAAGCGATGATAAAAACAAGGATATTTACCTGCCTCGCGTCGATTGGTTGCCGGATAGCAAGCATTTATCCTTCCAGTGGCAGAGCCGCGATCAACAAAAATTAGACCTGCAACTGGTGGCGCTCGATGCGCTGACCAAGCCGAAAACCTTAGTCAAAGAGCGCAGCGATGCTTGGGTGAATCTTAACAATGACCTGCACTTCTTAAAGCAACAATCGGCGTTTATTTGGGCCTCGGAGCGTGACGGCTTTAATCATCTGTATTTGTTTGACCTAAAAGGTAAGCTGAAGACGCAACTGACCGAGGGCAATTGGGCTGTCGATGAGCTGGAATATATTGATGAAACCGCAGGTTGGGTGTACTTCACTGGCCGTAAAGATACCCCAATCGAAAAACACCTTTACCGTGTGCCGTTAGCGGGTGGCAAAGTTGAGCGCGTGAGCAGCGAGGCTGGGATGCACGATCCGGTATTTGCCGATAATCAAAGCGTGTATCTGGATTATTTCAATAGCTTATCTCAGCCGCCGCAGATCAGTTTGCACGGCGATAAGGGCCAACATCTGGCGTGGGTGGAGCAAAACCAAGTCAAAGTAGGTCATCCTTTGTATGACTATGCAGGCCTGTGGCAACAGCCTGAGTTTAAAGAACTTAAGGCGGAAGATGGGCAAATCTTGCAAACGCGCCTCTTTAAACCTGTGCCCTTCGATGCGAGCAAAAAGTACCCCGTGGTGGTGCGTGTTTATGGCGGCCCACATGCGCAATTGGTAACGAATAGCTGGAGTGAGCAGGATTACTTTACCCAATACTTAGTGCAGCAAGGTTATGTGGTATTTCAACTGGATAACCGTGGCAGTGCCCACAGAGGCACTAAGTTCGAACAGGTGATTTACCGTCACTTGGGCGAAGCGGAAGTGAACGACCAAAAGGTTGGCGTCGATTATCTGCGCAGCTTGCCCTTTGTCGATAGCAACAATGTGGCGATTTATGGCCACAGCTACGGCGGTTATATGGCCTTGATGAGTTTGTTTAAGGCGCCGGATTACTTTAAGGCGGCGATTTCGGGCGCGCCCGTCACCGATTGGCGCTTGTACGACACTCACTACACCGAACGTTATCTCGCCCATCCTGCGAATAATGAACAAGGTTACGAAGCCAGTAGCGTGTTCCCCTATGTGAAAAACTATCAGTCGGGGTTATTGATGTACCACGGTATGGCGGACGATAACGTGTTGTTTGAAAACAGTACTCGCGTGTATAAGGCGTTGCAGGACGAAGGTAAATTATTCCAGATGATTGATTATCCGGGGTCTAAGCATTCGATGCGCGGTGAGAAAGTGCGTAATCACTTATACCGCTCGCTGGCGGATTTCCTCGATAGACAGCTTAAAAGCGGCAAATAACTCAGCTTTAGGTTGGCATTTATATCAGACTGGCATTTATGCCAGAGTGGCGTTTTTAAAAGAGTGGGGTAACGTCCTCACTCTTTTTTATTTTGTATGATTCTGAGTTAAGCCTATTTATTTAACAGTACGCTGCTTAGTTTAATCACAACACACTCAATACTTATCTGGCGCTCAATATTCCAGTTCACTGAGTTGTATTTTGGATTTCCAGTTTGTTTATACCAATCGTATTAAATATCTGTTCATTCAGCGGGAATTCAACGCGCTTTAGACAAGGCGAAGGCTTGAAGGCATAGTGGTGCTCTGTCGAAAGCCTTAAACGCAGTATAAAGCGCGTTGAAACCCGCCCTTTGGGAGCCACACAGACATCCCACTCCGGTGTTGCATTGACTTAAAAGGGAATGACCATTTCTGCGTCAATGCGCCTTGGATTGAAATGCCTGTGAGGCTCTGAACTGATTAGATATTTAATGTGATTGGTATTATTTCGTACAGCTAAAACCTTTTTTGCAGAGATAAAAAAACCAGATCCTAGGATCTGGTTTTTTATGGCGTTCAAACGGTAAGTTGAAGATTAGTCTTCTAAGTTACCGCAGAAACGGTAGCCTTCACCGTGAATGGTAGCGATGATTTCTGGCGTATCTGGCAAGCTTTCGAAGTGCTTACGAATACGACGGATAGTCACGTCAACAGTACGGTCGTGTGGCTTTAACTCACGGCCAGTCATCTTCATCAGTAGATCGGCACGAGTTAAGATTTTGCCTGGGTTTTCAACAAAGTGCAGCATAGCGCGGAATTCGCTACGTGGCAGTTTGTAAGATTCACCCTGTGGGCTGACGAGAGAACGGCTGTTGATCTCTAGGCTCCAATCGTTAAAACGATAGTATTCTACAGAGCTCTTTTCTTCGACTTCATTGCCTGCGCTATTAACACGAGTCAGAAGGTTGCGAGCACGAATCGTCAATTCACGAGGATTGAACGGCTTGGTAATATAATCGTCCGCGCCAATTTCAAGTCCAAGGATTTTGTCGACTTCGTTGTCACGGCCTGTTAAGAAGATCAGACCGATGTTGTTGATTTCACGTAATTCACGTGCCAACAACAGACCGTTTTTACCTGGTAGGTTAATGTCCATAACCACGAGGTTAATTTTGTTTTCCTGCATAGCCTTATGCATTTCTGCGCCATCATTGGCCTCAGTTACCACATACCCTTCTGCCTCGAAAATACTTCTTAGCGTGTTACGGGTAACGGCTTCATCTTCAACGATCAGAATGTGCGGATTTTGCATATTAAGTACCTAAATTTTAACCAATATTCTAACCATAAGAATCACTTACATCGGATTCTTATATTCATAAAATGTTGATACTTCCACTTACTGCTCTGTGCTTCAAAGGGAAGATCTTCACGGCTACACGTCAGGATGTATATAAGTGAACGTTTAAAGTGTAATACGATAAAACGTAACCAGTATCAACTTCGATAAGCAATAGTTAAAAATAGTTCCTTAACTATTGTTTTTTTTAAAATGTTTAAATGATAAATCAAATGTAGAACACATTTTAAAAGATGTCTGGCCAGCATAAGGTGATTTCGCAGAGGAATCTAACAAACCCTTGTCAAGATTAAGCAAACTTAATGTTATCTGCTTAACTGGCCAATGACGACATTGTACTCGTTTTAGGCATTTGTTAACAAATGAAATGTTAACAAATTTCAGGCTGAGACGCTGATTTACCATGATATTTACTTTAGTCATTGATTAGTATAACTAATGTATTTTTAATTCTTGTGAGCCAGTTCACGCCTCTTTGGATTTTTTAGGCTCTCTGTTAAACTAGCGCGGGTTCATTTTTCGACTAGACTACCAATGGACAACATGACTCAAGATTTGTGGCAGCATTATCAAACGCCGTTGTTTTTGCTTACTCAAGCATTATCCTGTGATTTTTCCTTTGCTGTAATTACCGCCCATAATCCCGCTTCAACCCTCCTCACTCCCAGCCAAAACCGATTACTCGACCGCCAACTTCTACGTGAAATTGAATTATTAGGCAGTCCCTATCGTGCACTGATTGGGGCATCGCCAGATTTATCCCATATGGAGAAGAGCTGGGCCGTGTTTATTGATCGCAGCATGGCCTTGCAGTTGGGGAAAAAGTTTAATCAATACGCTATCTACATGGTGGAACAGGGCGAGGTGAGTTTAGTGCCTTGTACATTAGCCGGGCAAACAGAGGTGTGTTTAGGTCGATTTAACGACTATGTGCGTTTGGTTTATGAGCTACCGGACTTGGTCACCTAACCGCGATTGACGCTTTTAATCGCTCCTCTGGCTAAGCTTTGCTGATCTCACGGCAAGGCTAGTTTGTTTTTCTTCTTTGCTAGATCTGATTGATTTTTCCCTATTCTCGTTTGGCATGAGTCGCAAACGTTTTAAATTCCCATTGTTTTTAAATGCGTTTATTGAATTTGTATATAGTGTGTGAAATTAGCATTGACTTCATTAGGGGTTTATTGCTACTTTTTTCGTCCCTTTCCGGCGGAAAGGAACAGAAGAGGAGCGTTAACTAGGTAGTCAGTCAGAGGAGCACAAACTCCAGCGATGATTGATGAGGGAGATTAACGCCGAGGCATAGATATGGTTGCTGCATGTTTATGTCGGTCGCTTAGGCTGAATCCTAACGATTGTCACCTGTAATTGGTGGAGAGCTTCTGGTGACGATTGCTGTTTCCCTTCTATTGGGGTGCGTATCATTGAGCACCAGGCTCTTCGAACGAAGTTAGTTCGGAGCGTAATCATGTTAGTTAATCAATATCTTATCCTTGTTTGTGCCGTGTATTCTGCTTCTGCGGAGGTGCGCTAATGTCCCTTGTTGTCGCAAAGTTTGGTGGTACTTCAGTCGCCGATTACGGTGCAATGAATCGCTGCGCCGAGATTGTACTGGGTAATCCCGATTGCCGTTTAGTGGTGGTTAGCGCCTCTAGTGGCGTGACTAACCTGTTGGTTGAACTGACCCAAGAGTCAATTAACGACGATGGTCGCTTACAACGATTAAAGCAAATTGCGCAGATTCAATACGCTATCTTAGATAAACTCGGTCGCCCTAATGATGTTGCTGCCGCGTTAGATAAGCTGTTAAGCCGTATGGCGGTATTAAGCGAAGCGCTGGCGTCCCAGCGCAGTAAGGCCACCATGGATGAGTTATTGTCCCTTGGCGAGCAGTGTTCGTCGGCATTATTTGCGGCGGTATTGCGCGAAAAAGGCGCCAACTCAAGTGCCTTCGATGTGCGCCGTGTGTTGCGCACCGACAGCCATTTTGGCCGCGCCGAGCCACAGGTTGAGCAAATTGCAGTGTTATCCCGTGAACACTTACAGCCATTGCTATCTGAGCAAGTGATTGTGACTCAAGGCTTTATTGGCTCCGATGAAGCGGGGCAAACCACAACTCTCGGCCGTGGCGGTAGCGACTATTCTGCGGCACTGTTAGCCGAAGCCTTAAAAGCCTCAGCGGTTGAGATTTGGACCGATGTGGCCGGGATTTATACGACCGATCCGCGCCTCGCGCCAAATGCCCATCCGATTGCCGAAATCAGCTTTAACGAAGCCGCCGAAATGGCGACCTTTGGTGCTAAAGTATTACATCCTGCGACGATTCTTCCGGCCGTGCGCCAACAAATTCAAGTGTTTGTCGGTTCAAGCAAGGAGCCTGAAAAAGGTGGCACTTGGATCCGCCATCAGGTTGAAGATGCACCCGTGTTCCGCGCGGTGGCGCTGCGCCGCGACCAAACGCTACTCAATCTGCACAGCCTACAAATGCTGCATGCGCAGGGCTTCTTGGCTGAAACCTTTGCCACATTGGCAAGACACAAGATCAGTGTGGATTTGATCACCACCTCCGAAGTTAACGTATCGCTCACTCTAGATAAAACCGGCTCCGATTCAAGCGGGCAAGGTTTATTAAGTGAAGCGTTGCTGCAAGAATTATCGCAACATTGCCGCGTGCGTGTGGAGGATGGTTTAGCATTGGTGGCGATTATCGGTAATCGCATCGCTACGACTGCGGGTATTTGTCGCCGCGTGTTTGAAGTGCTCGAACCCCATAATGTGCGCATGATCTGCCAAGGCGCCAGCCCGCATAACTTGTGTGTGTTAGTGGCCGAATCCGAAGCGGCACAAGTGGTTAAAGCGTTGCACGAAAATTTGTTTGAAGGCGTTTAGTATGTTGCCGACAACATCGTCTCTGCAAATTGGGGAGCTTGCCGCAGGGCAGGCTCTGACGCTGCCGATTTATCACTTTAAGCCAAGTGGTCATGTATCTGGCCCTAAAGTGTATATTCAGGCTAATGTCCATGGTGCTGAGGTGCAAGGCAATGCGGTGATTTATCAATTGATGAAGCAGTTGGAAAATTGCGACATCTTAGGGGAAATTACCTTAGTGCCCTTGGCTAATCCGCTGGGGATTAATCAAAAAAGCGGTGAGTTTACACTGGGGCGTTTTGACCCTATCACTGGCGTAAACTGGAATCGTGAGTACTTAAATCACGCGATAGATTTACCCGCTTGGTACAGTGAACATGCTGAGCTTAGCGATAGCGAACTTATTCAAGCATATCGCAGCACCTTGATTGAAGCTTGCCTGCAGCGGTTACGTAACGATTGGGGCGTGACCACGGGCCACAGATTGGCGGTTAGCTTACAGGCTATGGCCCATGCAGCGGATATAGTGCTCGATCTGCATACTGGGCCTAAATCCTGTAAACATTTGTATTGCCCTGAATATGATATTGCAGCGGCGCAGTTTTTCACGATTCCTTACACATTGGTGATCCCCAATAGTTTTGGTGGCTCAATGGATGAGGCGGCATTTTGTCCTTGGTGGCAATTGAGTGAAGTGGCGAAAGCGCAGGGGCGGGATCTCAATATTGCCGTTTCAGCTTTTACCTTGGAACTGGCGAGCCAAGAACGCATTTGCCTTGAGGATGCTTTAGTCGATGCTAAAGGCATTTTGGCCTATTTAAGCCATCGAGGGGTGATTGCCGAGCAAGTGGAACCCGTTAAGATGCCGCGTTTTGGCTGTTATCTTAAGGATTACAAAAAGTACCATGCGCCTATGGCGGGCTTGGTGGAATATGTGGCGCCCGTGGGAGAGCCGCTTGCGGCGGGTGAGACCTTAGTCAATCTGCTGCGACTCGACTTATATGGCAGTGCGCAGGAGCTGACTGCACTCAGTTTACCCCAGGATTGTGTGCCTATACTCCATTTTGCCTCGGCGTCGGTGCATCAAGGCACAGAGCTCTATAAAGTCATGACCAATCTGTTTGAATTGCCGTATTAACGGCAATTTGCAAAACAAAACGCCAATCTCGAGATTGGCGTTTTTTATTACAGTCTACAACCACTTAAAGCGATAGAATAGCGCCATTTGCAGGGCAACCAGCGATATTAAAATACCGCAGAAGGTCGCAAAAGCCCATGCGTTATCCGCACCGGGAATACCGCCGATATTGACCCCAAGCAAACCGGTTAAAAAGCCCAGAGGCAAGAAAATTGCCGAGACTAAGGATAAGAAATACAAGCGCTTGTTTAGCTGCTCCGATTGCTGGCTGAGTAATTCTTCCTGGGTCACATTGGCCCTATCACGCAGTGCATCTAAGTCTTCAATTGTGCGAATAAGCTTATCCGTGGTTTCGCGCATCTTAAGTTTTTCGGGCTCATTAAACAGCACAAATTGATCGGACAGCATCTTAGTGAAGGCTTCTTTCTGTGGGCCTAAATAGCGGCGCAAGGCTACGGTTTGTCGGCGTAGTTCGGCAATATCAGTACGTAAATCTTTAACATTGCCAGAAACAACTTGTTCTTCTAATTCTGAAAGTTGCTCCTCTAGCGTATCGATAAAATCGACTTTACGTGTAGTCAGTTTTTCACAAATGGCGAGGAGAAAATCTCCTGTGGTGGTGGGGCCTGTGCCTTCCATGATCAGTTCTGCCACATCTTTAACCGATTGCAACTCGCGATCACAGGTGGAAATAATGCGCTGTCTATCGGCGTAAATTCGCACGGCGACCATATCTTCAGGTGCTGAGTTTGGATTTAAGTTAATACCGCGCAGTGCCAGTAATACACCTTCCCCTGCCAATACGGCTCGAGGGCGAGTATCTTGGGCGAGCAGGGCATCGGTTTCGACTTTATTAAGACCGCTGTTTAACACCCAATGGCGAGCCTTTTTGTGGCGATAACGTAGGTGTACCCAAATCAACCCGTCCTTAGGGTCCCAATTTTCAAGTTGTTCTGGGCTTAAGGTTGAGCCAGCTCGTGCGCCGCTAAGCACTATGCTATAGATAAATCCTTCGTGCATGTCACATTCCATCTCATGCTAAATCATCGGGTAAAGCTAACTGATTTTACAGTGGAAATGAAGCCTAGCGTCGTTTCCTCTCACAATAACTTCAGCGCTAGATGAGTAAATTGCTGGCCAAGCAACTTATGATGAAATAGATTAAAATTAGCCTTAGTTGTAATGTATTGAGAAGATAAAATGGAATATGAATTTCGGCGTAACAGTTTGACTGGCATGTATTTAGCCAGCTTTAGCATGGACCATGAGGTACTGGGCCAATGGTTTTCAGAAGAGTTGGGGCCTGAGTTAGCCAAAATTCAGCAAGTGCTCGATATTATCAAAGAAATTCAAACAGGTAAGCGAGTTTCTTGGCGTTTTATCGGCAAAGATATTACCTTAGATCTGGATGAGGAGCAGGCACGAATTTACGCTAATGCTTTAGGATTTGAGCAGGATTATGAACTCGAAGAGGCGATGTCCCTCTATGATGCTGAATCTGAGGCTTACTGTGGGCTAGAAGATTTAGAAGAAGCGCTACTTAGTTGGTATGAATTTGTGCAAAAAGGGCTATAACCGCTCGCTGTGAATATCAACAAATAATAAAGGCAATCTATTGATTGCCTTTATTATTTAATGGAGTAAGTCTATCACTTATCCAATATCAATTGTTCAAATATCTTACCGCCATTTCGGTTCTCGACTTGGCATTAGCTTTACGCAACAGGTTTTTGACATGCACTTTCACAGTGCCTTCACTGATGTGTAAATGCTCTGAAATCATACGATTACTTAATCCTTCCGCCAGTTGTTGCAGGATCTGTAGCTCCCTTGGGGTGAGGCTTGAAATCCATTCTTGTTCATCGGCGGCATTTTTGAGTTCATAGAGATATTCTTCAACTTCTTCGCTGATCACTCTGTGGCCTGACATGGCATTTTTGAGTTTATCGAGCAGCAAATCTGGCTCGGTATCTTTGAGTAAGTAACCGTCAGCTCCCGCACGTAATAGGCGAATAACATCTTGTTTGGCATCTGAAACGGTTAAGATCACGATTCGTGAAGTCACGCCTTCTTGGCGCATGGCATTGAGGGTATCGAGGCCAGTCATTCCCTTCATATTGAGATCGAGCAAGACGATGTCAGGTTCATCAGTTACTACGGCGCTTAAAGCATCTAAACCACTACCCACTTCACCGAAGAGGTTAAAGTCTGGATCTGAGGCGATCAATTGACAGATACCTTTACGTAAGAGAGGGTGATCATCGACCACCAGAACAGAATAAGGTTTACCCATGTGTAGGCTCCTGTTGAGAAGGGAAGATTAAAGTGACTTTGGTGCCCTGTGATAAATTGGATGTGCTATGGGGTTCAAGGGGCGAGTCTGGATTTTCTGGCTCGAGCTGTCCAGTAATTCCTTTGCGACTAGTTTGCGGATCATTGCTGCTAAATACAACCGTGCCGCCTAATTTGCTGGCACGTTCATGCATGATGCCTATGCCGAAGTGCTGATCCCGTTCTTTAATATGGCCAATGCCTACACCATCATCACTTACACTGATATTAACCATACCATGCTCATCTTTATAACAGCGAATATTGATATGGCTAGCGCGGGCATGTTTGATAGCGTTGAGCGTTGCTTCTCGGGTGATCTGCAAAATATGGATATGTTGTTTCGCCTCTAGCCATTGGGGGGAAAGCTTATAATCGAGGTGGATCTTGATATCGGTTTTTGCTCTGAGCTGCTCAAGCATTGCTTCCATCGCATTCTTCAGATTGGGTTCCTTAATGGTTAATCTGAAGGTGGATAGTAACTCTCGGAGTTGTACATAGGCTGTACTAACCCCTTCGTTGATCTCTGTGAGTTGTCCCTCAATGGTAGGACTGCGGCAGCTAAGATCTAAATTTTTGCGCAGCAAGCTAATTTGGATTTTTAGGAAAGAAAGCACTTGCCCGAGTGAATCATGTAATTCCCTTGCAATAACACCACGTTCTTCCATTAGGGCTAACTGTTGTCTTTGTTCGGTAGCGTTATGAATAACGATGGAGCGAGTAAGCATAATGGCAAAGTTTTTAAACAACGGAGTATTAATATCTTGGGTTGAGATAAGCTCTAAATAACCTAAATCAGCCTGCTCAAATTGTAGCGGAAAGCGGATGTTGTTGTGAGCGCCTTCTGGCCAGCCACCATCGGCTTCTACGACTTCGAGCTCCTGCTCAGGGTATTGGATAATCAGCCTCAAATACTCGATCGACTCATAATCTTTTAGCTGATTTAATGCTGCTTTGAGGGCCTTATAGTCCAGCTTATTGGCATTAAGTGTTAACAGAGTGTCGTATAAAAAGGCCAGTTCATTATTCGCCCGTGTCAGTGCTAAGGTTTTTTCGGCCACTTGTGACTCTAAGTTACCGTAGAGTGTGGCTAGCTCTCGCGCGGTTTTTTGCAGTGCATCGGTCAGAGCCGTGAGTTCAATATATTCGGTTTCGGGCATTTCGATCTCAAAGTTACCCTTAGAAATCGTATTGGCGGACTCCATCAATTGTTGCAAGGGTACAACGACTTTGCGTTTAGTAAAGCGCACCGCTAAAAAGGCGATAACCAGCATCAGCCCAAGCCCAAAAATTTGGCTCGCCGCGAGAAGGCGCAACTTAAAAGCGGCATGATGCTCCATCTCCAATACCAATAAATCAATAGTATCGACAAAGTCCTTGAGTGAGGCGGCGTAGTCGCGGGAGTTTTCCTGCTCGATGTAATATTTCATCACTAGCCACTTATCGATAACAAGTTGATATTGCTTGGCGATTCTTTTCTGACTGAGCCAGCCTGTGGAGGGCTGTAGTGCCTCAGAATGCAGCGTATTTTCAAATTCAGTGATTTTTTCTTGGGCAGCTTCACTGCCTGAGTTGGCGTAGAACATCAGCCGGTAGCTTTGCATCCGCAGTGAACCAGAGGCGTTGATGGCTTTTGCATCCCCTAGGCTGTAAGACAAATTGATGATTGCGAAGATCGCTAGGCTGCTAGAAAGCAAAATCAGTACTAACATTAAACCCAGAATTTTTGAGGTAAGGCTTCCTCGTTTCATATGTCTAATACCTACCTTGTGACGCTTGAGCTAATGTTACTTTAGCCGTGTTTTTACATTAGAAAATAATGTATTACATTAACAAAAACATAAAAGTGTGAACAACAACACTATTACATTTTGATCTAGCGCAAATTTCCTTTCAGATACCCCCTAAGAGGTATATTTTTAGCAGTATTTAGCTACTAACTTTGACCCTGGAGATGTCGTGACTCACTAAAATAATGCAACACGGAGATGAGATGATGAAGAAGATGACAGGTAAGTCCTTTGCACTAAGTGCATTGGTTGCCGCCAGCTTCATGGCGGCGAGTGCGATGGCGAGTGATAAAACTGAGCCTCGCAATGAAGTTTATAAAGATAAATTTAAAAATCAATATAATAGCTGGCATGACACTGCAAAGAGTGAAGAGCTTGTTGATGCGTTAGCACAGGATCCGAATATGGTTATTCTGTGGGCGGGCTATGGTTTTGCTAAAGATTACAACGCACCTCGCGGCCATATGTATGCCGTGACTGATGTGCGTAATACTCTGCGTACAGGCGCTCCAGCCAATGCGGAAGATGGCCCAATGCCAATGGCCTGTTGGAGCTGTAAGAGCCCAGACGTACCTCGCTTAATCGAAGAGCAAGGTGAAGATGGTTACTTCAAAGGTAAATGGGCCAAAGGTGGTCCAGAAGTGACCAATACTATTGGCTGTGGCGATTGCCATGAAAAAGGCTCTCCAAAATTACGTATTTCTCGTCCTTATGTTGACCGTGCTATGGAGGCTATTGGCACTCCATTTGACAAAGCATCCAAGAAAGACAAGCAATCAATGGTTTGCGGTCAGTGTCACGTTGAATACTATTTCGAGAAGAAAGACGACCGTAAAGGTTTCGTGAAATTCCCTTGGGATATGGGCGTAACCGTTGAGCAAATGGAAGTTTACTATGATGGTATTGAGTTCTCTGATTGGACTCATGCACTGTCTAAAACACCAATGTTAAAGGCACAGCACCCTGAGTACGAAACTTGGAAGATGGGTATTCATGGTAAAAATAATGTCAGTTGTGTTGACTGTCATATGCCTAAAGTGACTAGCCCTGAAGGTAAGAAGTTCACTGACCATAAAGTCGGTAACCCATTCGATCGTTTCGAAGAAACCTGTGCAACTTGCCATAGCCAAACGAAAGAGTTCTTAGTGGGTGTCACTAATGAGCGCAAAGCTAAAGTTAAAGAAATGAAACTTAAAGCGGAAGAGCAATTAGTGAAGGCGCACTTCGAAGCCGCTAAAGCATGGGAATTAGGTGCTACTGAAGCTGAAATGAAGCCAATTTTGACTGACATCCGCCACGCTCAATGGCGCTGGGATTTAGCCATTGCTTCGCACGGTGTTGCGGCTCACGCTCCTGAAGAAGCGCTACGAGTGTTGGGTACATCTGTTAATAAAGCCGCCGATGCTCGTGTTAAGTTAGCACAGTTGTTAGCGAAAAAAGGTTTAACAGATCCTGTCGCTATCCCTGATATTTCGACTAAAGCGAAAGCTCAGGCGGTACTGGGTATGGACATGGAAAAACTGAATGCAGAGAAGGAAGCATTCAAAAAAGACATGTTACCTAAGTGGGATGCCGAAGCGAAAAAACGCGAAGCGACTTACAAGTAATTATTGTTGAATATGAGCTAACCCCTCATAGTAAAGCCCCCACAATCTAGGTTGCGGGGGCTTTTTATTAGCGATTTTGCTCAGCTATTATGTCTTATGGGGGCTCAGATTGGTAACCTCATTTCGTTATCTTTAACGGCCCTGTTGGACGTTGAATGAAGCTTGCTCTAACGGTTTGTCTATCACTATCCCGCAGTAAAGTCCGTGACCTAACTATTCGTTGTCCTTAGGTTTGTTGCCAGTTTTCCAGCAATGTTGGTGACGCCCTGATTTACTCCTATCGATTGTTGTATCTGTAAATAACCGACTTTTTGAGACAGTTGGAGTACGAAGTTTTAGGGCATGGGAGGCTCATCCATTAAGCACATGGTTATTGATTCACTATAATCATTTCATCCCTTAGTTGTTTTTAATCAGCGTTCAACCTGTGGGGTTGTAAGGTTTTTGTTATTTTTTCGGTAAAATGTCTTAAGCTTTTGATAAGAATTTCTCCTTATCCTCGAAGCTATGATTTTGGTGATTGGATAAATAAGTGCATCAGAATATGAAAAGCAATGTTAGGACGACATTTCTTCAGTTTGCAAAGGGATATTTGTTTGTTCCATGGCTCGTATTTACGGTAATTATTTTGGGGCTTGAATGGACTCATGCTGATATGCGCTTTGCCAGCCTATTATTCAATTGGCAGGGAGGTGTCAGTTCATGGCCTTTACGAGGGCATTGGCTTACCGAAAGTATCTTGCATGTGACAGGACGTAATCTGGTGATTTTGTTCGCCATAGCGGTTGTTGCTTGCATTGGCCTAAGCTTTCGACTTGAGACGTTGCGTGTTTATCGTAAAGGTTTTATCTATTTATTCTGTAGTGTTCTTGCTAGCGTGTTGTTGGTTCGCTTAGGTAAGAGTTTCACTCATATGACTTGCCCTTGGGATGCCATTGAATTTGGTGGGCGTATGTTGCATAGCTCTCTGTTTGCACGCTTACCAGAAGGGGCTGAGTTTGGTCAGTGCTTTCCTGGAGGACATTCTAGTAGCGGTTTTGCTTGGGTCGCGAGTTATTATGTGCTCAAGGAGTACTATCCTCGTTACGCAAAGTTTGGCTTACTCTTTGGGATTGGATTAGGGGCTATTTTTGGTTTTGCCCAAGAACTGCGCGGTGCTCATTTTTTAAGTCATGACTTATGGAGTTTGGCGATTGCGTGGACCTCAGCAAGCCTGCTTTATTATAGTTTTTTCTTACGTGTTCCTAAGGTTAAAAACAGTAACGTCGCGAACAAAGTCAGCCTTATCGATACTAAAGTTTTCGAAAAAGGCATCTCTAAGTGATTATATGGGTTAACTTTTCAATTAGAACCTAAATTGAAAACGAATATCTCCATGGCGCAGACGTAAACTTTCGTCCAGAAGATGGTTCTTCTCATTCAATAAAATATTTTTTTGCCTTAGTAATTCGGCTTTGTCGGTGAGATTGTTTAGTTTGTTATTGATACTGCTAATCTCGCTGTCAATAGCATTTAAGCGATCGGCTATTTCTGCTAAACGTTTATTAATCAGATATTGTTCATGTCCTTGATTGTAGCGTTCAACAAATTGATTGTTATTACAGACGCCGTAGTAATATTCTCCCGCCAAACCAATACGGTAACCATTTTCTGGCAAGCAATAACTCATTAATCCTTGTTGATATCCTTGCTGCCATTGCGTCGCATCAACCTTGAGATTAAATTCACGGCAGTCCTGTTGATATTGGTTGAGCCTACTCGCAGCAGCACCGCGGTTACCATCGGCTAAGCCAGTGGCGTACCAATCATTATCACGGCATTCTTCGAGTGAAAGACTCGTGCATTGAGTGAGGGAGAGGGCTGTCAGAGCGAGTGCAAAGTTTAGGTATCGCATTTTATTATCAAAAGAGTTGCAAAAGTGGTATCAGCATAAAGCTTAGTACTGGGGAGATCTAGCGCTATATTTCGCCCTTTGTGCGGTTATTTAGTAGCACCAAGCTGGCTTGGTTACCCTATCTTTATCACAACATACTAGGTGGATAGTGCTAACGGGTTGAGTTTATGATAATTTAATACTTTCAATAGCTTGGGGTAACACTTTGGCGATATCCCCTCATTTTTGCTCAAATAGGCATTGATACCCCATAACAAACGTGGAAAACCATTTTAAGATTATTCTGAAGGTAGTTAATGCTTGGGTAACGGCTTAAAGTCGCCGTCACTTACGGCAGAGTGATCTCGTTGTGTGTTTAATGGTTGTGGGATTTAACATGTTGCTGATGAAGCGAGCAAGTATTTGTTTGGGGCAATCAAGGAGATAATGTGCCGTTCTCTGCAAATGTATTGGCTTTAAATCCACCATTTTTTGCTCTTGTGTTCCTACGCTAGGTGCTTTAGTTTTTACTGAAGTCGGGTATGCTTACCCTCATTTTGTTATTCATTATTGGTAGAAGGCTGCTTTATATATGAAGATTTGCCCGGCACATTCCATCTTAGGCCTAACTAAGGTATAAGGTCGGTATGAAAACTCCTAAACGAATCCAACCTCTGGTTGATGAAGGACTGGTTGATGAAGTCATCAGCCAGTTAATGAGCGGTAAAGAAGCTACTGTGTACGTTGTGCGCTGTGGTGAAGATATTCGCTGCGCTAAAGTATACAAGGAAGCGGACAAACGTAGTTTTAAGCAGGCGGTGGTTTACCAAGAGGGGCGTAAAGTCCGAAATAGCCGTCGCGCTCGCGCAATGGAAAAAGGCTCTAAATTTGGCCGTGAGCAAATGGAAGAAGTCTGGCAAAACGCTGAGGTAGATGCATTGTTTCGCTTGGCTGATGCCGGAGTGCGAGTACCAACCCCTTACGGTTGCTACGATGGTGTGTTACTCATGGAATTAGTCACCGATAGTGAAGGTCATGTTGCGCCTCGCCTTAATGATGTCAGCCTTAGCGCTGAGAAAGCTATACATGACCACGCTTTAGTGATGACTTATGTCAAGCGTATGCTTTGCGCAGGCTTAGTCCATGGTGACTTGTCCGAATTTAATGTCCTAGTCGATGATCAAGGCCCTGTCATTATTGATTTACCCCAAGCGGTAGATGCGGCAGCGAATAATCATGCTAAATGGATGTTGGAGCGGGATGTCAATAACATGACGCAATATTATGGCCAGTACGCACCTGAATTGCTCAAGACTCAATACGCGAAAGAAATGTGGGCCTTATTTGAAGCTGGTCAGTTAAAGCCTGATACGCAGTTAACAGGTCATTTTACTGAAGTATTAGTCGATGCCGACGTCAGTTCTGTTTTGGATGAAATTCAAGCTGCCTATGAAGAGGCTCAGGAGCGCAAGCAGCGACTTCAAGAAGCCAATGAAGATTATTAGTAGAATATTCTTCAATAAAATAGACGCCTTATGAGCGTCTTTTTTATTGGGATTAATTGCCTGGTGCGAGTGTTAAAGCCTGTGGCATTGCCATCCTTGGCACAGGCGTTATGCCCCTTCCTTTCCATTGAACCACTCAATAAAAGGACAAGACCAAAGGGAGAAATATGTTGATGGGCCACAGAGCACTATCAACATATTAATCTTTGGGGGAGATAACTCCCTCGAGCCTTGCCGAAACCTTCCCAATAACACAGCCATCCGTGGCGCGCTATCCTAGTCTAGCGCTGGATCGTCATTGATCCGTGAATAAAAGGACAAGACCCGAGAGGGTAATATGTTCATGACTTGGGGGAGCACAATTCACATATTTGATCTTTGGGGGAGATAGCTCCCTCTAAAGCCTTGTCAACACCTGCCTCTTTTTCTCTTGCAACACTTTGAGTGTTAAGTTGACAGAGTCGGACAGTAAACAGCACAGTTATTATTGTTATTTTGTACGATTTATATCTTAGGTCGTTGGGGAGCGATAATAGATATCCATCCGACTCTGTCTAAACTGTTATTTATTGCTAATCCAATTAATTGGATGACAAGGCCGGACGTAAAAGGGCGCTGTTATTATTGTTTTTAGCACAACTTTCATATCGCGTTAGACCTACAGGGCAATATGCAATGGGGTCCGGCCTTGTCTATAAGGGCACTGGGCGAGGTTACCTCAACCTATATCGTGCGTAATTCACTGTTTAGCTGCTTAATACGTTTCTGCAGCTGGGCAATTTCATTTATTAAGGCGCATTCACGTTGCTGCGGCTGTTGCTCACTTTCCCTTACCCACTGGTAAACCGCTTTAGCCGAAAGACCATACTGTCGTGCGACATCAGAGAGTAATCTGCCTTTGACTTTTACTTCAAAAATAACGTCAGGTTTAAGATTATGATTGACGATTCCCATGGCCTATCCCTTTTCACTTTATGCTATCTGTATGCGCTTTAACGGGTTCTTTGGGGGTATTCCTTCATGATTATTGGCGCTGCTCTATATCCCACTGACTATGTCCTATATGGCGCAGGGACAACCATTCGTGGTGACAATGACTAATGAGTTTCATCAGATGTTTCATCTCTTCCTCCTCAATCCACTTAGGGATTGTGCTTCGATTAACATGCCTCACAACGGGCACTTAGATTAACGTCCATTGATGTCAAACAGCTTACTTAGGTATCGAGTGAGTTACGCTTGGGGTCTCTACTCTTCTACCTATTTATTAGTATGTAAAATCCGTGCCAATTTTTTAATATATAAATTAATGTTTAAAATCAATTGATTGGGTTTGTGTTTCAAACGATTGGCTTTAGAAGTTATGTCAGAAACGGTGCAGCTTGCACTATTTCAGTGCTTTTACTCTAAATGTTGCATGAATAAGCCAAAGATGTTTTGGTTTGGTGTTTTTTGCGATTAAATTACTCATAAACTGAGCAAAGAAACGATTAAAGATTGTCTCGAAAGAGAATGCTTATATACTGCGATTTTTTCATGGTGTTTTTGGCGATTTACCACGCCCTTTGCCTTTCAAAGGCAAATCTTATCAATCATGTTATGAGGTCATAATGATGAAGCCTTCTCTGATTAAATCATTGCCAGCATCTAAGCTTGCTATTGTGGTTATGGCTAGCGCCTTGATTGCGTCAGGCTGTTCGACTGTCAACCCCTATACCAACGAACAACAAACGGCAAAAGCGACTACGGGGGCGCTAATTGGTGCAGTTGCTGGAGCTGCCGTTGGTGTTGCCTCGTCAAGTAAGAGTGACCGCGGTAAAGGAGCTTTAATTGGTGCAGCCTCTGGCGCCGCCCTAGGTGGTGGTATTGGCTACTATATGGACGTACAAGAAACCAAATTACGCCAACAACTCGCTTCCACGGGAGTTAGCGTAACTCGCAGTGGTGACAATATTATTCTTAATATGCCAAATGAAGTGACTTTTGGTGTGGATCAAACCGAGCTGAGTGAGGGTGCTAAGCGGGTACTGAACTCTGTTGCGCTGGTGGCGAAGGAGTATAGTAAGACCCAACTTAACGTGTTGGGTTATACCGACAGCAGCGGCTCAGATTCATACAATTTACGTTTATCGCAGGTACGAGCCAGCGAAGTAGGGAACTACTTGATGAGTAAAGGCGTGGCTTCCGCTCGCGTAAAGTCTAAGGGAATGGGTGAATCGAGTCCAATCGCATCCAATGCTAGTGCCGAGGGACGCGCGCAAAACCGTCGTGTGGAGATAGTGTTGACCCCAACGGGTCAATAATCATTCATCAAGGTTAAAGTCGCCTGCGGGCGACTTTTTATTTTATCGTAAGGGACAAATTGTCCTTCCGTTATCTATATTGAGTGATCTTGTCCGCAATCATCTCTATTTGGGCTTATCAGGCGAGTATTCGACTTGATCCTGCTGGTATTTTCCCGTTTTGTATGTAGTTAGTTAAATTAGGATAACTATTTCGCAGAGCCAAAGGAGAGCAATTATGGCAAAACAGGGCTTACTACTGGCATTCAGTTTAGGGACTACAGTGATGGCAGGGATGGTACAAGGTGCGCCAATAAACACTGAGGCGACAGCCCCTATTGAACTAAGAGCCGCGGGCAGTTTAAAGGCGGCGATGAACGATATTATTGCGGCTTACCAAGCGAAATCCCAAGCTAATGTGGCAGCGCAGTATGCGCCTTCGGGTTTATTGCTTAAGCGGATCCAAGAGGGGGAGCGGGTTGATATTTTTGCCTCGGCGAATATGAAACACCCGCAGGCCTTAGTCGATGCGGGAGTGGGTCAACAGGTGCAAATGTTTGCCCGTAACCAGCTCTGCGCCATTGCTCAAGCGGAAGTGCCACTCACTAGCGCGAACTTATTAGATACCCTGCTCGCGCCGCAAACTAAACTCGGGACTTCGACGCCAAAAGCCGATCCCGCTGGCGACTACGCTTGGGCAGTCTTTGCGAAAGCTGAGGCCTTAAAAGCTAATGCAAAAACCACATTAGAAACCAAAGCAGTGCAGCTAACGGGTGGGCCTGAGAGTGCTAAACCGCCCAAGGATCGTAATCCCTATGCTTGGGTGATGGAAAATAAGCAGGCGGATGTGTTCTTAACCTATTGCACCAATGCGGTGCTGGCACAAAAAGAAGTGCCTAGCCTTAAGATTGTCGATTTACCGCCAGAGTTAGCCGTTGGTGCCGACTATGGCCTATTGGTGTTAAAGGATGCCAATAGTGCAGCCGCACCTCTGGCCGAGTTTATTTTATCCCCAGAGGGACAGGCTATTTTGAGCAGTTATGGTTTTCAGCCGCCTAAAAAATAGTGCTAATCGATCTATTAAAAATGGCGCCCTATGGCGCCATTTTTGTTGTTCGCTTTGGCAAGCTTAGGCCTGTGCTAGTGCATTAAATACAACGTCGCTAATCCGAGAAAGGCAAACAGACCTATCACATCGGTGACTGTGGTGAGCACCATGCCGCCCGCCAACGCCGGATCTACTTTTAAGCGCTTTAAGATCAGCGGAATACTGGCGCCTGCTAGTCCTGCGACTGTCATATTGATGAGCATTGCACCGCCAATCAGGCTGGCAAGCGCCATATCATCTTTCCAAACTAATACCGCGATAAACACTAACATCGACCACATTAAGCCATTCAAAAAGCCAATCGCGAGCTCTTTGCCTATCAGCCAGCGGGCATTACTTTGGCCAATATGGCCTAGGGCAATCCCGCGGATCACTAGGGCCAAGGTTTGGTTCCCTGCGACGCCGCCCATGCTCGGTACAATCGTCATTAAAATCGCAATCGTGGCAAACTGTTCAATAGTGCCCTCAAACATATTGCTGACAGAGGCCGCCAGCAGAGCCGCAAATAGGTTGATAGTGAGCCAGAGCGAACGGCGGAAGGTACTTTTGAGTACTGGGGCGAAGGTGTCTTCATCATCGTCCATCCCCGCCATCCCCATCATAGAGTGCTCGGCGTCTTCACGGATAACATCCACCACGTCATCGATGGTGATCCGGCCGAGCAACTTGCCCTCACTATCGACCACGGGCGCTGACACCCAGTCATGGCGCTCGAACAGTTGCGCCACTTCACTGTCGGACATGCCCACGGGAATGCTCTCGATATCGGTATCGATAATGCTGCTGATATGAGTATTGGGATCGCAGGTGAGCAGATCCGCAAGTTTGACCCCACCAAGCACGCGATCGTGTTTATCCACCACGTATAAAGTATCGGTAGTGTCGGGCAGGTTGCCCCGTTGGCGCAAATAACGCAGTACCACATCGATATTGACATCGGGTCTTAAGGTTACTGTGTCGGTGTTCATTAAGCTGCCTGCGGTCTCATCGGGATAAGAGAGCGCTTGCTCGACTCGCTGGCGGTTTTGCAGACTCATCGACTGTAATACTTGTTTATACACAGTATCTGGCAGGCTTCGCAGAATATAAGCCAGATCGTCCGTATCCATGCTGGCGGTAGCCTTGGCGACTCGCTCTGGACTCATAGTGCTGATCAGCGGGTCTTTTAACTCTTCGCTGAGTTCATCGAGAATATCCCCGAGCTGATCTTGATCGACGAGTTGCCATAACACTTGCCGAGCCTTGGGAGGTGACGATTCTAAAATCAATGCGATATCTGACGGCGCCATATTTTGTAGCATTTGCCTGACATGCACAAACATACCACTGTTGAGGGCTTGACTCAGTTGGTCGAGACGGTGTTCGGCTTGTAAACTGTCTGAGGCTTCTACAGGCATGTTTCCTCCATGGCGGCGGTGGATGGGTTGGCGTTTAGCTATTGAGGACTTAAGCCAAAGCGCAGCAGTACATTGTAATTTAGCGCACGGGAGGGCGTCGAGTCACAAATGTGTTTTACTGGTATAAGGTGCTGAAATCAATACCAAACAGGATACTGAATACCGGCAGGGATCATCGAGATGATACCATCAGCAGGCTTCGTCAAACTTAGCGTCGATAAGGGCACAAATGGCATTAAGTGCAGGCTCGGCATCCGGGCCTTCGGCGATGAGGGTGATGGTTTTACCCATGCCCGTCTCGAGCATGAGTAAACCCAATACACTGGCGGCAGAGGCCTGTTTTTCACCTTGGATCAGCGTAATGCTGGCATCAAACTCAGAAGCAAGCACTACGAGCTTTGTGGCGGCGCGGGCATGTAAGCCGAGTTTATTGCAGATGGTGACTTGGCGCTCAAGTTTTGGCATGGCTCAACTCTCGATGGCGCGCATTGACTTTATGTTTGCCATTACTAAAACGTTTAGCTAGTTGCTCGGCTACATAGACTGAGCGGTGTTGGCCACCTGTGCAACCAATCGCAATCGTGAGATAGCTACGATTATTGCGCTCTAAATGGGGCAACCAGGTTTCGAGCAAATTCTCGATTTGCCAGATGAACTTATTCACCAGTGGCTGGCGATTTAAAAACTCCGCTACGGGTTCATCTAAACCGGTGAGAGGTCTAAGCTCCGGTTCCCAATGGGGATTTGGCAAAAAGCGCACATCAAACATAAAGTCAGCTTCGGTCGGCATACCATGCTTAAAACCGAAGGACTCGAAGTTGATCACCAGTTCCTTATCGACACTGCCAAGGAGTATTTGCCGCACTTGGTCGCTGAGTTCATAGATATTCAGATTCGAGGTATCTATATAGTGATCCATCTGCTGTGACAGCGGCTCGAGCAATTTGCCTTCAAGCTTGATGGCTTCTTGCAGTGACACTCGGCTCTTCGATAAGGGATGTAAGCGCCGCGTTTCACTGTAGCGTTTGAGCAACACTTTATCGCTGGAGTTTAAGAAGAAGCTGGTGAGTTCAGTGCCCGTAGGCAGGCTGGCAAGCTGTTTAACCAGCACTTTGTCTTGCTCTGGTAAATTACGCACGTCAACACTGATAGCAACGAGATCGTTACTGCCTTTGAGCTGTTCAAGCAAACTGCCAATCAACGGCAAAGGCAAATTATCGACACAATAGTAGCCGAGATCTTCAAGCACTCTAAGTGCGACCGATTTGCCTGAGCCTGAACGCCCTGACACTATGACCAGTTTCATCCAATGATTACCTGATAGAGTTCCGTTTCATCATGCGTCTTGCGCAATTGTTTTAATATTTGCTTGTCACTGAGCTTTTCAGCCATGCATGACAAGGTACTTAGGTGCTGCTGACATTGGTCGGCAGGCACGAGTAGTGCAAATAAAATATCGACGGGTTGTTTATCGATAGCATCAAAGGCTATCGGCTCCTCACATTTTATCAATATCGCTATGGGTTGTGTTATATCGGTTAATCGACCATGTGGAATGGCGATACCGTTACCTATACCTGTGCTACCCATCTTTTCGCGCGCCACGAGGCTTTCGAAGATCTCTTGAGATGAGAGGGTGGGGTACTGGGCAGCGGCTAAGTCGCTGATGAGTTCCAGTACCTTTTTCTTACTGCCCGGAGTGGCGCAGGTTGTGCACTCCGGCCGCAGTATGGTACGAAGTTCCATTGCTAGTGTTTTGTTAACTTCTCTTTGTGTTTAATAACCTGACGATCAAGTTTATCAATCAGGACGTCTATGGCAGCATACATATCTGCATGCTCTGAAGTCGCGAAGACTTCACCACCGGTGAGGTTGATTCTCGCTTCGGCAATTTGTTGCATTTTCTCAACATTGAGCACAACGTGCACATTATTGATCTGTTCGAAATGACGTTCAAGTTTTGAAAACTTTTCCTCAACATATGCCCGTAACGATTCAGTAATCTCGATATGGTGTCCACTTAGGTTTATTTGCATAGAAACGTCCTCCGATACTCACAATAGGCTATAAACTTTTACGCTGATTGGAAGGGGGAATAAGCATCGCTTCTCGGTACTTCGCAATGGTTCTGCGCGCAACGTTAATTCCCTGTTCTGCCAGAAGTTGAGCCATCTTGCTGTCGCTTAATGGTTTTTTCTGGTTTTCCGCTGCAACCAGTTTCTTAATGAAAGCTCTGATTGCTGTGGATGAGCACTCACCGCCATCATCCGTCCCGACGTGGCTTGAGAAGAAATATTTTAGTTCAAAAAGTCCTTTTGGGGTATGCATGTATTTTTGTGTGGTCACCCGTGAAATGGTGGACTCATGCATCTCTACCGCCTCGGCGATATCGTTTAGGACCATAGGTTTCATGGCTTCTTCACCGTATTCGAAGAAACCCTGTTGATATTGCACTATACAGTTTGCCACCTTGAGCAGTGTTTCGTTACGGCTTTCAAGGCTTTTAATAAACCACTTGGCTTCTTGCAGATGCCCGCGGATAAATTGGCTATCGGCTTGGCTTTTGGTACTGCGCGCCATGGCTGCATATTGCTGATTTACGTTGATTTTTGGCATGCAGTCAGGGTTTAATTCGACCACCCAACGGCCGTTTTTCTTCGACACCGATACATCGGGGATCACATATTCTTCATCGACAGGGGTGATGAGTAAACCGGGGCGAGGATTTAAGGTTTGGATCAGCGCAATACTGTCCCTTAACTCGTCCTCTTTCAGTTTGGTCTTACGCATTAACAGCCTAAAGTCGCGAGCGGCGATCAGATCTAAATGATCTTTGATCAACATGCGGGCGTTTTCGAGGTGTGGAGTATCCGGCGAGAAGTGGGAGAGTTGAATAAGCAGACATTCGCTTAAATCCCTTGCCGCCACACCAACGGGGTCGAAGTGTTGAATACGCTTGAGCACGGCTTCAACTTCGTCGAGTTCAATCTCGGGATTGCCCATGGCTTCGAGGATATCTTCAGTGCTTTGAGTGAGATAACCTTGATCGTCGATGGCATCAATAATCGCGGTGGCAATGGCTAAATCGGTTTCAGAGAAGGGCGTGAGGTTTTTTTGCCATTCTAAATGTTCGTACAACCCCTCGCTAGTTTCCCCTTGGAAGGGCATGTCATCTTCACGGCTAGCGCCAGAACCTGAGTTTGGCGATGCGGTAAAGACTTCATCCCAAGTGGTATCCATGGGTAACTCTTCGGGCAGAGATTCTTTGGTCAGCGACTCGGCAATGTCCACGGTTGAATTATCTTGTTCCTGTGGCTGGGCAGTCGTTTCGCTAAAGTCGGTATCGGCGATATCTTGCTTACGTTCGCTAGGCGCGTCAAATTGCTCCTCTTCCAGCTCGAGAAGAGGATTAGAGTCTAAGGCTTGCTGGATTTCTTGTTGCAGTTCCAATGACGACAGTTGCAGCAGGCGAATGGCCTGCTGAAGTTGTGGCGTCATGGTTAACTGTTGACCCAGTTTGAGCTGGAGTGACGCTTTCATGTTACCGCTGATCCCTAGGTTATTATTGTGAGTTTAGGTCGCTTGATATCATATGGATGGAGCCTAGCGCTCTCAAATTCAAGGCTTATTAGCTTTGTTTTAGTAACTATAGCCTGAATTGTTCACCTAAGTACACCGCCCTAACTTGCTGATTGTCTAAGATCTCTGCGGGTGTGCCCTCGGCAATAAGATTACCGTGACTCACAATGTAAGCATGTTCACAGACGTCTAAGGTCTCGCGCACATTGTGGTCAGTGATCAGTACACCAAGGCCTCGGCTCTTAAGCTGCTCGATAATTTTTTTGATATCGATAACGGAGATCGGATCAACGCCCGCAAAGGGCTCATCAAGCAGAATAAACTTGGGGTTGGCCGCTAAGGCGCGGGCAATTTCGACGCGGCGACGTTCACCGCCCGATAAGGACATGCCTTGGCTGTCACGAATATGGGTGATATGGAACTCTTCTAGCAGTTGCTCTAGTGCTTCTTCGCGCTGGTCACTATTGAGCTCTTTACGGGTTTGCAGTACCGCCATGATGTTGTCGTGTACGGTTAATTTACGAAAGATACTCGCTTCCTGTGGTAGGTAACCAATACCTTTGCGGGCACGCAGATGCATAGGATCGGCGGTTAAATCATCATCGTCGATAAAGATATGGCCTTTATCGCTTTTAACTAAGCCCACGACCATGTAAAAGGTGGTGGTTTTGCCCGCGCCGTTAGGGCCGAGTAGGCCGACGACTTGACCCGTTTTGACCGTCAGGCTGACATCTTTGACAACCTGACGACTCTTATAACTCTTGGCGAGATTCTGTGCTTTTAAGGTGATTTGGGTCATTTAGAATCCTGTTTTTTCACAGGTTTATCTGTTGGTGTATTTTTGAGTTCTTCCTGATAGTTATCAGGTTGAATAATGGTAATTACGCGATCATCACCATTGCCGCTACTTTCGGCGATCAGTTTTTGCTGAATAATATCGTAACGAATTAAATTGCCTGTAACTTGACTACCCGCTTGGTCTAGGGTCGCTGTACCAGTTAGGGTCAACGTCCGAGTGGCCATTTCATAGCGAATCTCTTTGGCGCTAGCAGATGCAGGGCGGCCATCATCAAGGATTTGGCTGTAGGTTGCCGGATTTCCAGTAGCCAGTAAGACTTTACTATTTTCGCCTTCGACAGAAAATGCACGGAGTTGATCCGCATGGATTTTAATTGAGCCTTGAACAACTTCAACGGGACCGAAGAAAATGATCTGATTGTTTTTAATGTCTGCGGTTTGACTGACGGCTTTAATTTTCACTTCTTGCTGTAAGTCACCGATCTTGGCGAAGGCATTCATGCTTATCATTAGCATTAGGCTGGCAAGTAATATGTTATTTTGCTTCATAGGTTCCTACTACCTGACTGGTCAATTGCACTTCCTGCGCGTTAAGGTCGGCATAAAGGCCTTGCCCTTGAATATTAAAATCTTTCCCTGTGACGTAAATGATGCGGTCAGAGGTCATTATCATTGTGTTGAGATCGAGTTCTAAAAAACTGGTGGACAAGGTTTGTATCGGTTCACCAGGGCTGATGGCATCGATAATAACATTATTTTCTAATGCAACCTTGCCAGTATCTTTGTTGAGTCGACCTTGATCGGCTCTGATCTGCCATTTTGCTTTACCTTGGTCGGGATACACAAGATAGACAGGCTGAATAAAGTCGGTTTGGTTTTTAAGCTCATAGTGTTCCATGTGCTTTGCCGTGACGCGACTATTGACTTGTCCTTGCTCGTTAAACTCGATGCTGCGCAGATCTTCGATAATGTAGTCGGGTCTGTCTGTATCATTCAGGCTGCTATCGGTATCGCCACCGCGTTTTTGTTGGACCTGCCAATACAGCACTAGTGCAGTACCAAAAAAAGCAATAATGGCGAGGGTCACACGACTCATATGCTCATCCCATGGGCTGAGGTAAATTTGTTTTGACTCAGAAGTAATAGATCTGTCAGCTCTCTGAGCGCACCATGACCACCATTTAACTGGGTCACAAAATGGGCGTGTTGGCGCACATAGGGATGTCCATCGGCGACACAGACGGCAAGACCGACGACATTCATCACTGGCAGGTCGACAATATCATCACCGATATAGGCAACTTCTTCTGGTGTGACATTGTAGAGCGACAGCAGTTCTTCATAGGGGACAAATTTATTATCCACACCTTGATAAATATGGGTTACACCGAGGGCCGTCATGCGGTTTTCAACAATTTTAGACTGGCGGCCTGTTATCACGGCCAGATTAAAGCCACTGGTCAATAATGAACGCACGCCATAACCATCGCGGGTATGGAAGGCTTTGAGCTCTTCACCCGAGTTGCTTAAATAAATGCGGCCGTCAGAAAATACCCCATCCACATCGCAGATCAGCAGTTTAATTTTTTGCGCTCTTTGCCACACATCATCGCTGATCGGGCCGTAAAATCCTTGCTGTGGCATTAAATGACTCCCGCTTTGACCATATCGAGCATATTGAGCGCGCCGACAGGATGATTGTCTTTATCTATCACTATCAGGCCGTTGATATTTTTTGAGTCCATCACTTGCAGCGCCTGTGCTGCCAAGACGTTTTCAGTAATTGTGACACAGTTTCGCGTCATCACATCGGCGATAGGCGTGGTGCGTAGGTTGACTTGGGCATCGATAACGCGGCGTAGGTCGCCGTCGGTAAAAATACCCACGAGTTTGTTTTGTTCATCGATCACCGCCGTCATGCCTAGGCCCTTCTTGGATATTTCATACAGGGCATCGGTAATACAGATATCGTGTTTAACCAGTGGTAAGTCATCGCCGCTATGCATGACATTACTGACTTTTAACAGTAGCTTACGCCCTAGGGCACCGCCTGGGTGAGACATGGCAAAGTCTTCCCGAGTAAAGCCTTTGGCTTGCAGCAGCGCAATGGCCATCGCATCACCCATTACTAAGGTTGCGGTGGTGCTCGAGGTTGGCGCAAGCCCGAGCGGACAAGCTTCTTCAGGCACTTCAATACATAAATGAATTTTGGCCAAACGTGCCATCGTGGACTCAGGTTTGCCCGTCATGGCGATAACGGGAATGGCTTTACGTTGGATAACGGGCATCAGCGCAAGGATTTCGCTCGATTCACCCGAGTTCGAAATGGCGAGGATAATATCATTATCAGAGAGTACGCCTAAGTCGCCATGGCTGGCTTCGCCAGGATGCACAAAGAAGGCTGGGGTGCCAGTGCTGGCGAGGGTAGCAGAGATTTTATTACCAATATGGCCAGATTTCCCCATCCCCATCACGATGACTTTGCCGGTGCAGTTGAGGATTAACTCGCAGGCTTGGGCGAATTCAACGGAATCGACATATTGATAAAGATTGTCGAGGGCCGATTTTTCAATATCGATGACTTTACAGCCCCACTGGCGCAATTGTGATTGGTCTACCATGTCTATCTCTCTTCTTGCATTGTCTTTGTCGCCCCGTCTGGGATTGGAATAGCACAATTTGGTACGCGATAAAGATGATAAAATTAACGGCTTGTTACTTTGAGTCGCATGCTATTGTTTAAGCTCTGCGCCTAGGCATTAGGGCAGAATATATCGTTTAGCCATTGAATGCCTTGAGCAAAATCATCGTCTTTGGTATTTCCCTTTTGCCACCCGCAGTGAGTAAGGTAACTATGATGGCCAGTTTGATGCTTAATTGCAGAACTCAATAGCGTTTTTAAGTTAAGTTGTACTCACATAATCTTTGTGTCAATTAGCTTATGTCGTGAGCGTTTACAAAACCATTTTGCTAATTTATCAACACAGCTGAAAACATTAAGTAACACTTTAGCTTCACAGAGCGAAAACTTAGGGCGCATTCTCGCTGGAAATGAGGCAAATTGAAAGTATCGCAGGACGATAGTGTCGATTCTGTTGTAGGTTAAAGCGCAATTACGTACAATTTGCGGCTCTTCGATTGGTCTGGGCAGGAAGCGTAGGCCACCTCTTTTCAAATATCGGAATCAAGCATGACTCAAGAACAAACGCCGTTGGTTGAGATCCGTCATTTGGGCTTTCGCCGTGGCCAGCGTGTCATATATGAAGATATTAGCCTGTCTATCCCTAGGGGCAAAGTCACCGCCATTATGGGACCGAGTGGTATAGGTAAGACCACCTTGCTCAAGCTTATCGGCGGCCAATTAACGCCCGATAGCGGCCAAGTGTTGTTCGATGGACAGGATGTGCATGCGGCGAGCCGTAGCGAATTATTCGAACTGCGCAAGCGCATGAGTATGTTGTTTCAAAGTGGCGCATTATTCACCGATATTAACGTCTTCGATAACGTTGCCTTTGCGCTACGTGAACATTCAGGCCTGCCCGAAGAGATTATTCGGACTATCGTGCTGATGAAACTTGAGGCCGTTGGGTTGCGGGGCGCCGCGCAAATGATGCCCAGCGAGTTATCCGGTGGGATGCAGCGCCGCGCTGCCTTAGCTCGGGCGATAGCCCTTGAGCCAGAAATGGTCATGTACGATGAACCCTTTGCCGGACAAGACCCTATTTCTATGGGCGTGCTGGTTAAGCTTATCCGCGAACTTTCCGATGCACTTAATTTAACCTCGGTTGTGGTATCCCACGATGTGGATGAAGTGCTCGGGATTGCAGATTATGTGTATGTGGTTGCAGATAAAAAAGTTATTGCCCATGGCACGCCTGAGGAGTTAAAGCATGCGGATAATCCGCAGCTCAAGCAGTTTATTCAAGGAGCGCCAGATGGTCCTGTGCCGTTCCATTATCCGGCAAAGGATTATCAGCAAGAATTATTGGCAAAAGGAGTTGGCAAGTGAAGTTATTAGACAGTATTGCCGATCTTGGCCGCAGCACTATCGAGTTAGTGCTCGGTTTTGGCCGTGCGGGCCTAATGCTGTGGGGCGCGATTGTTCGTTGGCCTCAAGTGCGTAAAGGCTTTCCATTATTAGTGCGCCAAATTTATGTGGTCGGCGTACAATCTATGGTCATTATTGTGGTCTCCGGCCTGTTTATCGGCATGGTGTTAGCGCTGCAGGGCTACAACATCTTAGTCGGGTTTGGGACGGAAGAAAGTTTAGGCCCCATGGTGGCTTTAAGTTTACTGCGTGAACTTGGGCCCGTGGTTACGGCGTTGCTATTTGCAGGCCGCGCGGGTTCGGCGCTCACCGCTGAAATCGGCCTGATGAAGAGCACTGAGCAGTTATCCAGCTTAGAAATGATGGCGATTGACCCACTGCGGCAAATCATTGCGCCACGCTTTTGGGCGGGTGTAATAAGCATGCCGTTGTTGGCGCTGATGTTTACTGCGGTAGGCATTTATGGCGGCCATTTAGTGGGCGTGGAATGGAAAGGTATCGATGGTGGTGCCTTCTGGTCGATTCTGCAAGCCTCGGTAGAATGGCGCCAAGACATAGTGAACTGCCTGATTAAGAGTGGCGTATTTGCCGTGGTGGTGACTTGGATTGCCTTATACCGCGGCTATCAAGTGGTGCCGAATCCAGAAGGGATAAGCCGTGCAACTACTTCAACTGTGGTGCAATCGAGCCTCGCCGTACTGGCATTGGACTTTTTACTAACAGCCCTGATGTTTGGCCGCTAACGGATTGCAGCGCCAAGGATACAGATCGACGGATTAACAGAGTGGTAACTGAGCATGTTGACACGAAAAATTGAATTATTAGTGGGTGTGTTTCTCTTAACGGGCTTAGCAGCCTTTTTAGTGTTGGTGTTTAAAGTCGCCAATATCGAAGTGCAGACCAGCGACAGTAGCTATACCCTCACCGCCAACTTCACCAATATCGGTGGCTTGAAGGTTCGCTCTCCGGTCAAGGTTGGCGGCGTCGTGGTTGGCCGCGTGAGTAAGATTGATTTAGACCCAGTCAAACTGGTGGCTGTGGTGACGATTGTGATGGACAAGCGTTTCGATAAATTTCCTGAAACCAGTAGCTTAGCTATTTTAACTTCAGGTTTGCTCGGTGAGCAGTTCCTAGGATTAACACCGGGCTTTGTCGATGATGACGTGAGTATGCTTAAGGATGGCGACAAAATTGACGATACTCGCTCAGCATTAGTGTTAGAAGATCTGATTGGTCAGTTCTTATATAGTATGGGTTCAAAGGATAAATAGGGGTTACCGCTATGTTTAAACGCTTATCGCGCTTATTACTGCCGTTAGTATGGATGTTTACTGCAACGACCGCACTGGCGGATGACGCTCAGGTTAACACTATGGATCCTTATGCCATGGTGAAATCTGTTGCCAACAAAACCTTCGATCGGTTCCACAAAGACAAGGCGTTGATTGACGCCGATGCGGATCATCTCAAGGTGATTGTGCGTGAAGAATTAATGCCTTACATCGACTATAAATACGCCTCTTACAAAGTGTTAGGTCAGTATTTAAAAGAGTCGACTGAAGATCAGCGCAATCGTTTCGTCGATGCTTTTGAAGGCTACTTAGTTTCAACCTATGCCCAAGCTTTTACCGAATACACTAACCAAAAAGTGGAGTTTTCGCCTGGTAGTGATTTCAGCAATGAGAAGATTGTCGATGTAAACGTACAGATTATCGAAGCGGGTCGTCCGCCGATTAAGCTGTTGTTTAAAGTTCGTCGCCTCAAGGATGACTCTTGGAAGGCGTTTGACCTAGTCGCTGAAGGCGTGAGTTTGCTGTCCTCTAAGCAATCTGAAATCTCGAACCTTATCCGCCAACAGGGGATTGATTCAGTGATTAAGATGCTGGAAGAGCGCACCAAAGACAAAGTGACTAAAAAGCCTAAAGCAGGGAAGTAAGCGCCGTGGTTGAATTTGTGCAACAGGGTAACATTTGCCACCTAAAAGGGCGTTTATCACAGGAGCAAGTGGTCGTGCTATGGCCGCAAAGGCAAAGCCTGTTAAGCCAAGATACCCAAATGTTGTCGCTCGCCGAACTGGAGTACAGCGACAGTGCTGGTGTGGCATTTTTGCTGGCGTTAGTGCGCCAGCATGGCACGCCACTGAAGCTGTGCTCGGCATCGGAGCAGTTAAAAAAATTAATCGATTTATATGATTTACAATCCTTCTTCAGCGAAGAAGCGAATTGAAAAGGTACCGAATTTCATGGAATGCAGCTTAATAGAACAGATTTTACGTGACGCGTTAGCACTCGATGAAGTGCACGCCAGCTCCGATGGCAGCCACTACAAAGTGATTGCCGTGGGTGAATGTTTTGACGGTATGAGCCGCGTAAAGCAACAACAAGCCATTTATGCACCCCTGATGAGCTATATCGCCAGCGGTGAGTTACATGCATTAACGATTAAAACTTTCACGCCGACTCAATGGAAACGCGAGAAAATTTTCAACAGCTAGTAGTGAGGAAAAGTGGATAAATTAGCGATTCAAGCAAGCCCTCCGCTTGCTGGTGATGTGATTATTTCCGGCGCTAAAAACGCTGCGCTGCCGATTCTAATGGCAGGCGTGTTAGCCGAGACTGATTTTATTGTGTCGAATGTCCCCAATTTGCGCGATGTGAGCACCAGCTGTAAATTGCTGCGCTGCCTAGGCGCCGATGTGGATGAGTTGGGCGAAGGTAAGATCCGTATTTCGACCAAGAACCTTAATGAGTTTTGTGCTCCTTACGACCTCGTTAAGACCATGCGTGCCTCGATTCTGATCCTTGGGCCGTTATTAGCCCGCTATGGCACCGCAGACGTATCATTACCCGGTGGCTGCGCCATTGGCGCCCGTCCAGTAAACCTTCACTTACATGGCCTCGAAATGATGGGCGCCAAGATTGAAGTGAAAGAAGGTTATATCAAGGCCCGTGTCGATGGTCGCTTAAAGGGCGCCCATATTTTTATGGACATGGTGAGCGTAGGCGCGACCGAAAACCTGTTGATGGCCGCGGCACTTGCCGATGGTGAAACCGTGATTGAAAACGCGGCCCGTGAACCAGAAGTGATCGACTTAGCTAACTGTTTGATTGCTATGGGCGCAAAGATCACCGGTGTGGGCAGTGCCACACTGCGTATTCAAGGGGTTGAACGTCTACAGGGCTGTGAGTACCGCGTGATGCCGGATCGTATTGAAACCGGTTCATTCCTCGTGGCCGCCGCTGTGACCCGTGGTCGTATCCGTTGCTTAAAGGCTGACCCTGCTTCGTTAGAGTCTGTTATCGCGAAACTCGAAGATGCGGGTGCCAAAATCACTACAGGTGAAGATTGGATTGAGCTCGATATGGAAGGCAAGCGTCCGAAAGCGGTAAATATCAAGACGGCACCATATCCTGGTTTTCCAACCGATATGCAGGCACAGTTCTGCGTGCTCAACGTATTAGCCCAGGGCACGGCCACCATTACCGAAACCATCTTCGAAAACCGCTTTATGCACGTGCCAGAACTTATCCGTATGGGCGCGACCATGGAGCTTGAAGGCAATACCTGCATTATCCAAGGCATTGAGTCTTTGAGTGGTGCGCAGGTAATGGCGACCGATTTACGTGCGTCGGCAAGCTTGGTGATCGCAGGCTTAGTTGCCGATGGTAAAACCATCGTCGATCGCATCTATCACCTAGATCGCGGTTATGAGCATATCGAGCAGAAGTTCCAAGGATTGGGCGCACATGTAGAACGTGTGCAATAACATTTGCGTAGGATTCGCTCCCAATAAAAAAACCAGCCAAGTGCTGGTTTTTTATTGCGCGTAATTTGTTTAGCTAAAAAGGAAAGGGACATTTTCAAGTTAGACTTTTAGTTCAACTTAGGGCATTTCGAATTAAAATTTCTATGGGCAACGTCGCGACTTGACTAAACCATTACGTCGTAAACAAGCCTTGCGAATCACAGTTGAATTGCTTTGATATGACTACACTAGCAAGTTTTCCACATTTCGTACTCACTTTTTAAAGTCACTACTTCTTTCTTAAGTTCTATGTCTAACTCATTTTTAGTTAGCAACCATTCATTAACATCGTTCATATTGAGGATCGATTCGAGCTTTTGAAAGTCTTTGAATGGATTCAAAGCAATGATATTGTCTGTAAATGCGCCGTTATCACATTTAGCATTTAAAATATCGATAAACATAAAGAGAGATTTTTGATAGTCCCAATTATTAACGTATAACAATACGCCTGTAAATGCGTCGAGAAATGAAGTTTCATACGTAGTTTTAAAACTAACCTCAACATTCCTAGAAATGAAACTTTTTAGTTTAAGCATTAACTTGTACTTATCACTTAAAAATCGCACATCAAAAATTAATTCATGCTTTGTTACAAGCTTATTTAGATCTTCTTCTTTTACGCACGAATTAGTATGTTTAGATACTTCATCGAATATAGCCATGCTTTTTGTCGCGATGCGGTCTAAAGCGTAAATTTTCCAATTTAGATTTTTAACCTCACCAAGCTTTGGATGAAACTCATCAAATTTTTTATTTCTTCGACAATAGATCGTCGAATAATGAAAAATCTTATCCTCACGTAAAGACAACTTCACCATATTTTTCTTTTTAATATTCATATGCCAAACTCTAAAATTGGCTATATCCTGCCGATTAATAAAACCATTGGAAATGGCTTTTGATACATACTCTCCTATCAACTTAGTTGCCAAACTTTTGCTTTCTAAAAAATTGATTTTTTCACAAGAAATATCTTTAAATGGCTTTATTTCTCGTAAATCGCAATATTCATCATGAATGTCAGAACCATCATTTGCAATGAACCTAAAGTGAGGTTGCTTAAGTTTTTTCTCACTTAGTTGACCTTTCGCTCCAGAGACTAGAACCGCACCTTTGATACCACATGAAGGACACATCAAATCATTATGGATAAAAATCCGAAGATTTTTATCAACAAACCTAAGTTCCGGATCTTGTTCGATATTATAACCAAGTAGTTGGAGGTATTGTGAAGCATCTAGCTCACGGTCAAACTTTATACTAAAACTTGTAATCGCCATCATATTCTCCAAAGCAACCTAGTTGTCATAACGCCACATTAAGATATGAGCAACGCTACCACTCAAGCTAAATCATTGTACCGTAAACACAAAACCCAATCTTGAACTTAAAATGCCAAGCGGTGGAATCACTCTTCAATGCTTTATAATACATCATTGACTGTTACTTCGATAACCTGAGCTTTTGCTTGGAGAAACTCATATGCTGCTCTAGTTTTCTTTACAAAAGCAATGTCTCTGGAAAAGACAAAATCAGCAAAGCTACCAATTGATGCATGACCTGCATCACTCATAGCTGCTGTAAACCTTTCCGCTTTTTTCATCTTCGAGTCTGGATAATAGCCTACAATATTTAGTACATTGTATATAGATGTTATTTTTTCGAAGAGATACATTTCTCGGTTATAAATTGGGTTAAAGCTAATGCCGTAGAATTGCTCAATCGTGAAATTTAGCCCTGCATAACCATCAACGTCTTTATGTGCTATCCATATTTTTTCAAGAACATTTGGTGGCTCAATATTATTTAATTGAACTGGGCCTATACCCGTCTTTTCCCTGTAATCGTTGACTCCAGAGTAATTGCTTTCGTCAGAGACATATTTACGTAACGCTTGCGAAGATTGATTAAGAGCTTCATTGTACGATCTTTTTAACTCTGATGTATAAGCAGATACATGTTTGTTAATATCAGGGGAAAATTTCTGAATTTCATCCACGTTTACCAAAGTTTTGATATGACTCAATAAATTGTCAAACGCACCAATTTGCTCATTTTTTATATCATCAAAAGTATCTCCATTCCGACCACCATAAAATTTAAGTAATGATTGAGATGTCGATTTTTCCAATTGCTCATAAACTGGTTCAATATTTTGACAATAATTCCTGTACGCATCAACAGGCTTTGTAATACTTATCATTGCGTCGCCAGTACACTCAAATCGAGGAGTAAGAGCGAACTTTAAATGCATAGCCTCTAGATAATCTAAAACATCCAAGAACTGCGAACCATTTTCTCCAGACCGTTTTATCTCTTTAAGATTTTCGTCAGAGTATAAAATCTGGTACTTTTTCCGAAGATCTTCTTTAAAGCTTAATGTGGGATTTTTTACCAATAAATCCAATATATTATGATCAAGATAAGCGGTTGGCTTTCCTTGATATGTAGGAATTGAATTTTCCACCTAGCTATCCTTTGATGTACGACATTTCATTAGTGCGTATGCGCGCGTTTATCACGTAAGAACAGAGAAAGTGCGCACAGTTAACTATCTGTATGCAAAGAACTTATCAGCTTTCTGCCAAATACACCATCTGGAAAAACGCGCATGCGCGTTTTCCAAACCTATTAACTAAGCTCAATATATTTTATCCAATTGATTTAAAATGACTTTCAATTTTATTTTTTGGAAAAACGCGCACAAATGTTGTTCTCAAAACCCTCAAAAACTAGCGTAATACGATATGACTGTATATCTAACTAGGATTCGGCTGTTATAGAGAAACACTAAAGTGGAGGGCTAATAGATGAGATTTTGTAGGGTAACTCTTTCGTAAAGTCCAGAACGAACAAACGTGTGCTAACAAGTTTTGGGGCATAAAGCTTTTAGCCAGATGAACTGTTCAATGGTCGTCAAAATTGTCACTGTTGCAACAGTGACCGTTGGCGACATGGCCGCTCTTTCACATCCATGTGATCGCGGCATTCGCACTTCCATATGCAGCAGATGCAGCCGTCGAGCCCTCAGGGATGCTTCTTGTGAAATAAAAGGGTGGCGTGTCACTGGGGAAACAATGACAATTCATCCTACACACCTGACGACAAACTTATCTCGTTTTGGGGCAAAAGTCAGTTAGAAATGGCAGTGTTATATTTAGCTCTGCCATTTGTGGGATAAGGTAATAGGTGTTTTTGGGATGACTCAGAATGAGGTTTTACATGCCTCATTCTGAGATTAACAAGGTCAGTTACTGAGCTTAATTATCGACTACGACTTTTTCATCGATAATAACGGGTAGTTCCTGCTGTTTACCTTGGCGAATAACCGTCATCATGATTTTCTTGCCGGGCGTAGTTTCGGCAATCCTATCCATCAGCATTTCGACCCCAGGCACATCTTCGTCGCCGTATTTGATGATTACATCCCTTGGCATAAGCTGCGCTCGTGCCGCTGGACCATTAGGATCGACGCCTGTGACTAATACCCCACGTAAATCGGGTAGGTTGAGGATTTGTGCCACAACAGGGTTAATCGGTTCGCCAGAGATCCCTAAGGCACCACGGATCACTCGACCATTTTTAATCAGTTTACCCATAATGCTGTGGGCCAGTTTAATCGGGATCGCGAAGTTAATCCCGTGGCCGCCACCTTCGCCGCCCACTTGGAAGGCGGCGGTGTTGATACCAATCAAGCTACCGTTAGTATCAATTAATGCACCACCGGAGTTACCGGCGTTAATCGCTGCATCGGTCTGTAAAAAGTCTAAATAACCCGAACTCAAGCCGTTACGACCCGTGGCGCTGATAATACCTTGGGTAATGGTTTGCCCAAGGTTATAAGGGTTACCAATGGCTAATACCACATCGCCAACCTGTGGGGGGCTGTCGAGATTGACTGGCACAGTAGGAAGATTATCGCCTTCGATCTTAAGCACAGAAAGATCGGTTTCGGGATCAAAACCTACGACTTCCGAGGTGAATTTGCGGCCATCTTGTAGGGCGACAACAATTTCATCGGCTTTTTTAATGACATGATAATTCGTGAGAATATAGCCTTCTTTACTCATGATCACCCCTGAGCCTAGGCCTTGGAGTGAGCCAGAATTCAATGGACGGCTCTGATCGATACTTAAGCTGTAAATATTGACTACGGCAGGTGCTGCGCGGCGCACTGCCTTAGCAAAGGACAGTTCAACTGTATTATTACCGCGGTTTTGCAGAAGTGAATTGCCAAGACTCTTATTATCGAAGTAGTGAGTCACCAATAAAAACATGGCCGCCATGATAAGGCCGAAAAGCACGGCTTTACCGAGATATAACAGGGTTTCTTTTATTGTCATGGCAGGCTAAATATTGAAAAAGGTGAGTTAGATTAACATGTTTAACAAGTTAAAGCATAGGGAACGCGCGTTCCCTATGCTGATCCGCATCTGATAATGGGATATAAATCAGACCGGCGTATCGATTAACGCAGTACTAGGTACAATAAGCTCTTACCACGCAGGATCTTCAGGGCTACAGCACCTTCTTGATCTTTGAGCTGTTCCTTGAGTGATTTGAGATCTTTCACCGCAGAACGATTGATACCGACAATCAAATCGCCTTTTTGCAGACCACTCATTGCCGCAGGCGAGCCTTGCGCGACATCGGTAATTTCAACCCCTTTAGAGGCATTTTCTAATGAGGCTCCTTGCAACATAGGATGTACAGCACCAGCCGCTTTTTCAGTGGTTTGGCTAGCTTCGCCTAAGGTGACACTCACGGTCTTCTTATCACCATCACGGATAAGGCCCAGTTCGACCTTGGCGCCTGCGCCCATGGTTGCCACTTTAGCTCGCAGCTCTTGGAACGACTTAATCGCACGGCCATCGACGCTAACGATAATATCGCCCGCTTTAATACCTGCTTTTTCGGCAGCACTGCCCGCAGTGACTTCATTCACAAAGCCACCGTGCTGAGTGTCTAACCCAAAGCCTTGGGCAAGTTGGCTATCTAAATCACGGCCAGAAATCCCCAATACACCACGGCGAACTTCACCGTGCTCGGCAATTTGAGCCACTAGGTTTTTCACCATGTTTGCGGGGATCGCAAAACCGATACCGACGTTACCACCGTTTGGTGCGACGATAGCCGTGTTAATACCGATCAGTTCACCTTTAAGGTTAACCAGCGCGCCGCCCGAGTTACCACTATTGATAGCTGCGTCGGTTTGGATAAAGTTTTCAAGCATTTCAATGCCTAAACCACTACGGCCTAGGGCACTGACAATCCCTGAGGTCACGGTTTGTCCTAGACCGAAGGGGTTACCAATAGCCACGGCAAAGTCACCAACACGCAGCTCATCTGAGTCGGAGGTTTTAATTGCGACCAGATTTTTAGCTTCGATTTGCAGTAAGGCAATGTCGGATTCTGAGTCGGTACCAATCAATTTGGCTTTGACTTCACGGCCGTCATGTAAGCCAACTTGGATATCATCGGCACCGTCAATCACATGGTTATTGGTGACAATATAGCCTTTGTCAGCATCAATAATCACACCTGAGCCTAAGCCTCTAAATGGACGCTCTTGTACTTGTTCCTGCGGTGCATTCGGGCCGAAGAAATAGCGGAACACATCCGGAACGCGTTGTTTAGAAACATGGGTGCCGGAAACCGCTACAGAAACCACGGCGGGCGTCGTGCGCTCTAGCATAGGGGCAAGGCTGGGAATGGGTTGTCCCTCAACAGATTGCGGAATAGCGGCCTGTGAAACCGCAGGCATCATTGTCAGGGTTGCGGCTAACATTGCGGCTGAAAGTACAGATAATTTCGTTTTCATCTATTCATAACTCCAAATAAGGGATCAAGGATCTGGATGTAATGCGTCGTCAGTTAGTGTCCGCACCAGATCAAATCTGTATCGGTACCGGCTATTTGCCTAGGTAACCATTCGGACACGCACCTCATTGAAAAAGTTCATCAATATTAACAAAGGTTAATTTCTTAACGGTTATTTTATCAACATTTTATTGACTGTAACTGAAGTGAAACTTGTGGGCTTTTAAGGTATTTTTCAAGTCCTAATAACTTCCAATCATTGAGTTTAATCAGCTAACAGCATAGTTCTTCCTAATCAGTTTTATCATATTAAGCCGTTGTGCTAGGCCTCTCCGCGAGCTCACTACAGATCCAAGTTGATGGGGTATAAATATATGCTGCGTCATCTTGGCCGTGTTAATATCGACGCAGTTTTTCCAAAGGATAAAAGAGAATAATAACGTGCCCCAGTTAAGCCCTTGGCAGCATTATCAAAAAGATCTTACTCGTGATGGTTTTTCCCATGATCCGGCGCAGGAAATGGCGGTAAAGGCGCTGCAACGCGTTTATGAGGATCTCACCGCAGCCGAAGAGCCTAATTCTGTATTTGGTAAGCTATTGACCTCTTTTGGCTTAAAGTCGGCACCCGCGCCTACAAAAGGGCTTTATCTTTGGGGAGGCGTAGGCCGCGGTAAAACCTATTTGATGGACACCTTCTTTGATGCATTACCTGGCAATCAAAAGTTAAGGGCGCACTTTCATCGTTTTATGCATCAACTGCATTTAGATTTAGACACCCTTAAAGGTACGCGCGATCCATTATTAGTGATTGCCAAACAAATGGCGGCAAAATATAAAGTCATTTGTTTTGATGAGTTTTTCGTGTCAGATATCACCGACGCCATGTTGCTTGGCACCTTATTCCAAGCGCTCTTTAAAGAAGGCGTGGTATTAGTGGCGACTTCAAATATCATCCCTGACGACTTATATAAAAATGGGTTGCAACGGGCTCGATTTCTTCCTGCGATCGCGCTGATCAATCAGCATTGTGAAGTACTTAATGTGGATTCAGGGATTGACTATCGTCTACGGACGTTAGAGCAGGCAGAAATTTACCACTATCCACTTGATGAGCAGGCCGATACTAACTTACTGCGTTATTTCCGTCAGTTAGCGCCTGAGGCCGAGATTTCAACTGACGCGATTGAAATCGAAGGCCGTGAAATATCCATTCGCCAACAGGCGCAAGGCGTCTTACTGGCGGATTTTAGAGCCTTATGTGATGGCCCCCGTAGTCAGCGGGATTATATGGAACTGGCGCGGATTTATCATACTGTGCTGGTGAGTGGCATTGAGCAGATGGGCGCATTTTTAACGGGTGATGATATCGCCAGACGCTTTTTGGCCATGGTGGATGAGTTTTACGAACGAAACGTCAAATTGATCGTGTCCGCGCAGGTGCCGTTAGAAGACATTTATGCCGACGGCTTATTGAGTTTTGAATTCAGACGTTGTCGTTCCCGTTTGATTGAAATGCAATCCCACGATTACTTAAAATCAGAGCATTTACCCTAAGTCTTAGACTATTGCAGAGCGTGCTTTGCGGGGTTTTTCTCGACAAATCTTCAGTGGCTCATTCCTTAGCGTAGTAATGAGCCACATCGATCGAATTTTTATGATTTTTGTCAAAATATCAGGTGATTTTTAACTCACGTTTGTCTATAATCCGCCACCTGCCCACGTTACTCCACCAAACTAGGTGGAAGTTGTACGCCGAGTTAAGTACTCGAAGGGGTACTGAAAGGCAATTTTGTGTTGTTTGTCATTGCAAGCAACATGTGAGACAGAAAATTAACTTTGGGTTTTTGTAATAATGAAGACTTTTACTGCTACACCAGAAACTGTAACTCGTGACTGGTTCGTCGTTGATGCAGACGGCAAAACTTTAGGTCGTATCGCTACCGAAATCGCTCTGCGTTTACGCGGTAAGCACAAGCCTGAATACACTCCTCACGTTGACACTGGTGATTACATCATCGTTATCAACGCTGAGAAAGTTACTGTTACTGGTAACAAAGCGCAAGGCAAGACGTACTACTCGCACTCAGGCTTCCCTGGTGGCATTAAGCAAATCAGCTTTGAAAAGCTGCAAGCTCATAAGCCAGAAATGATCATCGAGAAAGCAGTTAAGGGTATGTTACCAAAAGGTCCACTGGGCCGTGCCATGTTCCGTAAACTGAAAGTTTACGCTGGCGCAGAACATAACCACGCTGCACAACAACCTCAAGTTCTTGATATCTAAACGGGATTAAGCAAATGGCTGCAACTCAGTACTACGGCACTGGCCGTCGCAAAACCTCTACAGCACGCGTATTCGCTAAAGCTGGTAGTGGCAACATCGTTGTAAATCAACGTCCTTTGGACCAATACTTTGGTCGTGAAACTGCTCGTATGGTTGTTCGTCAACCATTAGAGTTAGTTGAAATGACTGACAAGCTGGACATCTATGTAACTGTTAAAGGCGGTGGTATCACTGGCCAAGCAGGTGCAATCCGTCACGGTATCACTCGTGCCCTGATGCAATTAGATGAAGCTCTGCGTCCATCATTACGTTCTGCTGGTTTCGTTACCCGTGACGCTCGTAAAGTTGAGCGTAAGAAAGTGGGTCTACGTAAAGCACGTCGTAAGCCACAATTCTCTAAGCGTTAATACGTTTTGGAATCTCAAAAAACCCAGCTTATGCTGGGTTTTTTATTACCTAAAATTGGTTATCCTCGTATTAATCACCGATTTTTAGGGTAGAAAAAGCTAAGAGAGAGGAAGATGAGCTTACAGTTATTTATGCTAGCCATGGCACTGGTGTTGATTTTGGAAGGTGTGGGACCATTGTTATTCCCCAATAAATGGCGCCGATATTTAAATGAACTTTCCAATCAAAATCAGCAAGTTTTGCGTCGAATCGGTGGCTCATTAGTCACTGCTGGTGTGGTCATTTTGATTATTTTTTCATAAATGCCTTACCACTTGCGGTTTAAAATCTGTTAGAATTCTTTTTTAACCACAACCTTGCAGCAAACAATGGGCAAAAACGTAGTTGTTCTCGGCACCCAATGGGGTGACGAAGGAAAAGGTAAGATTGTCGACCTTCTAACAGAACAGGCAAAATATGTAGTTCGCTACCAGGGCGGTCATAACGCAGGTCACACTTTAGTGATCAATGGCGATAAAACCGTACTTCATCTGATCCCATCAGGCATCCTACGCGATAATGTGAAATGCATTATCGGTAATGGTGTGGTGCTTGCACCCGACGCGCTGATGAAAGAGATTAACATGCTCAAAGAGCGCGGCATTCCTGTTGAGGAACGCTTGCTGATTTCTGAAGCATGTCCGCTGATCCTGCCATTCCACTGTGCCTTAGACATCGCCCGCGAAAAAGCGCGCGGTAACAAAGCTATTGGTACTACGGGTCGTGGTATTGGTCCTGCGTATGAAGACAAGATTTCCCGTCGCGGTCTGCGTGTTGGCGATCTGTTCAATGCTGAACTATTTGCTGAAAAGCTGAAAGAAGTTATGGCATATCATAACTTTATGCTGACAGAGTACTACAAAGTTGACGCCGTAGATTACGAGCAAACACTGAGCGATGCGTTAGCCTTAGCTGACTATCTGAAGAGCATGTGTGTTGACGTGACTGAACTTTTGGATAACGCGCGTAAAGCGGGTGAGCCAATCCTGTTCGAAGGTGCACAAGGTACACTGTTAGACATTGACCACGGTACTTATCCGTTTGTGACTTCGTCAAATACGACCGCAGGTGGTGTGGCGACAGGCAGCGGCTTTGGTCCACGTCATTTAGACTATGTCTTAGGTATCATGAAGGCATACACCACTCGCGTGGGTGCTGGTCCTTTCCCAACTGAACTCTTATGTGAAGTGGGCGACCATTTAGGAACCAAAGGTCATGAATTTGGTGCGACTACCGGTCGTAAGCGTCGTCCTGGTTGGTTAGATGCAGTGGCAATGCGCCGCGCAGTACAAATCAACAGCGTAAGCGGCTTCTGCTTAACTAAGTTAGACGTACTTGATGGCCTGAAAGAAGTGAAGATCTGTGTGGGTTATCAACATCCAGATGGCACTATCTCCAAAGTTACGCCATTAGCAGCTGAAGGTTATGAGCAGGTCACTCCTGTTTATGAAACTATGCCAGGCTGGAGCGAGTCAACTTTCGGTGCGACCTCTTTTGATCAGTTACCGCAAGCGGCTATCAACTACATCAAACGTATTGAAGAGTTGTTAGAAACGCCGATTGACATCATTTCTACCGGTCCTGACCGTAACGAGACGATGATTTTAGTTAGCCCGTTTAACTAAGATTGTAAAGGCCGTGTTTCACGGCCTTTTCTTCCTGTGCTGTTCCTTCCTGTTTGCTTTCGTGGTTAGAAATTCGGCTCGAGCTCAAGAAATAGGTTATACTGCCGATGCAAGTATTCACCTTATTGTCATTGAGAGTCGTTATGCTACGTACTGCATTATTTGCGCTGCTGCCCTTAGTATCTTCAATGTGCTTTGCCGAGACACAAGCAGTAGATATTTATTCTCAAGATCAATTACTTGAAATGATCCGCAGTGAACAATATTTGGCAAAAGTTAAACAGGATGATTGCCAATTAGTACAAGATATTGAAGCGCGTGCAGAAGTCTTAAAGCAGCCCCTATATCAGTTTTTGTGGGGGGAAATGCTCAATCACGGAACCTGCGTAAAAGCCAATGCTGTCAAAGGGATGGCGTTACTACGTGAAGCGGCTGAGCAGGGGAGTCCTGAGGCAATGGTAAAACTTGCCGAGTACTATCAAACGGGTAAGTTTGTTATTCGCAATAAGGACCGCGCAGTCAATTATTTATTGCCAGCAGCAGCGAGCGGTAGTTTAGCTGCTCGAATGATGCTTGTACGTTTGTACGGTGAAGGTTATGGTAGTCCAAGGGATTACGAAATGGCCTATAACTGGTTATATAACAATGTATTTACCGATGAGGCGACGAAGAAAAAAGCCTTATCATTACTGCAGGTGTTAGCAGCTAAAATGCCCGCCAGTGCAGTGGCGCGGGCCCAGCAAGAGCACTTGCGAACCCGTTGAGATGTCTCCAATCGTTGAGACAGAAATTTTTGGATATTGAATGATAAAAGACCCTCATTTTGAGCGTGAACAGGATAAGTACGAAAACCCTATCCCAAGTCGTGAGTATATTATCGAGTACTTACGTTCTCAAAAATCACCTATTACCCGTGACAGCATTGCTGCGGCATTACAGATCCATGATGAAGAGCAGTTAGAAGCTCTGCGTCGTCGTTTACGGGCGATGGAGCGCGATGGTGAACTGGTGTTTACCCGCGGTCAAAGCTACGGCTTACCTGAAAAAATGGATCTGATTTCTGGCACTGTGCTAGGTCATAAAGAAGGCTATGGCTTCTTTAAACCTGACGAAGGTGGCGACGATTTATTTATATCCAACCGTGATATGTTGATGTATTTCCACGGCGATAAAGTATTGGCGCAGAAGGCCGGAATGGACCGTAAAGGTCGTCGTGAAGCCCGTATTGTGCGACTTATTCAGCCTCGCAGTGCTGCAATTGTTGGCCGATTCCATGTCGATAGCGGCATGGCATTTGTGATTGCCGATGATAAGCGCATTACCCAAGAAATCTTAATCGCTAGCGAAGATCGCAATGGCGCCCGTCAGGGCGATGTGGTGGTGGTTGAATTAACCCGCCGTCCCGGTCGATTCGTTAAAGCTGCAGGTAAAGTGACCGAGGTGCTCGGCAAGCAAATGGCGCCTGGAATGGAAATCGAAATTGCCCTGCGCAATTACGATCTTCCCCATACTTGGTCGGCTGCAATTGAAAAGAAACTGCGCCGTATTCCCGATGAAGTGACTGAGTCTGATAAAGTAGGTCGTGTCGATCTGCGTGATCTGCCCTTAGTGACGATTGATGGTGAAGATGCCCGCGACTTTGATGATGCGGTATATGCCGAAGTCAAACCTAGTGGTGGCTGGCGTCTGTGGGTGGCGATTGCGGATGTGAGCTACTATGTACGCACCGATTCAGCCTTAGATACTGAAGCCCGTGCCCGTGGTAACTCGGTGTATTTCCCGTCGCAAGTGATCCCAATGTTGCCGGAGAAAATCTCTAACGGCCTGTGTTCACTTAATCCTCATGTTGACCGTCTATGTATGGTCGCGGAGATGACAATTTCAGCCCGTGGTAAGCTATCTGGTTATAAATTTTATCCGGCTGTGATGCATTCACACGCGCGTTTTACTTACACCCAAGTTGCAGCCATGCTCGAAGGCGGGCCGATTGCGCCTGAACATGAAGCACTCTTTCCACATCTTCAATGCTTACAGTCGCTTTATTTAGCGCTTGATGAACAGCGCGCAGAGCGCGGTGCGATAGCATTTGAGACGATAGAAACGCAGTTTATTTTTAACGAACAGCGCAAGATCGATAAGATTGTGCCAAGAGCGCGTAATCAAGCTCATAAAATCATTGAAGAATGTATGATTTTGGCGAACGTGTCTGCCGCTAAGTTTGTGAAAAAGCATAAGGGTGAAATCCTCTATCGCGTGCATGAGTCGCCCTCTGAGCAGAAACTGGCAAACTTTAAAGAGTTTTTAGCTGAGCGTGGTTTGAGCATGGGCGGTGGGCTTGAGCCAACGCCTGCAGATTATCAAAATGTAATGTTGCAGATTGCCGACCGTCCCGATGCTGAACTTATTCAAGTGATGTTGCTGCGCTCTATGCGCCAAGCAATCTACACGCCTGATAACGAAGGCCATTTTGGTTTGGCACTGGAAGAATACGCGCATTTTACCTCGCCTATTCGTCGTTATCCTGACTTAGTGCTTCACCGCGTGATCCGCTATTTGTTGGCGAAAGAAAAAGGTGAAGCCAATGAGAAATGGACTCCCGATGGTGGCTACCACTATCAACTCGATGAATTAGATAAATTAGGCGAAGAATGTTCTACTACTGAACGCCGCGCCGATGAAGCAACACGTGATGTAAGCGACTGGCTTAAATGTGAATTTATGCAGGACCATGTGGGTGACACCTTCGAGGCCGTGATTGCCTCTGTCACTAACTTTGGTTTATTCGTTCGCTTAAATGACTTATTTATCGATGGCTTAGTGCATATTTCTAGTCTGGGCAGCGATTATTACCAGTTCGATCCTATGCGTCAGCGTTTGATTGGTGAGCACACAGGTCAAATCTATCAAGTGGGTGACCCCGTTACGGTAAAAGTGGCCGCGGTAAACTTGGATGATAGACAGATTGACTTAGTCATGATTGGCGACAGTGGTAAAGGCGGTCGCCGCAAGGCGGCACCTAGTCGAGAAAAACCCATGACAGCCCGTGAGCGGGTAAACCGCGAAGGTGCGAAAATGGCGAAAACGGCTAAATCGACTGGCGTTAAAGCGAAAGCGGGTTCAGACAAAGCGGCGAGTAAGTCTAAGTCTAAGTCTAAGTCTAAAGCGGGCACTAAGCCTAAGAAAAGCGTAAAAGATACGGCGAAAAAGCCAAAGGCCGCGAAGCGGAGCACGAGAAAGAAGTAAATGAAAAAACAAGATATTATTTTTGGGATCCACGCGGTTGAAGCGCTGTTAAAACACAGCCCTGAGCGCATTATTGAACTTTGGCTGTTGCAGGGCCGTGAGGATGAGCGTTTAACCCCGCTGATCCGTCAAGCGAAAGCCTTTGGCACGAGCATTCAAGTGACTTCACGCAAAGTGTTGGACGAGAAAGCCGAAAGTACTCAGCACCAAGGTATTATTGCCCGTGTGAAAGCGGCTAAAATCCTTGGTGAGCATGACTTAGATGAGCTGTTAGCAAAGACCGACTTACCGTTTTTATTGATTTTAGATGGCGTTACCGATCCGCATAACCTAGGTGCCTGCTTACGTAACGCCGATGCGGCGGGCGTGCAGGGCATTATTGTGCCAAAGGATAACTCCGTTGGCTTAACGGCTGTGGTTAGTAAGGTCGCTTGCGGCGCAGCTGAAACCGTGCCGTTATTCCAAGTGACTAACCTCGCCCGCACTATGCGCCATCTGCAGGAAAAGGGCGTGTGGATTGTCGGCACGGCGGGTGAAGCGGATTGCGAGCTTTATCAAGCCGATCTTAAAGGGCCATTAGCGATTGCGATGGGCGCCGAAGGTAAAGGTTTACGCCGTCTAAGCCGTGAGTGTTGCGATACTTTAGTTTCGATTCCGATGGCGGGAAGCGTCTCTAGCTTAAACGTGTCGGTCGCCACGGGTATTTGCCTATTCGAAGCCGTGCGTCAACGCCGTAGCTAAATGATATCTATAAATAAAAAAGACGGGCGAGCCCGTCTTTTTTATTGCCTAAATCAACCCTTAATTGGTTTTAATAGCATCGAGGTTGGATTCGTCTACCTCGTTTGTCTCATCGTGGATAAAGCTGGGCGCTGGGTGAAATTCAAACTCGAATGTTAGCTGTTGCTCATTATCATTCTCTGCATCTTCAACAAGGGCATCGGCACCTAAATCTTCTTCATCTTCCTGCTGTGTTGGTGTCATGTGTTCCTGCACCGATTCAACATCCACCCTCGGGTCAAGCGCCGCAGCCAGTGGTGATGAGACTAAGTCACCGGTCGCCATCATGTAGTCTTGGGTGACATTGGTTTCGGTTTTTTGCTGTGAGTGAACATAACGTAGCCGTAAAAACAGGATTAAGGTACAGGCCGACATAAAACCATAGAGCATGCTGTTGCCAAACCATTGCATAAGAGTCGAGGCGATTAATGGGCCGATGCTGGCGCCCATGCCAAAGGTGAGCAAAATGGTTGCCGATAGTCCTACCCTTTCACTTTGCTCGACACGGGAATTAGCCAGTGCGGTTGCCAAGGGATAGAAGGTAAAGCCAAGAATGCCGAACAGAAACGTCATCACCAGTGAGAGTGTCGGATGATAGGGAGTGAGGGCGATAGCTAATGCTAAGATCCCAAGCAGTACGCAGTTGATGCGGATCAGGCGACTGCGGGACATAATGTCAGATAATTTTCCCATTGGCCATTGGGCGAGTAGGCCCGCGAGAATGGTTGCTGTCATATAGGTGGCCACCTTCTCGGGCGGTAAACCTAAGTTGCTCGCATAAGCAGGCGCCAAACCGTAAAAGGAGCCTACAATCATGCTGCCAATGGCAATGGTCGTGAGTGCCTGCGGCGCTTTGCGCCAATAGTGAGCAATTTTTAAGGGGGCGGGCACCAGTGGTGCTGGGTGAATACGCCGCGTTAAAGAAATCGGGACAATACACAGGGCAAAGCAGATGGCGATCAGTAACAGCGGCTCTAGACCGAGTTCAGGATAGAGGCTGATGGCACCTTGGCCCAAGATCAAACCTAAGTAAGAGACTATCATGTAGCTGGCAAACACTGTGCCGCGTTGGCTGCTTTCAGCCTGTTCATTGAGCCAACTTTCGAGCACCATGTATTGGCACATCATTCCCATACCAACGATAAGCCTTAACAGGATCCAAATCGCCAACTCATCTACGAGTGCATGACCCAGTGCGGAGGCGGCAACGATCCCAGCACTAGCGACAAAGGCACGGATATGTCCGACTTGGGCGATTAGCCGGTGGCCAATCTTAGATCCTGCGACAAGGCCGACATAGTAGGCCGACATCATGCTACCTATCCACAACTGCGGAACATGCATCACCGAGAGCCTAAGGCCTAAATATGTGGTGAGTAAACCGCCAGCCAGCACTGTTAATAACGTCGTGCTATATAAAGAGGCGAAAGTACGTAGCGGGTTTGTCATTAACTGCTCCTTGTATGATTGCCAGGGAGAGTATATCAGCAGTCGGTGTTTATTCCGTGTTGCAAAATGTTGGAAGTTATCGACTAATTTATCGTTTTTATGTGTGGGTCACTAAATTGTGCTGAAATGGGATTTGGCTGAGTGGGGAATTGTTGTGCCAGCCAAATCGTTTTATTGCTTGTTTATCTAAAGGTATACAGCAAGTTAAAGGTGGTGATGGTATCCGTCTGCTGGCTGCCCTCAGGAACCACTTCGGTGAACTTGATGTTCATGCCGATTTTAAAGGCCCAATCTTGAAATACTAAATTTTTGTAGTTCATATCGAGAGTCAGGGTATTGTTATTTTCGCCCACCTCGGCGGTGAGATCGGCATTGATACTGGTGTATTCCTGTAATTTTTGAGAAAACTTTGCCGCAGTACGTAAAATCACATCCTTTTCGGGAGCGGGGTCTGGCTCTGCGACTGACTCGGCAGGCAAGTTGTATCGATAACCTGGGCCGATTTCGAGACTGAGTTTGGTCTTGTAGCTACTAATTGCGTTAAAACCATAACCCGAAGAAAGAGTTGATATTTGGGTATAACTACCAAACTGATCCCAAGTGAAGTCGCCACGGCCGAAGATATAACCTTTGTTGAGTTTATAGTTGCTTTGAAGCTGGAGTTCGTACTTTTCTGAGGTGGTTTGGCTTTTTTCAGAAGCAAAATACGCTTTTAGCGTCGCTTCCTGCTTAGTTTGTTTAGTATCGTAAATCAGTTGGGTTCGACCATTAAAACTGCTCGATTCGGTATTGCCTGTGTTCAATTGTAAGCCAGCTTCGACTTCTGCAGTCAAATCACTTGGTGGTTCCTGATAATCGGGAGGGACAAGCGCAAGTGCAGGAAAAGATAGGCAAAACAAACTAACTGGTGCGATAACTTTTAGCATTATAATGGGTTCTTGAGAGGCTGATGTCTGATATCCGAATAGGGGTGAGGCGTCATCATACCTGTATTGGGTGTTGAGGCAAAGTTATTGCTTGAGTTTCGCGTCTGCTTTCTGTACTATCTCGCGCTCAAATCAGTCACTATTTTCGTTCCTTGCCTCTATTTGGTTTGACTGAGCCAATAACGAGGCTACATAACCGTAAGGAGCAATAAATGCGTCATTACGAAATCGTATTTATGGTTCACCCAGATCAAAGTGAACAAGTACCAGGTATGATTGAGCGTTACACCGGTGTTATCACCGAAGCTAACGGCAAAATCCACCGTTTAGAAGATTGGGGCCGTCGTCAACTGGCTTACCCAATCCAAGATCTGCATAAAGCTCACTATGTTCTGATGAACGTTGAAGCACCAGCAGAGACGATTGAAGAGCTAGAAACTGCTTTCCGTTTCAACGACGCAGTTCTGCGTAACATGGTAATGCGTACTAAAGTTGCCGTTACTGAAGCATCTCCAATGGCGAAAGCTAAAGATGAGCGCGATTCACGTCGTGGCCCAGCTGGCGACCGCTCATATGATGAAGCTAACGCTGAAGAAATCGCTGAGTAAGTTTTTCTGTGACCACCAATAACTTGGTGTTGTCAGGAACCATAACTCGTTCCAGACGCTTTAAAAGCCCAGCAGGCATTGCACATAGTGTGATCATGCTAGAACACAAATCGCAGCGTTATGAAGCAGATATGCTCCGCAATGTCTACGTTCAAATACAAGTGATATTGAGTGGACCACGTTTTGAAAGCGTGGCAGATAATCTGAAAGCAGGTGTGGAAGTACAAGTACAAGGTTTTATGACGCTTCAACAGGGGCGAAATGGCCAAAATCGCTTAGTCATCCATGCCGAAAATGTCGAATTGAAAACTTAGGAGACTGTCAAATGGCACGTTATTTCCGTCGTCGCAAGTTCTGCCGTTTCACCGCTGAAGGTGTTGCAGAAATTGATTACAAAGATATCGTTACTTTAAAGAACTACATCACTGAAAGCGGCAAAATCGTTCCAAGCCGTATCACTGGTACTAGTGCTAAATATCAGCGTCAACTAGCTCGCGCTATCAAGCGTGCTCGTTATCTTTCTCTACTGCCATACACTGATTTACATCAGTAATTGCAGTATTCCTAATCGAATATAGAGGATTTGATAATGAACGTTATTCTGCTTGATAAAATCGCTAACCTGGGTAACCTGGGTGACCAAGTTGCAGTTAAAGCTGGTTACGCTCGTAACTACCTGCTGCCACAAGGTAAAGCTGTTGTTGCTAACGAAAGCAACGTTAAAGTATTTGAAGCTCGTCGCGCTGAATTAGAAGCTAAAATCGCTGCTGATCTGGCTGCTGCTAACCAACGTGCTGAGAAAATCGCTGCTCTGGAAGCTGTTGTTATTGCTTCTAAAGCGGGTGATGAAGGCAAACTGTTTGGTTCAGTTGGCAACCGTGACATCGCTGATGCAGTAACTGCTGCTGGCGTTGAACTGGCTAAATCAGAAGTTCGTTTACCATTAGGCGCTCTGCGTACTACTGGCGACTTCGAAGTTGAAGTTCAGTTACACACTGAAGTTAAAGCTGTTGTTAAAGTTTCTATCGTTGCAGAAGCTTAATTACATACTGCTTTAAACTAAAAAAACACCGCTTAGGCGGTGTTTTTTTATGGGCGCGATTTAGCATTGCTGTGTGAGTGGCTGTTTGTCACGTATTAACGCTAATCAAGCTTAGCCACTTGAGCGCGCAGCCAAGCCAGACGTTAAAACACATGCGCTATTGCTGAGGATTGCGGTTAAAAGGCGTAATACCAATCACATTAAATATCTAATCAGTTCAGAGCCTCACAGGCATTTCAATCCCAGGAGCATTGACGCAGAAATGGTCATTCCCTTTTAAGTCAATGCAACACCGGAGTGGGATGCCTGTGTGGCTCCCAAAGGGCGGGTTTCAACGCGCTTTATACTGCGTTTAAGGCTTTCGACAGAGCACCACTATGCCTTCAAGCCTTCGCCTTGTCTAAAGCGCGTTGAATTCCCGCTGAATGAACAGATATTTAATACGATTGGTATAAGCACTCGCGGTAGCACGCCCTGCAATTTAGAAATCGCCACCCCATAGTTAGTGATAGGCACCTGCCGCCGTTGGCATTCACGGATGCGACGGAGCATTTCATTGCGGTTAAACATACAAGCGCCGCAGTGGATGACGAGGGCATATTGTTCTAAATCATCGGGAAAGTCGTGCCCAGATGTAACTACAAACTCGAGTTGTTTGCCGGTGTAGCTATTTATCCAGCGGGGAAGTTTAACTCGGCCAATATCGTCCTCCTGCACATTGTGACTACAGGCTTCGGCGATGAGCACTTTATTACCATCTTGCAATTTATCTAAAGCATCAGCTCCCGCAGCGAGAACGGCTAAATCGCCTTTAAATCGGGCAAATAAGGTTGAGAAGGTGGTGAGAGGGACTGCGTCTGGCACTGTGGCGGCGACTTGCTTAATCGCTTGAGCATCAGAAATCACCAGCTTAGGCGTAACCACTGATAATGCCTGCGTTAGTTCTGTTTCTTTGACGACCATTGCGATGGCGCTGCGATCAAGCGCCTCACGCAGTATCTGCACCTGTGGCAGGATCAATCGTCCCTTAGGTGCGGCCATATCGATAGGGACGACACAGAGAATGACATCCCCCGCTTGGTAGAGATCGCCCGCTAGGAGCGGCTCCTGCTTATACTCCGCAGGTGCTAATTCGACCATCAACTGCTTAAGCTGTTTACCCGCAAGACCTGTGGCGGCAGAAACGACAATAAAGGGTAAGGATTGAGTCTGGCAAAAGGCAATATCCTCAGCTTTGGGGAGGCAGATATCGGCTTTATTGAATACCACGAGTATTGGCATTTCTAATTGCTGTATTTCATCTATTAATGCCATGTCTGAGGGGCACAATCCCTGTTCGTCAACGACTAAGAGTGCCATATCGGAGCGAAACAACACTCTGCGAGTGGCGCTCACTCGCATTGCACCTAATGTCCCTTCATCGTCTATGCCAGCGGTATCGTAAAAGGTCACTGGCCCTAAGGGTTGTAACTCATAGGCCTTGGCTACGGCATCCGTGGTGGTGCCCTTAATATCGGACACAATGGAGATCTGTTGCCCTGCAAGCATATTAAGTAGGGAGGATTTCCCCGAATTACGCCGACCGACCAAGGCGATATGGTAGCGCATTCCTCTTGGTGCCGATTGGGTTTGGCTATGCTCTTGTGGATTAATGCCTTGACACATATTGGGTCCTTTTTGAATCACCACGGCTAAAGCAGGGGATTAGCGCGTGGCATTGAATTTGCTGGCAGACTTGGTTAAGTCGCTCTGCGGCTGGGTTTTGTTGCTGGTTTTTTCCCGGATAGATGCTGTAATCGCCACTGACTTGTGCTGGGGTGAAGGAGGGCATAAGCACATTACATCCCCGTTTGAGTGCCAGTTCCCTTGCGCCTTTTTCGAGGGCGTCGAGGGAACTGGTTGCAGGGATATTCGCCCCCGGATTCATCAATCGCAAAATGGCACTCACCCTGTGACTTTTAAGGGCGCTGCCATTGGGGGAAGTCGCAAACGGTGTTTGGTGATGGGCAATAAAGGGGCCACAGGCCAGCATATCGAGCTGCAACTCCGATAAATGCTGAATATCACACGCTAAAATCGCATCCGTCATTCCCGGTAAATCGACAATAATCCCTGAGCCAGTTTGATATCCCAGAGACTTAAGATAATTTAGCCTTGCAATGCGCTCGCCAAAATTGGCTTTAGGGCGACACCGAGCAAAGAGGTCGCGGTCGAAGGTTTCCATTTTGAGCAAATAGCGATCTGCGCCCGCTTCGCGCCATTTTTCCAGCTCTTGATGTTTGCGATCACCCAGTGACAGAGTAATTGCTAAATTGTGGTGACGTTTAATTTCAGTAATAAGGGCACTAATACGATTGCCGCTGTAGTTAAAGTCATCCCCCGATTGCAGCACCACAGTACCTAGTCCCAGCTCGGCAATGCTATCCACTGCGTTAAGGATTTCTTCGTTCGAGAGTCGATAGCGTGTTACCTGCCGATTTTCGGTGCGTAAACCACAGTAATGGCAGTGGTTACGACAGTGATTCGAAAACTCGACAATGCCGCGTAAATACACCTGTTGATTAAATTGCAATTCAGTGGCGAGCTGGGCGCGACTAAACAACCATTCATCGTCTTGTCCCTGAAGTAGCAAAAGGATTTCGGCATAGGAAAACGCTGTGGGCTTAAGCAAGGTCGGTTTAACGGACGTTGGCTGAGTGACTGGCGCTGGCGGGCTAGGGCGAGTGATCATTAGTTACGCCCTTTATCTAGCTCAATCAAGCTCTGATACCAAAGATCGCCCACTGCGCAGCGGCATTCTTCAACATAACGGCCTAGGGCCACTTCTACTGCTGAGTTTTGCTCACTAGGGATGCCTGTATCAAACCAATCGATTAAGCTGTTTGGTGCAAGGCCTAAAGCAATAGCATCAAACTCCAGCCAAAGCCCCTGAGCTGAAGTGGTATGGCTATGGGCGTAGTGGCCGACAAAGAGTCTATCGCCAATCAGCAATATAGGTTGCAGTGGTAGCGCTTGGGTCGAAACTAAATTGACTGTCTCAGGAAACTGCGTTTTAAGCTCAGCGCACCAGTGGCGGGAAATATCATACAGCTGCTCAACCTCTTGCAGCGGCATCTCGGGCCTTAGGATGGTGGCAAACTCATCCCGCCATAGACGAGTGGGCTCAAGTTTAATGAGGGTGAGTTGCTTTAAGCTGGCGTTTTGTAGCCGCTGCAATAACAACTGCCCTACGGCATTATCGGCAAAATTACTGTAAATGGCCGCGTGTAGCACGATTTCATCAGCGCGTTCTATCGCATTGAGTAAGGCGCTAGTGTTAAGGCCGAAATGCAACTGCACGCCGAGATCTGAGAATAGATAAGATGCCATTTATAGATAGATATCCCGTTCACCCGCATCGGTTTTTTGCAAGCAGCCACGCACATTGCGCGCCCGTGACGGGCTCATTTTAGCCAGTTCTCGCTCTATCAGGGCGTTACCTGCCTCACGGGTTTTATCGCTGGCGTAATCGTTCAAATATTCCTTAAAGGTGATCAAGGCATTAGGCTGGCAAAATTTGCCAATAAACTGCTGTTTGGCCAATCCCATAAAATGATCGCCAGTTCGCCCTTTGCGATAGCAACCCGTGCAGAAGGAGGGGATTGCATCCGAGTTGGTGACTAATTCATAGATGATTTCGTCCATCTCTCGTTGATCACCAAGGCTGAATTGCTCGGCATCATGTTGATTTTGTTTGCTGTCTTGATAGCCACCCGGTGCGGTACGCGAGCCTGCGCTGATTTGTGAAACCCCGAGTTCTAACAATTCTTTGCGCAGCGCCGCACTTTCCCGCGTGCTCATAATCAGCCCGGTATAAGGCACGGCAAGGCGAGTGATGGCAACAATGCGCTTAAAGCAGTCATCATCGACCTCATAGGGCGGTTTTTCACTGATAGCCGAACCATGGGCAGGTTCAATCCGCGGAAAGGAGATGGTATGTGGGCCAACGCCACAGTCTTTTTCGAGTTGCTGAACATGGGTGAGCATGGCGAGCAGCTCAAATCTATGGTCATACAGGCCAAAGAGCGCGCCGATGCCGACATCGTCAATTCCTGCTTCCATCGCCCTGTGCATGGCGTAGAGGCGGTATAAAAAGTCGGTTTTTTTACCTTTAAGATGGACTTGGCTGTAGGTGTCTTGATGATAGGTTTCTTGGAAGCATTGATAAGTGCCTATCGCCGCGGTTTTAAGTTGCTTAAAGTCCTCCACACTCATTGGCGCGCAGTTGACATTGATTCGACGAATTTCTCCGCCCTTGCCTTGCTTAACGCTGTACATGGTTTGAATACTTTCAACAATGGCTTGCACATTATTGCGTGGATGCTCGCCATAAACGGCAAGGATCCGTTTGTGACCCATTTCTTCAAGGATCGTAACCTCTTGGCGGATCTCATCCTGTTTTAAGGTTTTACGTTTGAGCTCATGGTTATCGGCGTTAAAGCCACAATAACTACAACTGTTGGCGCAATGATTCGATACATACAGCGGCGCAAACATCACAATCCGATTGCCGTAAATAGTGTTCTTAATCTCACGGGCAACGGCAAAGAGTGCTTCATCCAAGGCTTTATCTTGGTTTTGCAGCAAAATGGCGGTCTCGCTAATGCTTAAGCCTTCACACTGGCGCGCCTTGTCGAGAATGGCGAGGACTTGCTCGCGACTTGGATTACTGGCGTCGTCAATGGTCTGCCAAATCGCTTGATCGTCGATAAAGCTGACGTTGGGATTATAGTCAGTGACGGTAATGGAATGATGCTCGTGTGTGCTCATGGTTATCTATGCCCTTGAGTATGAATGCGAAAATGCGGCAGTTGTGAGCAACTGCCGCTGGAGACTTAGCTATTTGCTTGTCAGTTGTTCACCGTTAGTGGCGACGGGGGCAATTTCATTTTTAACCCACAGAGGGGTGTACTCAGCGGCATCATGGTAAGGCACATTACCGTGGATCATCATGGCCTTGAAATCATCAAAGCGGTACACCGCGAGGAATAAATGCACAGGCAAGAAGGCGGTTAACACTAAGCCTGACACTAAATGGGCCTGACCTAAAAACCACACTATATCCCGCGGCGCAGCGTGGGGGATAAGCCATAGCACTAAACCGGAGAGGATTAATAGTGTGCCGCCAATCAGTACGCAGGCACCAAAGAGTTTTTGGCCTGAGTTGTATTTGTTCATCGGTGGAATAGGCACTTTTTTACCCAGTAAGAATTTCTGTGGGTAGCCGCCTAACACCATAAACCATTTCACATCGCGCCCTGAGAAACTAAACACACGGGCGATAAACAGTACCACTCGATCGAATGCCATGATGGTAAATGCCACGGCATCGAGGGCCATAACAATCCCTGCAATAATGTGCACATCATAGGTTAGCTGCATACCTTCTTGGGAAAGCGGTTTAAAAAACAATAACAAACCTGTCGCGGCTAATGGCAAAAAGCTGAGCAGCAGGATGTAGTGGAAGATCCTGACGTTTAGCGGATGTTTTAAAATGGGTCTCATATCATGTTCTTGATGCATTTCTCATCTCCAATCAAGAGCTTAATTTAGTGCGATCGACAAAGTGGGTGTGTAGCAGCTCGTGGGACATATGTCCTAATGGCTCGCCACCGAACTCTTTGTAGTACTTTTCAACCGCGGGGTTGGCGTGGCTGACACGTTTTTTCGCTAGGCTATCGTCCTTATATAACCCTTGGCTTCTGGCCTTAATGTATTCATTCCGGCGCTCAAGCTTGCTGGTAAACCAGCCGATAGGGATCGCGAGCGCAGCCACAAACGCGGCACCGACAGCCATAAATTTACGGCGTGACAGAAAGAAACTGTCCTCGGCAAATAGGTGTTTTTTCTTGTTCATTTCTGTTTCCCGTTAAATGTTACCAAGCCATGAAGAGCCTTTACCCTCAATAGGTTGACCTCCACCGTTAACGCAACCACCTGCGCAGTTCATCACCTCAATAAAGTGGTAGGGAGAGGTGCCTGCCATCACATCGCGTAGCACGGGTTCGATGTTGTTGCCCATGTCATGCACTACGGCGACATTGACGGTCACATTTTGTTTAAGCTGGGTATCAAACAGGCTGACAGAGGCTGATTTCACCCCTTTTAATCCACGTACGGGTTCAAATTCCAACTTAGCCATTTCAGCGCCAGTCAGCACTTTATGGGCGGTACGCAGTGCCGCTTCCATCACCCCGCCGGTTGTACCAAAAATAGTGCCCGCGCCTGTGTATTCAGAGAACAAACTATCACCTTGATATTCCGCGGTATTAGCGAGATTGATATCAAGCAGTTTGAGTAACTGTGCCATTTCCCTTGTGGTGAGCACGGCATCAATATCTTGGTACGAAGGCGTGTTAGCCCCGTGTTCCTGATGATATTGCCAAGCCGAGTTAAATTCGGGGCGTGAGGCTTCGAGTTTTTTCGAGGTACAAGGCATCACAGAGACGGTGAAAATATTCTCCGGCTGCATTTGATACACCTTGGCGCCGTAAGTTTTGGCAACCGTTCCGGCCATTTGCTGGGGCGATTTGGCGGTTGACAGGTTGGGTAAAAGTGCAGGGTAGCGGGTTTCGAGGTAGCGTACCCAGCCCGGGCAGCAGGAGGTGAACTGCGGCAATGCACCTGCATTTTCTTCACCTTTCACATTGGCATGGAGGCGATGAATAAACTCACTGCCTTCTTCCATAATGGTGAGATCGGCGGCAAAGTTACAATCAAAAATCTTAAAGCCCGCCTGATTCATGGCGCCATAGAGTTTACCTGTCACCAGTTCGCCCGTGCCTAAGCCAAATTCTTCACCAATCGCCACCCGTACCGCAGGGGCGATAATGCCAACGACGGTGGTATTCTTATCGGCGAGTTTTTTAATCACGGTTTCAAGGGCGCTGTGGGTTTCTTCAATGGCGCTAAAGGGGCAGTTGATTAAACACTGTCCGCAACTTAAACATTTATCTTCATCGATAGAGTGCGCTGCACCCGAGGCACCATTAATGGCGTGGGTTGGGCAGAACTGTTTGCAAGCATCACATCCTTTGCATTTGGATGCATTAATCTTGATCAGCCCTTGGATTTCTCCTGGTTGATAAGTTGTCGCTGTCATAGAATTTTGCGTTCCTCATTTTCAACCTGAATTATATTTTCAGTGTTATTTAATGTGTTTGTTAAGTGCTTATGTTGACGGTTACATTTAATTTGTGAAATTTTAGGCGGCTGGATGATAGGAAATTGAACCTATGAAAAACATGATGGTGATCAAGTTTTATGGTTTTTGATAAAACAGGTGTTTTTAATAGTTTTATTTGCGTTTTTTGAGTTTTTTTGAGAAATAAAAATAACAATCTTGGTTAATTTTATAGTGGTGATTTTTATATTTTTTTATTTAAATACAGTGTGTTATTTTTCTTTTTGTGTTTACCTACCACTATTTGTGATGTTTTAAAGGCTTAGATTGAAATTTGTTGGTTAATGTGGTTTTTATCACTGGATTTTATTTTTAGGTTAGACAAATTGTCCATGTGTGGTCTTGCTTTAAATAATACTAATTAAGATACTTTGATTGAGTTTTTGGTGAATTGATAATGCGGCAGATCACAAATTGATAAATTACATAAAATAAAAACCGTCCAAGGAATATTCCTTGGACGGTTTTTAAAGATGCTTAATTTATATTGATTAAATTAAACGGTTCATATTAGTTAATTCCATTATCATTAATCATGACAGATTAATAATAATTAGTTTCTTACTAAATCCAGTTCTTTAATCAGATTATCGGCATGGTCAACTTCATCCATCATCCATAGGATATAACGAATATCCACGTGCACGGCACGGGTGATGGTGGGATTGAAGAACCAATCCTTAGTAATCGCTTCGTAGGTGGAGTCGAAGTTAAGTCCTACAAGTTCCCCTTTGCCGTTAAATACGGGTGAGCCTGAGTTGCCACCTGTGGTATCTACGCTCGATAAGAAGTTAACTGGTACTGAGTTGAATTCTTCTGGCTTGTCCAAACAAGAGAACAGACGGCAAATCCAGCCACGGGGATCTTGGTAGACAGATTTCACTAAGTGATCGCCAAAACGTTGCTCGTGAATCGCATCGAGCAATTTTTTCGGGGCATTATAGGGCTCAATACCGGTGTGCTTAGCTACTATCCCATCAAGACGTGTAAATGGCTGTTTGTACAGCGCATCGCGGGATTGATAACCATCGACCATACCGTAGCTGATGCGTAGCGTACCGTTAGCATCGGGATACACTGGCCAGTTGTTGGCTTTGTAGTAGTCGATAACGGCTGCCATGTAGGCTGGGCGAGCGGTAGACAATTTACCTGCAAGGATTTTTTCTGCTTTTTCCTGGGCCATATTGGTGTCATACAGCGCGACGGCAAGGCGGATAAACGGATCGCTGCTGGTTTCGAAGGCCTTGGCATCGGCGTCCATCCAGGCCAAACGCTGCGCTTGGTCTGTCAGAGTGGTCAGCGAATACAGGCCATCAAGTTTAGCCTCTAGACTGACGTTTTTATCGTCCAAATTCAGCATATTGTCTAAGGCCGCAACACGGTTTGGCTGCGATAAATAAGCATTTAAATCTTGTAACCAGAGGGTTTTATCGACTTTGACATCAAAACTAGAGTCGATACGTTTTAAGCGCGAGCTGAACATGGCTAAGTCGCGCTCTTGGTAACCGATTTCACGCTCGGCATCACTCTTTTGCTTTTCTTTCGCTAAGCGGTAGAGGTTGTTGGCCGCGGTGAGCAGTGTGCTCGATTGGGCGTTGGTGAAGTGATAATTGGTTTGGGTTTGCAGTTGCTGCTCGGCCAGTAACACTTCTAGTTCGCTGATAAGATTTTGATTAAGGCTAGAGTTTTTCTTTAACCAAGCCAGAAAGTCATCTTCACGCTGCTGCTTAATGCCGATGATATCCGTGGCTTTAAAGCCCGCCAGCAGACCGTTGAGCTTTTTCATCCGGTTCGCCATAGACGCCATATTGCCCGCATATTTAATCGCGATGTCGGCATCTTCCTGACCCATGGCTTCGATAGTATCAATCTGTAATTGATAGCGTTTTGCCTGAGTTGGATACAACCAATTACTGGCAAATTTAAGCTCGCTAGTGAGATTGTAACGGTTGGTCGTGCCAGGATAGCCTGCCACAAAAACGCCATCGCCAGCTTTCACGCCATCGGCGTTCACTTTTAAATAGCTTTTGGGCGTATAAGGAATGTTATCTTCGCTGAAAGCCGCAGGTTTTCCGTTTTTACCCACATAAGCCCGTAGGAAGGCAAAATCACCCGAGTGGCGTGGATACTCGTAGTTATCAATATCACCACCGTAACCACCAACACTTTCAGGTGGTGCATACACTAGGCGCACATCGCGGATCATCAATTGCTTGATGAGGTAATATTCCAAGCCATTGTGGAAGCTGCGAACGTTACAGCGGTAGTTATCATCGGCTTCACAGCTTTTGATTAAGGATTTGCTGTGATTCTCAATCTCTTCGTAGCATTTGAGTGGATCTTGGCTTAAGTCTTTGGTGACCTCAGCGGTGACATTGGTCACGGCTTCGGTGATGTATAAACGCTCATTGGGACCGGCCGACGGTTCTTTATCCATTGAAGTGGCTAAAAAGCCTTGTTCGAGATAGTTATGCTCTTTCTTAGTGTTATATTGTATCGCCTTGTAGGCACAATGATGGTTTGTCACAACTAGCCCTTGGGGCGAGACAAAACTGGCGGTACAATAGCCCAGCCCGACAACGGCGTTCATTGGATAACTGGTGAGATCGGCCAGCTTATCTGCGGGAATATCAATTCCACGCGCGCTGAGTTTGTCTGCAATAGAAGGCATTTGATAAGGTTGCCATTGCCCTTCATCGGCTGTTGCAATGCCAGAGGTCAGTACTAAGGCTGCAACCAATGCAATACGCATGTTCTTTCCTTATTTTTAGTTTGAGTATCCGTTGGGTGAGATAACAGGCCTGTGTAAACCACCTGTTTGCTTGACGGGGTTTTATATCATATTTTGTTAAGTTGTTGGAAATCGGGAGTGTTAATGTCACAACAAGGTGCTTTTAAGCCTAAGAGTAAGCCAAGGGATTTGCAGGTCGATAGCCTCAAGCTACCGCCGCATTCAATTGAGGCTGAACAATCGGTATTAGGCGGCCTCATGTTAGACGCCGACGCTTGGGATAAAGTGGCTGAAACCGTAGTGAAGGAGGATTTTTATTCTCGCTCGCACCGGATGATTTTCGCCGCCATGCACCGTTTAGTCGAAACAGGCCAACCTATCGACTTAATTACGGTTTCTGAACAGCTTGAGCTTGAAAACCAACTCGAAGAAGCGGGCGGCTTTGCCTACTTGGGCGAGATTGCCAAAAACACCCCGAGTGCGGGCAACATTGTTTCCTATGCTGAAATTGTCCGTGAGCGCGCAGTCGTACGCGAGATGATCCGCGTTGCCCATGAGATTGCCGATGCGGGTTATAACCCTGAAGGCCGCGATTCCAGCGCTCTACTCGATTTAGCTGAGAGCAAAGTCTTTAAAATTGCTGAGCAGCGCACCAATGCTAACGAAGGCCCTGAAGGCATCAAAACCATTCTGGAAAAAACCGTTGATAAGATTGAGCAGCTCTACAACAATCCACACAATGGTGTAACCGGGGTATCGAGTGGCTTTACTGATCTCGATAAAATGACAGCAGGCTTTCAATCCGGCGACTTGATCATCGTGGCGGCGCGTCCGTCGATGGGGAAAACGACCTTTGCGATGAACCTGTGCGAACAGGCGGCGATGAATGAAGACAAGCCCGTGCTTATTTTCAGCCTCGAGATGCCTTCAGAACAGATCATGATGCGTATGTTGGCCTCTTTAGGGCGCGTTGACCAAACCAAAATCCGTACCGGACAACTCGATGATGAGGATTGGGCGCGGGTATCCTCGACCATGGGCATTATGCTTGAGCAAGGCAAGATGTATATCGATGATGGTTCAGGCTTAACGCCGACAGAAGTGCGCAGCCGTGCCCGCCGTATTGCCCGCGAGCATGGCGGATTATCGATGATCATGGTCGACTACTTGCAGCTGATGCAAGTGCCGGCATTATCGGACAATCGTACCCTTGAAATTGCTGAAATCTCTCGTTCTCTTAAGGCATTAGCTAAAGAATTAGAAATCCCCGTTATCGCACTTTCCCAGCTTAACCGCTCGCTCGAACAACGTGCCGATAAACGCCCTGTGAACTCGGACTTACGTGAATCAGGTTCTATTGAGCAGGATGCGGATCTCATCATGTTTATTTACCGTGATGAGGTGTATAACAACGACTCTCCCGATAAGGGCACGGCGGAAATCATTATCGGTAAACAGCGTAACGGCCCAATTGGACGTGTGCGCTTGACCTTCCAAGGCCAGTTTTCCCGTTTTGATAACTATGCAGGTCCTCAGTTTGAAGAAGATTAATTCCCGGTGTTAGAAGATAAGCAAAGCTTATGTATTCTTTTTATTTCCAGACATTTCCAAATAGACAAGGCAAATTTTGAAACCTTTTCCTCGAGCAGAAATTAGCAGTACTGCACTGCAAAACAACCTCGCCGTTTTACGCCAACAGGCGAGCAGCAGCCAAGTGATGGCGGTGGTGAAAGCCAATGGTTATGGTCATGGATTATTAAATGTCGCTCATTGTTTACATACTGCTGATGGCTTCGGCTTAGCCCGTTTGGAAGAGGCATTAGAACTGCGCGAAGGTGGTATTAAGGCGCGTTTATTATTGCTGGAGGGCTTTTTTCGCAGCACCGACTTACCTTTGTTGGTGGAGCACGATATCGATACTGTGGTGCACCACGAATCGCAAATCGAGATGTTAGAACAGGCAAACTTAACGAAGCCTGTCACCGTGTGGCTAAAAGTCGATTCGGGGATGCATCGTTTAGGGGTCACGCCTGAACAATTCACTGCGGTTTATGCGCGTTTGGCCGCCTGCGAAAATGTTGCCAAACCTGTTCATTTGATGACCCACTTTGCCTGTGCCGATGAGCCGGATAATCATTACACTCAAGTACAAATGCAAACCTTTAACCAGTTAACTGCGGATTTACCTGGGTTTAGAACCTTAGCCAACTCGGCGGGTGCGCTTTATTGGCCTAAAAGCCAAGGGGATTGGATCCGTCCAGGCATTGCGCTCTATGGCGTATCTCCTGTCACAGGAGATTGCGGTGCGAACCATGGTTTGATCCCCGCGATGAACTTAGTCTCACGTTTGATCGCTGTGCGCGATCATAAAGCGGGTCAACCTGTAGGTTATGGTTGTTACTGGACAGCCAAACAAGATACTCGCCTTGGCGTTGTCGCTATTGGCTATGGTGATGGCTATCCGCGGAATGCGCCTGAAGGTACGCCTGTATGGATAAATGGTCGCCGAGTGCCGATTGTTGGCCGGGTATCTATGGATATGTTAACCGTAGATTTAGGCCAAGATGCGGCGGATCAAGTCGGTGATGATGTGCTACTTTGGGGGCAGGCTTTACCCGTAGAGGAGGTGGCCGAACACATTGGTACCATCGCCTATGAATTAGTGACTAAACTGACTCCAAGAGTAGCTGTTTGCTTAGCATAGTTTGCTCAAATTAGAATGACAAAACGGCGCAAATGCGCCGTTTTTCTTTATCTAGCATACAGTTAATCGATTTACTGATTTGGCTATTAGGTTCGCTCTAGTCGAGCAAAGCGTACTCGTTACAGCCAACCAAACATCCAATGTTTTCCTACAAACTTATGATATTTAATTAATTTTCGAAGCAAACTTCGATAAATGCAGTTCCGTAAGAACTGGTAAATGGCATGATAATTTTGGTGCCGTTGGCTTTATGGGAAATTGTATGCCCTTGACCTGAAACGACCATTGGTGTTGCCATTTCGAATTCGTAACCCTTTTGTCCTAAAAGATTTTTTGCGCCCCCCGTAACCATATTAGTGATTTCACCCACCAGATCGGTTACTTCTTCATTTATTTTGCCGGGGTTTTCGCCCAGCATATTTTGCATGATTTGCAGTACCAGTTTTTGCTCAAACGTAATTGAAAGTGAGCCTTTGGTTTGTGGCCCAACCATACCAATCAAACCTGATACATCGCCTTTGGCTAAGTTGTCAGTTTTGATTTGGGGTTTACCTGGCGTGAGCTCTAGGCTGGCCATGGTCGAAATAACATTGAGCAGCGACTGCAAAAAAGGATTAATAAAATTGACGTTCATGCTTCAGTGTGTCCTCTTATGAACTTAAGCCTTATGGTCACCACGTAATTAAGGGTAGTCGAAAAGTGGCTTGACCACAGCAATCTTAATCACACTCTATCAGCTTAGATGACACAAATGGAAATGTGAGGTTAATTTCACGATTTTCTTGTTATTTATCGTAAAAGTCTTTTTACCAAAAGCCACACTACAAGCGGTAAAAGAGCCGCGTATTCTGCATGTCCCCTCAATGAGTCCAAAGGCACGTTTCCACCGAAAGGTTGATGATTCGAATGAGCATGCCGTTAGGCTATGAGTGCGATAGCTTGAATGTATGCGAAAGATTTTTGAAGGAAATTTTCATTTCTATCATAGGCGTATCTTTAACCCTACCAATGTAGCTACAGTCGTTTTGCTGTGCCTAACAACTATAAACGGCTTAAACTGTGATTTACATTAAATTATAATATAAATGATAATAATTATTGATCACAAAAATAATTTTACATATATTAGCGGGCGATTAACAGGTGGGGGACATCTGTTACAGGGTTTAGTCCGCAACAGGAATGCTTTAAATGAAATTTGCAAAACGTCGCAATGGTCGAGTCACGCTTGGTGCCCATGTTTTAGGTTCGTTAACCATAGGGATGGCGGTTTCTGCTATCCCTGCTATGGCAGCGGAGCAGGCACAAGTCGCAGATAAAAAAGTTGAACATATTGAAGTCAATGGTGAGTACTTGGGTTATAACACCCGCAAAGTACAATCGGGTAAATTTACCGAAGACCTGCTCAATACTGCGAAAACTGTAACAGTCATCAATCAAGATCTGATCAAAGATATGGGCGCGCAGAGTTTTACTGATGCGCTACGAGCGACGCCTGGTATTACCTTGGGTACTGGCGAAGGGGGAAACCCCTACGGTGATAGACCTTTTATTCGTGGGTACGATGCTCAATCCTCCACTTTTATCAATGGTATGCGTAATGTGGGTTCACAAAGCCGTGAAACCTTTAACATTGAACAAATTGAAGTCCTGAAAGGCCCAAGCTCTGTCTATAACGGCCGTGGCGCGGTTGGCGGTAGCATTAACATTGTGACCAAAAAAGCTCAGGCTGAAGATTTTATTAACGCCGATGTTGCCGTGGGGACTGATGCCCTCAAACGTGCCAATGTTGATATTAACCATGTGATTACCGATGAAGCTGCGGTTCGTGTCAACATGATGGCTCACGATGCTGACACTCCAGGGCGTGATGAGGTCACAGGTAATCGTTGGGGCGTTGCACCGTCTGTTACCTTTGGGTTAACGACGCCAACTAAAGTGACCCTTGAATATTATCATTTTGAAAACCATGATATTCCTGATTATGGTATTCCCTACGATCAGGCGACAGGCAAACCTGCCGATGTCGATCCCGACAATTTCTATGGCTTATTATCGCGGGATTTTCGCGATACGATGGACGATACAGCTTCGGTGTTGATCAGCCATGATTTTAACAACGACATGCAGTTCACTTCGACGTCTATCTATAGCCGTAACAGCAATTACTATATTGTGACTAACCCAGACGACACCACTGGCAACGTGGCTAATGGTTATGTTTGGCGAAACACTAAGTCGCGCCATTCGGTCACTAAAACCCTAGCGACTCAATTGCAACTCTCGGGTGAAGCAAAACTTGCAGGAATGACTAACCGTTTTGCAGTCGGTACTGAACTCAGTAACGAACGTACTAGCAATTTGAGTTACACCGTCGATACGGGCAATGGTCGCAACGCGGGTTGTAATCAGGCAATGCTGGATAACTACAACTGTACGTTGCTGGATAATCCGAATCCCCACGATCCTTGGGTTGGTACGATTACACTCGGTACCGATGCGACAGTGACTGAAACCGATACTCGCTCTATCTATGCCTTTAATACGATTGAGTTAACTGAAGCATGGATGGTTAACGCAGGTATCCGCTGGGATGACTATACCACCAGTGCTGAGAACTCAACCTCTCGATTCAGCAATGATGCTGATTTCTTCAACTACCAATTGTCGGTGCTATATAAGCCCGCAGAAAATGGCAGTATCTACGCTGCGTGGGGCACTTCCTCTAATCCACCTGGCACGTCTAACGGAGATGGGGCAGATCGTCTTGGCAGCACTAACGCCGATTTAGAACCAGAAGACACCGAAAGCTACGAGTTAGGCACTAAATGGGATCTTTGGGAGGGGCGTTTATCTCTGAATGGCTCTGTATTCCAAATCGAGAAAAACAATGCCCGCGTTGCGACCTCTGGCGATCGTAATGCACCGCAGGAAAACGTCGGCGAGCAAAAAGTCAAAGGCTTTGAAATCGGCTTTTCCGGTGACTTTACTAAAGATTGGCATGGTTTTGGTGGTTATACGTATTTGGACGCTACCCTCGAAAGCAATGGTTACAACGCTGCGCTTAATGGTAATCGCTTCCCTAATACAGCCAAAAATAGTCTTAGCTTATTCACAACTTACGATATTACCGAGCAGTTAACGGTCGGCACGGGTGCCTATTATATGGACAAAGTGTATGGCAATACGGCTAATACGCTGTCAATTCCGTCTTACTGGCGTTTTGATTTGACCTCATCCTATAAGATGAGCGAATTCTTGACCTTACGCCTGAACGTTCAAAATCTAACGGACGAGCGTTATTACGATAAAGCGTACACCGCGCACTTTGCCAATATGGCGCCTGGACGTTTGGTGATGTTAAGTGCCGATATGCACTTTTAATATCAGTGAATGACGATTTGAATGGCAGCCCTAGGGCTGCCTTTGATGTTTATGCTTTCCTTAAGGTTTGAAGATGCTTATTGAAATTCCTCATGTTTTTTCTAAACAAGAAGTCAATCAGTTACGTGAACAACTCGATGCTCGCACTTGGATTGATGGCAATCAAACCTCAGGCGTGATGGCGAGTACTCGTAAGCGCAATCAGCAGTTGGATAAAGACGATCCTGTTGCGATTGGCATCGGTGAATTGATTATGGAGCGCTTGTTAGCTCATCCTTTATTTGTCTCGGCAGCACTTCCATTACAGTTTTATCCGCCCTTGTTTAATCGTTATCAAGGTGGAGAAACCTTTGGCTATCATATCGATAATGCAATTCGCTCGACGAGTGACGGTATGGTGCGTACCGATCTGTCTGCCACCTTATTTTTAAGCGAACCAGACACTTATCAAGGTGGTGAGCTGGTCATCCAAGATACCTATGGCCAGCAAAGCATTAAGCTGGCGGCGGGATCTTTGGTATTATACCCGTCAACGAGTTTACATCAGGTTACGCCTGTCACATCAGGTGAGCGAACCGCCGCCTTTATGTGGCTACAGAGCATGGTGCGCGATGAGGGGCAGCGCCGCTTGTTATTTCAACTCGATCAATCGATTCAATCTTTGACGTTGCAGGCCGCGCCTGAACAAGAGCTGTTTAATCTAACGGGTGTTTATCATAACTTGCTCAGGCGTTGGAGCGAGTTGTAGCTTTGGTTCAGAGTCGGCTCCTGTTCCTGCATTATCTCCACAAAGCAGGCGGTTTAGGGTATAATCCCGCTTGCTCTGAGGGGCAATAAAACAGTAAACGTTAACTCGTTTACTGTTTTTCCATTTTTAAGCTTAAGGCTTATTGGCAATCTGCGACTCAAATTAGGACTCTTGGCTCCTCTGAGTGGCAACTTATTCGCAAATTTTAATTACTTGAGTCGATAGTCACGTGTTGAAAAATAATCTTAATGATGGTCTACAGCTCGACCGCACCTTTTCCATTGCACCGATGCTCGATTGGACGGATCGTCATTACCGTTATTTTGCGCGTTTAATGTCGGCCAATGCCTTACTGTATACCGAGATGGTGACCACCGGCGCGATTTTGCATGGCCGTGGCGATTATCTTGCCTATAACCAAGAGGAACATCCTCTTGCATTGCAGTTGGGTGGCTCGAATCCTGCTGAACTTGCTCGCTGCGCCAAACTTGCCGCCGAGCGCGGTTATGATGAAGTGAACCTCAATGTGGGCTGTCCTTCGGATCGGGTGCAAAATGGTCGCTTTGGTGCCTGTTTGATGGCTGAACCTGAGCTGGTGGCTGAATGTGTCGATGCCATGAAGCAAGTGGTTGATATTCCTGTGACGGTAAAAACGCGCATCGGGATCGATGAGCAGGATAGCTATGAGTTTTTGACTCACTTTATTGATACTGTCATGGCTAAGGGCTGTAGTGAGTTTATTATCCATGCGCGTAAGGCTTGGCTGCAAGGCTTAAGCCCGAAAGAGAATCGTGAGATCCCGCCCTTAGACTACGAACGTGTGTATCAGCTCAAACGTGATTATCCGACGCTTAATATCAGCATTAACGGTGGCATCACTAGCCTTGAACAGGCCCAAACCCACTTGCAGCACTTAGATGGGGTGATGGTTGGACGTGAGGCTTACCAAAATCCTTATATGTTGTCGCAGGTTGACCAACTGCTCTGCGGCAGCCAGAAGACGGTGATTAGCCGTGAGGCTGTGATTGAAGCGATGGTGCCCTATATCGAGGCTCACTTGCAGGCGGGCGGACGCCTAAATCATATCACTCGCCATATGATTGGCTTATTCCAAGGTTTGCCTGGTGCCCGTGCGTGGCGTCGTTATTTAAGCGAAAACGCCCATAAAAACGGTGCGGGCATAGAGGTGGTAAAGCAGGCTTATTTGAGTATTCAAACAGAAATAATTGCTCAATAATCATTCGATTTAAAAAGTGGTGAGATTCACTAAACGTTGTAGTATTTTTCACCACTTTACCTTTCCTAAATATCTCGCTTATCTCGTTCCAGCTTAAAATAAATTTTTAAATCTAATTAAATTAGTATGTTATTGTTTATTTGATAAGTTGGCACGTCCTTTGTAATAGTCCCTATGTCAAGTTAATCAATCGAAAGGGACGACATCATGTTTACTTCAAATGTTAAAAAATCAGTTCAAGTGAGTGTGTTATTCGGTGCATTAATGGCGAGTGTTACAGCACATGCTGAAGCGGCTCCTGTATCTGATGTTATGAGCGCCATTGAGCAAACTCTTAGCACCCAAGCGCAGGAGTTGTTAGTGAATACAAAGCGTGAATTGGTGTTATCGCTGCAAACGCAACTGGCTGAAAGTATCTATGACTTTAATAGTCAACTAACACTGAGCGCGGATACCCAAACTGATTCGGCAACCACAGGTGAATTGAGCGCGAATAAGTAAGGATCTACCTATGTGGTTTGTAGCACCTCTAATGACTTTGCTACTGCTACCAGTGATTAGCCTCGCGTTGTTTTCAGGCATTATCTGCTGGTTTCAGTGGCATAGTGTCAGCGATAAGTAACTCATAAAATTTTGGAGTTCAAAATGAAACGAGCGCAAATACGAATGAACAATTCACAACGTTTGGTCTGTGGTGTTGCATCAGGTATGGCGTGGCAATTTGGTTGGTCCTGTTTTTGGACGCGAGTGGTATGGGCGGGGGCAATTCTGTTTATGCCAGGCGTGAGTCTACTGGTGTATTTTGTGTTGGCTTTGCTTGTAGAACAATGGAAAAGACCGATTTAAGCCAAGTTTTTGTACTCTAGATTGTGGGACATTAATGGGACAGCCTATACACGTTTATGGCCACAATCGTTAGCGAGATGCTATCAACAAGAGGGCACATTGACCCTCATGCCAATAATGAGCACTTGCTAAGTGAGTATCACTTTTTAAGAAAAGCCTGGAATCTGGCTTTTGCTTCATCACTTTTAAGTCTTGCACTAAATTGTTCTAATTCTTGATGCATTTGGTGTTGCACACGGTTTTTATGTGGTCGCATCAACTGACGGGTAATTTGCAGCGCCTGCGGTGGTTGATTGGCTAGTTTTTTCGCTTGGTTAAAGGCATAAACCAATAACTCTTCTTGGGCGATCACATCGTTAATGATGTTCAGTCTGTGGGCGGTATCAGCATCAAAACTTTCTCCGAGCAGCAATAATTCAGCTGCTTTTTGATAACCCACTAATTCGGGTAGGAGTAAACTCGCGCCCGCTTCAGGGACCAAGGCTAAATTAACAAAGGGCAGTTGAAACTTAGCTGTATTGTCTGCGTAAACTAAATCGCAATGCAGTAGCACAGTGGTACCAATACCAACAGCCGCACCAGAAACGGCAGCGACCAGTGGTTTTTTGAGCTCTAATAAACAAAATAAGAAGCGTACCGCAGGATGGTTTGGCCCTAAGTCACTATTTTTCAAAAAGTCTGCAACATCATTGCCCGAGGTGAAACAATTATCTTCACCATGGAGCATAAAGGCACGAATGTCGTTGTCTGCTTCACCTTCGATCAGGTATTCTGTCAGTTGTTTATACATATTAAGATCAAGTGCATTGCGTTTATCTGGGCGATTAAAGCTGATAACACGAACGCCCTGATCATCCCGAACCTGTATATGACTCATGGGTTGTTTTCCTTTACGACGACATTGGGTAGACATGGAGTTTAAGACATTGAAACCGATATTCAAACAGATGTTTAATTGTGTTGCCTTATCCTGTGCCTCATTTTCTGTTTTCGCCAACGTAGTGATGACTGAAGGTCATGTACGTGCAATGCCTGATACCGTTCCAAATACTGCCGCTTACTTTACGCTCGAAAATCACAACGATAAAGCCGTACGCTTGATTGGCGTGACAACCGACGTAGCGAACGAAGCGCAATTGCATACCATTATTGAAGAGCAAGGTATGGTAAAAATGCGCCATGTTGAAGGCTTTGATATTCCATCCCATGGAAAATTAACCCTGATGCCATCGGGGGAGCATGTCATGCTAATTGGGCTTAAGGCTCCATTAGTGTTAGATCAGCAAGTTAAGCTGCAATTAGAGTTTAACGATGGCGAAAAAATGACGATTACATTGCCTGTCGCTAAGCAGGCCGAGAATGCTGCTGAACCCGAGCATCATCACCATCATTAAGGAGTCGCTTGATGCAAATCACATGGAAGAAGGTCACTGGAGTTAGTTTATGCGTTGTTTTAATTGGTTATGTTGTGAGTGTCTGGTGGAGTATCGAGCCTGATCCGCTGACGCCACAACAGCTTACTGCCACAGAAAAGAATGTTGTTGGTTATGCGACCACAACCTCTTTGATTATGACCGTTGAAACGCTGCTGGATAAGCAAGGTGGTTGGCTATCGAATGATGTTATGCCACCCTCAATCTTTATGGATAACATGCCCGCCTTTGAGTATGGCGCTTTAGAGCAAGCGCGTGATTTGGCGCTGATTATGCGTAAAGAGTTTAGCCGTTCACAGTCGCAATCTACCGCTGATAAAGATTTGAGTGAAGCGCAGGCTAAGTTAAACATCGACCATACCAGTTGGTTAGTGCCGAGTGCTGAAAGCGAATACCGCGATGGTATTAAGCTACTTAAGTTGTACCGGGCGCGAATGATGGATCCGAATAATCAAGATGCACAGTTTTATGCCCGCGCAGATAACCTTAATGAGTGGCTCAAAGAAGTGCAAAAACGTTTAGGCAGTATGTCGCAACGGTTATCTGCAAGTGTAGGTCAAGAACGTCTTAACACCGATTTAGCGGGGGATAATGCTGCGCGTCAATCAACCCCTAATTTAGCCAGCCATCAGGTGAAAACCAGCTGGTGGAAAATTGATGATGTGTTTTATGAGAGCCGCGGCGCCTCATGGGCACTGCTGAATTTTATGCGTGCAGTTGAAGTCGATTTTGCTGACGTGCTGAAAAAGAAAAATGCTGAAGTGAGCCTAAAACAGATCATTCGTGAACTAGAGGCAACTCAGCAAACGGTTTGGAGCCCTGTTGTGCTTAATGGCAGTGGTTTCGGTCTAGTCGCTAATCATTCATTGGTTATGGCTAACTATGTATCCCGTGCAAATGCCGCGGTGATTGATTTAACGAACTTGCTATCTCAAGGTTAATTATGAAAAAAATACTTCTGGCCAGTGCAGTATTAGGCTGCATAATGGCTACATCAGCTCACGCGGCCACTGTGGTTGGTTTTAAAATAGGTGGCGATTATTGGCGCGCCGATACTAGCGGTACTTTTTCCGATAAAGGTCAGCCACAACAAGGTTTTGACTACAGCTCATCAGCGCAGGGTAGCTATTGGTTTGCCGTTGAACACCCACTGCCTTTTGTGCCAAATCTGAAAATTCGTGAAAACAGTCTTGATCAAAAAGGTAGCTTGGCGAACGCTGATTTCAGCTTTAATGGTCATGATTTTAAAGGTAATGTGACCAGTTATACCGATCTGAGCAACACCGATTTTGTGTTGTATTACGAACTGCTGGATAACGATATTTTATCTTTTGATTTGGGCGCAGCTTATAAGTTGATGAATGGCTCTCTGCGTGTCCAAGATGCAGGTCATCCAGAAGAGAAAGACGTAGATAGCGGAATTGTTATGGGGTACGCCAGTACCCATGTGAGCATGCCGGGTTTAGGCTTATTTGGCTTTGCAGATTTAATGCTTGGGGTGAATGAGTCGAATGTACACGATTATGCGGTCGGTTTAGGCTGGCAGTTTGATGGTGTTGCGGTGGATACCCGTGTGCGCGTTGGCTACCGTGAGTTTGCCTTTGATGTGAATAATTTCTCTGGCATTAGTGCTGACTCAAAGTTTGATGGCTATTTCGCTGGCGTCGAAATTGACTTCTAAGTCGTAATTCTGACAATAAAAAACCGCCAATTTTGGCGGTTTTTTTATTGGACAATATTGCTTAACTTATTCAGCTTTTAGGCCGTTGTTAATAGCAATAACATCATCTTCGTTTAATGTACCCGCTGCTTGTTTCAGTGCAACAATCGAGTTGATGTAGCTGTAACGCGCATCTGATAATTTACGTTTTGAGTCGTACAGATCGCGTGTACGGTTCAATACGTCAACAATAGTACGAGTACCAACTTCGAAGCCTGCTTGCGTAGCCTTTAATGCACTTTCAGATGAAATTACAGACTGTTCGTAAGCACGGATAGAGCTGATTGACGCCCCCACGTTGTTGTAGTTATTACGAACGTTTTTCACTACGCTACGGTAGGTTTGTTCCAACTTCTCGCTTGCCTCAACATATTGGAACTGCGCTTCTTTGACTTGTGATGAGACTTTAAAGCCTTCAAAAATCGGAATACTTAAGTTAATGCCTGCGCTCATGTTGTCAAAATCAGGTTCATTCGAATTACCTAATTTTTGCTCTAAACCTTTGCTATAACCAGCATTTAAGCTTAGTGATGGCATATGGCCTGCTTTATAGAGGCTAATGGTCTCTTGAGCGATATCTTTGCCAATACGTTGAGTCATTAGATCGACGCTATTGGTCTCGGCAATTTTTAACCAATCACTAGATGAACTCGGTGCTGGTGTGACTGCTGAGAAGCGGTTAGTGTCGAGTACGTTTAAGGCTTTGTGATCGATACCCGTGATTTCGCGCAGTGCTTCATAACTATTGGCAAGGGTATTTTCTGCCAAAATTTCAGAGGCTGAGGCTAAGTCATATTGTGCTTGAGCTTCATGAACGTCAGTAATCGCAGTTAAACCAACGGCAAAACGTTGTTTAGTTTGCTCAAGTTGACGCTCAATCGCGCGTTTTTCTGCACCTTGGAACTCGTAGTTATCTTTGGCCGTTAATACATCAAAGTAGGCTTTAGTCACGCGAGTGATCAAATTTTGCAGTGCCGATGCATAGGTTGAGTCAGCTTGAGAAGCGGCTTTCTCCGCAAGGCTTAAACCTACCCAAGCACTATGGTCATAAATGACTTGATTGAGCTTTAGGTTGCCAGTCAGGCCGCTGCTATCATCTCGAGGATCATTCCATGCCTTGTCATAACCCACGTTTGCACTGATAGTCGGTAACAGTGGCGCACGATTTTGTTCAATCTTTTCAAACAAAGCGTTACGTTGCGCTTGCGCTTGTAACACGAGTGGGTCACTTGTCAGTGCCTGTTGATAAATTTGCAGTAAATCATCTGCTTGAACCGCAGGAGCGGAAGCGGCTAGAGTTAATGCTACGCATAGAGAACGGATCTTAAATTTCATTTGCTGTCCTTATTAGACAAAATCTCCAAAAGGAGAAATATATAACTTCGTTTAGACTAAGTAATGCCTTTACCAAGGCGGTTTGCGCTTCCCGACGCTTCCCGATACAGCTAAAACTTAATGACGTAGAGTCTAAAAACTCCCACACGTTCAAGTCAACTGCGAAGTGTAACAGATTTTATTTAAAAATGAGCCAAATTGCCTTGATAATAGGCGAAAATTTAACTGTTAAGGATAAGATATGAAGCCTCAGGTTTTTTCGCAAACAGATATTGAAATCCTCGAAAAAAAATCGCTATATCAAGGCTTTTTTGCCTTAGAGCAATTTACCTTCAAACATAAGCTATTTGCTGGAGGCTGGAGTCAGCCGGTCACCCGTGAGGTCTTTGAACGTGGCCATGCAGTCGTTGTGCTGCCCTATGATCCTAAGTGCGATAAGGTTGTGTTGATTGAGCAAGTTAGGTTTCCTGCATTAGCAACCACTAAATCTCCTTGGCTTATGGAGTTAGTCGCGGGTATGATTGCGCCCGACGAAACGCCAGAGGATGTCGCGCACCGCGAATTGTTAGAAGAAACTGGCTTGACCGCTCGCCACATCCATTTTGTGAGCAGTTATCTTGCAAGCCCTGGTGGCAGTACTGAACGTTTCTATTTTTATTGGGCTGAGGTGGATTCATCACAAGCCCAAGGTTTGCATGGATTAGCTGACGAACACGAAGATATTCGATTGCATGTTGTAGACCGTGAGGTTGCCTATCACGGTGTCGTTAATGGCGAAATAGACAATGCATCGACCGTTATTGGATTGCAGTGGTTGCAATTAAACTATCAGCAACTGGTTTAGGTTGGAAAAGGTTTGGCGCATTCAACATCACATCAAAAACCGCGTTATCAACCCAACGTGAGCGACTTTTTAGCGCTATGCGGGCGTAACTATAGCTATATGCAAAAGTGGTTGCCACTGGATATTGCTGTAGGTCAATCTTGGCAACTTGAAGGTGAATTTGGTGTATTAGTTATCCGTATTTTAGAAAATACCAAATATACTCAATTAGTTGAAATCTCACGCCCACTACAAATAGTGGAGTTTATTAATATTCCCAAGGTGTTAGTGAGAATTTATCATGATGCTAAATTAGCAGAAGTGTTAACTGGTCAACAGATTTACCAACTGCGCCCAGTGTATGATTATCCCAATTTACGTATGTATCATAGTGATGAGAAGTACCAGGTAAATGCATTCCTGGGAGAATTATTGAAGATTGGTGGCCAACAACGTTTGGTTTGCCAGTCTTAGAATTGGGTATTCAATGTGCTGAAAGAGGCTATCTCTTACTCTGTAGCTGATGAAAATGTGCGCATAGTGCAAGTCACCGACCCGCACCTCTTTGCCGATCCTGAAGCTCAGCTACTTGGTGTTAATACCAGCAAAAGTTTGGCCGCGGTACTCAATACGATCCGTGCCGTCAATTACCCTGCGCATCTTATGCTTGCCACAGGTGATTTAAGTCAAGATTATTCCCCTGAGTCTTATCGCCAATTTGTGTCAGCGGTCGCCCCGCTCAATTTACCTTGCCATTATCTTCCGGGTAATCATGATGATCCGCGGATCATGTTTTTGCATATGCAGGGCGAGCGGATTTTTGGCCAGCAACGTATCTTAGTTGGTAAATGGCAAATTTTGATGCTGGATTCCACCGTGAGAGGAAAACCTGGTGGTCATATGGCCGCGAGTCAATTCGAACTCATTGAACAGGCTATAGCCGCACATCCAGACCGCCATACCTTACTGGTGATGCATCATAATCCTATTTTGGTTAATTGTGCTTGGTTAGACCAACACTGCATGGATAATGGGACGGAATTTTTAAAGCGTGTCGCTCAATACCCGCAAGTCAAAGCTTTGCTTTGGGGCCATGTGCATCAACAATTGGATAGCCTTTACGATGGTCCCCATGGTGCGTTGCAATTAATGGCGACACCTTCTACTTGTATCCAGTTTAAACCGCAATCGCCTTATTTTGCCCTCGATGGACTGCAACCCGGTTATCGTTTGCTGGAGCTCAAGGCCGATGGTAGCATCAGCACTAATGTGTATCGCGTACCGGGAAATCTGTTTTCCCCCGATAAAGATTCCAGCGGTTATTAACGCGAGTGACCGCAGCTTGAGGAACTATGCTGCTCTATATTCACGGATTCAACAGTTCTCCTTTCTCTGATAAAGCGGTGATGACGGCACAATATATGGCCGAGCATCACCCGTCCCTCACTTTTCATCAGCCACAGTTACCCAATACACCCAAAGCTGCGATGGCCTTACTACAGCGCTATGTAGAGGAGGCTTTGCAAGCGGGTGAGCCGCTTAACTATATTGGCTCGTCCTTAGGGGGTTATTTTGCCAGTTACTTGGCTGAGCATTATGGTGGCCGAGCCGTGTTGGTGAATCCGGCAGTAAAACCCTTTGAACTGTTTGATGAATTTATGGGGCCGCAATTTAACCCTTATACCGAAGAGCATTATCAGGTATTGCCAGAGCATAAGCAGGAAGTGGCTGAATTTAATACGGCTGTTATCCGCAATCCCGATCGTTTTTTGGTACTATTGCAAACGGGCGATGAAGTGCTGGATTATCGCGAAGCACTGCATAAATATCATCATTGCCAATTACGGATTGAATCCGGTGGTGATCACAGTTTTGTGGGTTATGAGCGATATCTGCAAACTGTAAGCCAATTTTTACACTTACCTTGACAAATCGTCATCCACAGCCGCAACATGGCCGGATATAACAACCTATAGCGTACACTATGACTAATCAATACACCTCTGACGCCATTGAAGTTCTTAACGGACTCGACCCAGTTAAACGCCGTCCAGGTATGTATACCGATACCAGCCGACCTAACCATTTAGGCCAAGAGGTCATAGATAACAGTGTCGATGAAGCCTTAGCTGGCCATGCCACTAAAATTGAAGTAGTGCTCCACACAGATAACTCGCTGGAAGTCACAGACGATGGTCGTGGTATGCCAGTAGATATCCATCCCGAAGAAGGTATTCCAGGGGTCGAGCTGATCCTGACTAAACTGCATGCCGGCGGTAAATTTTCAAATAAAAATTATCAATTCTCTGGTGGTTTGCATGGTGTAGGGATTTCAGTCGTTAACGCCCTGTCTCGCAGAGTTGAAGTCACTGTGCGCCGAGATGGCCAAGTGTATGATATGGCTTTTGAAAATGGCTTTAAAGTCGAAGATCTACGAGTCAGTGGTACCTGCGGTCGGCGCAATACCGGTACTCGAGTACATTTTTGGCCTGATGCGAGTTATTTTGATTCGGCGAATTTCTCCAATTCCAAACTTATTTATTTACTGCGTGCCAAGGCGGTATTGTGCCCTGGCCTTAGAATTAAATTCACTAATAAGCACACTAACGAAGTGCATGAGTGGTACTACGAGAGTGGCTTAACCGATTATCTTAAGACGGCGGTAGGCGATAATATCATGCTGCCGGAAGAGCCTTTTATCGGTAGTTTTAAGGGGCAAATTGAGGCGGCAGATTGGGCTATTACCTGGTTGCCAGAGGGCGGAGAGTCGATTAACGAAAGTTATGTCAACTTGATCCCAACTCCCTTAGGTGGCACCCATGTGAATGGCTTTCGCCAAGGTTTGCTAGAGTCGATGCGTGAGTTTTGTGAGTTTCGTAATCTCATCCCCCGTGGGATTAAGCTCTCTCCTGAGGATATTTGGGATCGCGCAGCCTTCATTCTGTCAGTGAAAATGCAAGACCCGCAGTTTGCGGGACAGACAAAAGAGAAGCTTTCGAGCCGTCAAAGCTCAGCCTTTGTTTCAGGTATCGTGCGTGATGCATTTTCGCTTTGGTTAAATTCGAATACCGAATTAGCCGAGTCATTGGCTGAAATGTGTATTAATAACGCGCAAAAACGCTTAAAAGCAGCCAAAAAAGTCGCCCGTAAAAAAGTCACATCAGGTCCCGCATTACCGGGTAAATTGACCGATTGTAGTGGCCAAGATCCAATGCGCGGCGAACTCTTCCTTGTGGAAGGGGATTCTGCGGGAGGCAGTGCTAAACAGGCTAGAGACCGTGAGTTTCAAGCTATTATGCCGCTACGTGGTAAAATCTTAAATACGTGGGAAGTGGATGCATCTCAGGTATTAGCGTCGCAGGAAGTACATGATATTTCGGTGGCAATTGGTTGTGATCCCGATAGCAATGATATTTCTGAGTTAAGGTATGGCAAAATCTGCATTCTCGCCGACGCCGATTCCGATGGATTGCATATTGCGACTTTACTCTGTGCACTGTTTCTGAAACATTACCGAGTGTTGGTTGAGCAGGGGCATGTTTATATCGCCATGCCGCCACTGTTCCGTATCGATATAGGTAAAGATGTTTATTACGCTTTAGATGAGGCTGAAAAAGAAGGTATTCTCGATCGTATCAGCGCTGAGAATAAAAAAGGTAAAGTTCAAGTAACACGCTTTAAAGGTCTGGGTGAAATGAATCCACTGCAATTGCGTGAAACGACAATGGACCCTAATACTCGCCGTTTAGTGCAGTTAACTATTGATGATGCGGAAGAAACTGATTCTCTTATGGATATGCTGTTAGCTAAGAAGCGTTCACCCGATCGTAAAAACTGGCTCGAAGATAAGGGTGACATGGCGGTACTTTAATGTTGTGCACTATTGCCGATAACAATAACACTTAGGCATAAAGAAAATTACCATGTTGTATATTAAAACGAATAATTATAAATGTTTAAAGGTGTTCTCTGCCTATTGGACCCTACTGGTGAGTCTGGCTTTGTTACCGATCCAGACGGCGATTGCAGGGTCTCAGTCGATCATGATTACCGTCTCAAAGGGATTTGGTTTATCGCTCTATGCTTCCGATCTTGGGGATGCCAAACAGCTTGCGATGGGGGCAAATGGCACCTTATTTGTCGGCTCCAATAAGAGTGGCACAGTGCATGCGCTTGTTGATAGTAATCAAGATGGTCGTGTAGACAAGCGTTATGTCATCGCCAAGGGGTTAGAGTCTCCCGATGCGATCGCGTTCCATAATGGTGATCTGTTTGTGGCAACTGAAAACCGAATTGTCCGCTTTATTGATATCGAGCAGCGCTTACGCCGTCCAAGTCGTCCTAAAGAGATTTATAGTGATTTACCAGAGTCAGATAAGAAAAGTGCACGAGCGATGAATTTTGGTCCTGATGGCAGGCTCTATGTCTCTATCGGTGCACCTTGTAACGTGTGTGAAGCTAGCGCGCCCTATAGCAGTATTATTGCGATTAATGTGGATACCGGCGCCAGTGAGCAAATTGCGTCAGGTATTCGCGATGTGACAGGTTTTGACTGGTCTCCTCAAGACGGCAAATTGTGGTTTGCCGATCAAGGACGCGATTGGATGGGCGATAACTTACCCCCCGATGAGATTAACCGCATCGATGTGGCGGGCAGCCATTATGGCTTTCCGTATTTACACGCATCATCCGTGGTCGAACCTGCCTATGAAAAGCCAAAAAATTTAAAAATTTCTGTACCGATATACGAACTTCCAGCACACGTTGCGCCAACGGGACTGGCATTTTACCGTGGTAAGCAATTCCCAGAAATCTATCATAACCAATTGTTTGTTGCTGAAAATGGTTCTTGGAACCGTTCAAGCAAAGTCGGTTATCAAATCGTCATGTTGAAGCTTGAGAACCAACAGGTGGTCAGTCGCGAAACCGTAGTGAGTTTTCTCGACGGTGAGTTTCCTGTCGCCCGCCCCTATGGATTATTGTCCGGTGAAGATGGGGCCATGTACATCTCGGATGATTTGAAAGGTAACCTGTATCGACTGTTCTATAGGGATGGCGATAATACTGAAGAACCACAGGAACTAGAAGAAAATGAGTGACGCAATCAAGTTAAGCTTGGATGGCGTAGAGCAGATGCCATTGCGGCGCTTTACCGAAGAAGCTTATCTGAATTATTCCATGTACGTCATTATGGACCGAGCCTTACCCCATATTGGTGATGGCCTTAAACCCGTACAACGACGGATTATTTATGCTATGAGTGAGCTTGGTTTATCGGCTCAATCAAAGCATAAAAAATCAGCTCGTACAGTGGGTGACGTATTAGGTAAGTACCATCCCCATGGCGATAGTGCCTGCTATGAGGCGATGGTGCTGATGGCGCAGCCATTTTCATATCGTTATCCACTCGTAGATGGTCAAGGAAACTGGGGGGCACCAGACGATCCTAAGTCATTTGCAGCAATGCGTTATACCGAGGCGCGCCTGTCAAAGTTTTCTGAGTTGTTATTATCTGAGCTGGGACAAGGTACGGTTGACTGGGGGGCGAACTTCGATGGCACGTTAAAAGAGCCCAAAGTGCTGCCTGCACGTTTACCCCATATTTTGCTGAACGGGATCACTGGTATTGCGGTGGGCATGGCGACAGATATACCGCCACATAATGCCAGAGAGTTAGTGAATGCCTGCGTTGCGCTTTTGGACGATCCCAAACTCGACCTTGCGCAGTTGATGGCCTATGTGCCAGGGCCTGATTATCCTACAGAAGCTGAGATCATCACCCCGTCTGCCGATATTGCCAAAATCTATGAAACTGGGCGGGGCTCCTTAAAAGCCCGTGCGGTTTATACTGTCGAAGCCGGTGAAATAGTGATCACCGCGCTACCACATCAGGCGGGTAGTGGTAAGATTTTAGAGCAGATTGCTGCTCAAATGCAGGCGAAAAAATTGCCTATGGTTGCTGACTTGCGTGATGAGTCTGACCATGAAAATCCCGTTCGCTTAGTGATTGTACCGCGCTCAAATCGCGTTGATTGCGATCAACTGATGGCGCACTTGTTTGCGACTACCGATCTTGAGAAAAGTTTTAGGGTAAACCTTAACGTACTGGGCCTTGATGGTCGTCCAAGAGTTAAGGGGCTAAAAGACTTACTCACCGAATGGCTTGAGTTTCGTGTCGATACCGTAAGACGTCGCCTCGAATATCGTTTAGATAAAGTGTTGGCGCGTTTACATATCCTTGAAGCGTTAATGATCGCTTTTCTCAATATTGATGAAGTCATTGAGATCATTCGTTTTCATGATGAGCCCAAAGCGGAGTTGATGGCGCGTTTTAACCTGACAGACAAGCAGGCTGAGGCCATCCTCGAGTTAAAATTACGCCATTTAGCTAAGTTAGAAGAATTTAAGATCAAAGCTGAGCAGGACGAACTGGAAGCTGAACGTGAAAAGTTAGAGCAATTATTAGGTTCTGAACGCCGCTTAAAAACCTTAATAAAGAAAGAATTAATCCAAGATGGTGAGACCTATGGCGATGATCGCCGCTCTCCTATTGTAGAACGCCATGAGTCCCGCGCCTTAACAGAGCAAGAGCTTACCCCGAGTGAACCTGTGACTGTGGTGTTATCAGAAAAAGGTTGGGTGCGTTGTGCTAAGGGCCATGATATTGATGCCGAGTCTTTATCCTATAAGGCGGGCGATCAATATCTCTGTAGTGCTATCGGGCGCAGTAATCAGGTGGCAGTGTTTATTGATTCATCCGGTCGCGCCTTTGCCACCGATAGTCATAGTCTGCCATCGGCTCGTACCCAAGGTGAGCCCATTACTACGCGCTTTAATATGGCATCTGGTGAGACCATGCAGCATGTTATTTTGGGGGAAGACGAGCAATGCTTCCTTTTAGCAACCGATGCGGGTTATGGGTTTATATGTACTTTCAATGACATGGTGTCTCGTAATAAGGCGGGTAAAGCGCTATTGAGCTTACCGACGAATGCCAAGTCTTTACCACCCAAACCGATTGATCGTAATCGAGAGATGTCTATCCTTGCCATCACCAATGAAGGTCGTATGCTACTGTTTTCATTGGAAGCATTGCCGCAATTATCCAAGGGTAAAGGTAATAAGATTATCGGTATTCCAAGCGAGCGCGCTAAAAACCGTGAAGAGTTAATGACACATTTACAACTTGTGCCAGCAGATACTCCAGTTACCTTGTGGGCGGGTAAGCGCAAACTCACACTTAAACCAAGTGATTTAGAGCATTATCGCGGTGAGCGCGGACGTCGTGGGGCAAAATTACCACGTGGATTACAGCGTGTTGATAGTGTGGAATTAGGCGAAGGTGCAGAGGTCTTGCCTAGCATTTAACTGTTAATTTGAGCTTGCCAGCACAAGTTATCAAAACCGTTAATCAAAGCCACTCAAGTTTCACTGGAGTGGCTTTTTTATTATCAGAGTTATGCGCTACAGAGTCACTTTTCTTAAATACAATGTCCCGTCCTAAGATAGGTTGACAGTTTTTAGGCCAGCTCCAGTAGCTGGCCTTTTCTATTGTGCACCTGATTAGGGGTTGCCATATTCAAACTCAGATGCGGTCTCATATCGTTGTATATTGCTATCGATTCTCTAACAAGTATCTTCAGCTCCGCAAATGTCCTACATCGGTGCAGTAAAAACTCCTGCTTCAGTATGCCATTCACTCTTTCTGCTAATGCATTTTGGTAGCAATCATAACCATCCGTCATTGACGGCTGGATTTGGCTCGCCTGAAGCGCATTCTGATAAACGGCTGAGCAGTATTGTAAGCCTCTGTCTGAGTGATGCACTGCGTTGCCGATATAGCGCTTATCTTTTATGGCCATTTTTAACGCTTTCACCACACTCTCGGCTTTCATGTCTTTACTCACGTGATGATCGACTATCTTACGCGAACTGGCATCGGTGACCAATGACAGGTAGTGCACACCTTGGTCTGACTCAAGATAGGTGATATCGCTGACCAGTACATGCTCTGCATCATGCAGTCCTTTCTCTTTCAGCAAATTAGGATGCTTCTTCATCCAGTGTTTGCTGAACGTGGTTTTTGTGTAGCTTTTCTTCGGTTTAACCAGTAAACCTTCACTTCTCAAATAGGTAAAGAACCCATCTCGCCCAAGTTTAATATCGTGCTCAACCAGCCTGGATTTTATCAACGTGTAGAGCTTACGGGCCCCTAACCTTGGCATATATTTACGCCAGTACTGGACCCAGTCTTTGATGATCGATAGCTCAGCTCTACGACTTTCCATTCGAGCAACTGCCTGATAAATACCTTGCCTCGACATACCCGCAGCACGACATGCGGCTACGAGGTTTATTTCTCCGTTGCCTTTTGCTTGCCAGACGTACCGGATAAGTACTTTTTTCTGAGGCCTGCTCCATATTCATTGTCCATGATATCAACCATACCATTGAGGATTTTGTTACGCAGTTTCTCTTCTGCTAACTCACGTTCAAGGCGCTTAATAGTTTCGGCAGGGGGTTCTTTTGACTTAGGCATAAGGGGATGTTGAAAAGGTTTCGACCAATCGAGTCTACCATGTTTTCTAAGCCAAACGAGTACAGTTGAACGGCCTTGAATACCAAAACGAGCTTGGGCTTGTTTGTACGTCATTTCGCCTTTTTCAACACGCTCTACAACGCCTAATTTAAAGGCTAAGGTGTAATCTCGTTGTGTGCGCTTACAGCTTGAGTTAATTGATGTTGTCATAAAGAAATCCTCTTTATGTCAACGTATTTCAGGACGAGACACAAGGCATAAAAAAACCTACCGCTTGCGGTAGGTTTTTATTAGCGAATATCCGTAAGGATATTAGAAGTCGTAACGTACACCTACAGAAACTACATTGTCGTCCTTCAGGTCGACTTTAGCTCCACCATTTAGTTCAAAATCACCTTTGTACATGGCATATTGGCCATACACCATAGTTGATTTAGATAAACGGTAATCAGCACCAATGTTAAAGTTTTGGATATTAATGTCTGTATCAGTCACAGCTAGGTTTGCTGTGGTGTCTTTTCTGAAGTCATATCCTGAAAGGTTTTTGAAGTAGCTACCATAACCTGCTTCATCTACACCATATTCAGCTTTCAGGTTAACACCATTCAGATCATAAGCTACGTTTACGAAGTAAGTGTTACCGTCAATTGCACTATTGAAAGTGCTTTCAGAGTTTTGGAATAAACCACCGAGTTTAAATTGACCTAATTTAACTTGAGCCACACCGCGGTATGCATCAACAGTATCGATACCTTTGTTGTATGCAACAGCTAAATAGTAGTTTTGCTCTTTGAACTTGCTATCACCCAAAGTCGCACTTAAAGCATATAAGCTTTCGTTAGTGGTGGCAGTAGTGTCATTATCATCGAATAGGTAAGTAGCGTTTAAAGTCACCAAATTAGCGATTTTTGGTGAGTAGTACCATACGCCATCTGCGCTACGAGTCTGAGCGCTAATTAAACGGTCGATATCCGCGTTGGTGTTACCGAAAAGGTCTACGTTACCTTCAGCTTGTTTGAATACTGTGTCATTACGTCCGAATAATACAGTACCAGCATTAGTTTTTAAACCTAAATAGGTATTACGCGCTTTGAACACATCACCTTTGCTAGAAGTGTTTTCAACTTGGAATTCCATTTGATAAACAACATCATAGCCATCAGCGATTTTCTCAGTGCCTTTAACACCTAACAGAGAGAAGTTGTTTTCTAAGTAAGTACCACTTTCGCCTAAATCAACACCGTTAGTACCAGTTTGTAGAGTCGCACCAGTATCTGTATAGGTTGTCGCAAGCTCTAAACGACCATAGAAGCTTGGGCCTTCGGCTAGCGCACCGAATGAAGCCAGCGCTAATACTGATGCAACTGATGCAGAGATGAATGTCTTTTTCATGTTTTGTGCTCCCTCGAACCTAAGTTCTTATCCATTTTTCATGGTTTTTGTGTGGTTTAACACGTTTGTTACAGAAATAAGTAACAAAGTTGCCGCCGATTTTTACAGTTTTATGCCTTGCAGGCTGTGTCATAGATCAAGTTTTTAGCTCTCCTTGTCTGTATTCGGGGTTTTTTAGGACATTTCCCTATCACTTGACCGAAAATCGGCGTGTAAGAGATAAAATTGTATTTTTGGCATACTACTAAAGAGGTATGCGAAGTGCCGTAGCATATACAGACCGGCGGGCCTAACTGTAGCATATACTAATGTTGTCGCAAGTTTGTCATATACGCGTGAGTTGGTGTTATTGGGTACCGAGTACAATAAAAAAAACAAGTAAAGTTACTTTTTAGCAACAAAATACCTGCGAGGCTGTTGTTTAATGTGTTTAGAATCAATTATTTAGTTGATGTTGCTGTTCTATTATTTAGATATTGTATTAACTCAGCTAGCATAAGCATAACTTCAATGCGATAGCCATGATCCTAGACCATAGTATTAGGACGTATTGACGTTTTGAGGGTGAATTTTATTCGTTATGGCAAGCTCGTGCTTGCGAAACGAGGAATGATTATTGACGAGTAAAGCCGTCAATCAACGTGGGTTTAGCGCTTACACTCGCATTCGCGCAAACATGTCTGCTCAGTGCCTTAGGAAAGCTGAGTGGTTTAATTTAATATCTAGCTGCATCTTTTAGCTCATGGGTTGAGTTTGATTTCGGTTTTTGGCTTAAATCGTTTAGAATCTTCGGCGCATTTTTCATGCATTATGCTGCGTTGGTAAGTGTTTCTCCTCCTTCTCGTTGCGGCTGGGTTCGCTAGATATAATAAGGTAAGTATTGATGACTGAAGCCTATCAAAATCGCTTTGGTGGCATAGGCCGCTTGTACGGGCAAAAAGCGCTTGCGAAATTTGCAGCATCTCATGTCGTGGTAATTGGTATTGGTGGTGTGGGCACTTGGGCGGCTGAGGCATTGGCAAGGAGTGGTATTGGTCAAATTACCTTAATTGATTTAGATGATATCTGCGTGACCAATACTAACCGTCAAATTCATGCGCTTACCTCAACTATTGGCGATTCTAAGGTTGCAGTTATGGCCAAACGGATCCGCGAGATTAATCCTGATTGCCAAGTCAATGAAGTAGAAGATTTTATTACGGTCGACAATCTGGGTGACTATTTACTAGGTTCTCAGTCAGGCGGCAATATTGATTATGTTGTTGATTGTATTGATGCGGTAAAACAAAAAGCAGCGCTTATTGCTTGGTGTAAACGTCAAAAAATCAAGATTGTGACCGTAGGTGGTGCTGGTGGGCAAGTTGATCCAACACAGATCCAACTGACTGATTTGGCTAAGACCTATCAAGATCCATTGCTTGCAAAAGTGCGTAATATTCTTCGCCGTGAATATAACTTCTCCAAAAATGTACAACGTCGTTTTGCTGTGGATGCCGTTTTTTCTAGTGAACAGCTCGTTTACCCTCAAGCTGATGGCTCGGTTTGTAGTACTAAAGCCACCGCCGATGGTAGCATGCGGATGGATTGTGCTTCGGGGTTTGGTGCTGTGACTATGGTCACTGGTACTTTTGGATTTGTGGCGGCGAGCCGTGTCCTTTCTCGGTTGGCACAATTAGCTAACGAATAATCCAATTTGTATGTTTTATTGTTCTAAATATTTTCAAATAGTGAACTCGTGGTGAGTGGTTATCTTAGGCGCATCGCATTGGTTAAGAGGAATGCGAATGTTAAATTGCGCGCCGCCAAGTGAAGAGTCTGCTTGATAGCTCATTGAACCTTTTAACAAGGTGACTGCATTAAAGGCAGCGGATAAACCTAATCCCGTGCCGCCTTTACTTCTATTGGTGGTAAAGAAAGGCTCGAACATATGTTCAGCGACTTCGGGGGGGATTGCGACGCCATTATTTTGGATGCTGATATTCACAAAACCCTGCTCAATACTGGCGGAGATTTGTATCTGATTATCTTCTCGGTCTTGAAATGCATGGGTATAAGCGTTGGACAATATATTACTGACGATTTGGTTTAATAGACTCACATTAGTTTGAATATTTAAGTTGGGATCGACTTGTAGGTCGGTTTTTGCGTTGAGTTTAGGATGCATTATCAAGCTAGACGCTAAAATCTCTTTAAGATGCCTTTGCAGATTGATGCACTGATGCTCTTCGTGGCTGCGGTCGATAGCAATAGTCTTGAATTTTTGAATTAGGCTGCTGGCTTTGGTGATATTACGAACTATAAGCTCACAGCTTTGTTGATACTCGTCCAAAATCGCATTGATTTCGTCTAGTGTCGCGTGCTCACTATGGATAAGCTCAATGAGTTCTTCTATATGATTTAATTGTGCGCTTGCCGCCGTTAAGCAAATACCAATGGGGGTATTAATTTCGTGCGCCACACCAGACACTAATCCTCCTAAGGCGGCCATTTTTTCCTGTTCAACTAACACCTGTTGTGCGCGCTTTAGAGCGGCTAAGGATTGCTCTAATTCTTGGGTTCGCTCTTTAACTTGTCTTGCTAGTTCTTCCTTATAACTACGTTCGAGTTTCAGTAAACGCTCTCTATCTTCTAATGCTGTTTGTAACTCTGCTTTAGAACTTTTCAGTGCTTCAAATGAGTTGCGAAGTTGTCCTTGCATGCTGTTAATCGCATCAGCAACTTGTTTAAACTCATCGATTTTCTCCTTACGTTCAAATTGAAGGGGTTCGAAGTCCGCGTCTAAGTTAATCCGTTTGCAGTATTTACTGAGTTTATCGAGATGTTTAGTGATGTTGTACCAGACTAAAAATAGAATAAATCCAGCGACTAAGAAGGTTTTTATGCCATTGGAGAGTAAAATAAGGATGGCTTTATCGTAAAGGCGGTCATAAATGGCATCCATGTCTACTTGTACTTCTAAAGTACCAACGTTGATATTGTCGGTCGGTGATTTATACACCAGAGGAAAGATTTTATTTAAAGTATGAGTTGGTTTTGGGGTTCCTCCGTTCCACGACTGGCCACTATCATCTTTGATTGAAATGTAGTTAATATCAGGTAGTTGGATGAGACCATTCAGTTGGGTGTTAATCAGTCTTTCATCTATTACCCAAATACTTGCGGCTAATACATCGAGGTTAGCTTTCTCGATATTAGAAAATACCCGATCAATCCGACTAACATCGCCCCGATAATCGCTAATGAGTTGGTAGGCTGTCGTCATTAGCGTGATTAAGGAGCTGAATAGCACAATTGACAAGGTGAGGTGCCTACCAATCGGGCTTTTTATAAATTGACTGAAGAATGTCAGCATCTTAAATAATCTTTATCTGATAGCAAGTTGGATGCTTATAAGCATAGACTCAAGCTTAAAAAATTTCGCATGTTATCCCAGTGAAAAATCCCTCAATATTGAATAAAGCAATGGCATCAAACTTGCTTGGTCTTGGCTAAGTTCAATTTTTTGTCACTGGGATAACACTATGATTAAACTCAAATTCGATTCAGTGAAGTTGTTTAACCCTAAGAAGGTAATGTTTCGGGTTATGCTGTGGCTAATGGTGAGTTGTGCAGTTTTATTGGCGATGCCGTCAAATATTCTTACTTTGCTGGCACTGGATAAGTTTGTACCCGAGCACGCACATTTTGTCGGGCTTGGACTTATTATCTCGATCGCGTATTTTTTAACTCAGTTATTGAACTTGGGATTAGATGAGTCGATTCGTCATTTAAGTGATAAGCGCATCACCGAGACCATTGAAGCAAAAGTTAATTTGCTGGATCGTGCAGAGCGAGCATTATTACGAGAATTCTTTTTGCAAGGAGCCACTATTTTGACATTGCCGCAAAACGAACCCGCGGTCAAAAGTTTGCTCAGTGCCTGTATCCTCGAATGTTTAGGTAATGAACGTCATTACGCAATCCAAGGGCCCACAGCAGACTATAAAATTTCGATGAAAGCACGTATCTACTTAAATCGGGGCGTTTTACGTTTACCTGCAGGGGAACCAAGTGAAGAAGAAATGCAACATCTGATTAAAGCGCGCCCGCAGTTTCTCAATGGCTTAGTACAAAACCGTAAACACGCTGCTTAAGTGTAGCGTTGGCTCTAACTCGAAATTACAGGCATAAAAAATGGGGGTTAATGGAACCCCCATAACAACGTGCAATTTTTACAAGCTACAATGAACAGAATAACAATTTGGAAGCAAAAACTACGATTGTTGCGCTGACTTCACGATAAACATCCAAGTGATATAAGAAATTATCCCTATAGTGCTAAAGATAACGATCATTGAAAGTAAACCAATTGGGTTACCGAACATTAAATCTAACCAAAATGCCATGATTGAAATCCTCTTTCTTGTGAAGTCATCCATACACTAGCGCTCTTACTGTCAGCAAATACTGATCCTGATCAATAAAAAATCGACGTCCCAAAACAATCTTGTAACCAAAGATTAACCCTGTGATCTACCTCAAATTTAGCGGGTGATGAAATTTTATCAAACTCAATCTTTTGGGCTTTGTTTCTTACTTCATTCGGGACTAGTCTTAAGAGTAGTAACTATTAAGTGGTACCAAGAACAAGGTATTTGCTAATCCGTTTTAGCATTGATTGAAGTTAGACTGCATTTTTGAAGGAGCCAAAAATGGCTAGCACCACTGTTAAAAAGGGCACTATGGGATATGGTATTATTTTCGCTCCTATGGTCTTACTTTTATATCCCCTTTATTGTTTGCTTAGTAGCGCGCATTGGGTTGCAACCTTATGTTTAATCGCACTTGCCCTTATTCTATTTTTTAACATTAACAAACTTATCCGTAATCTGAGGCACCTCGAGCGTGCGGCTCATCACTTGGGTGACGGTGATTTGAGTTACCAGCTTGATGAGAAAGATGCGGGAGTGTTTCACACTGTCGTTCACAGCATCAATCGCATGGGCGAAGATGTGAGTCGTACTATTCTATCTCTAGTTGATACCAGCGAATGGATGAAGAAGGTCGCCACCGACATCAAGACGATTAGTGAGCAGGCAAAACAAGGCGTTTTGGAGCAAGAACGTCAAACCGAGCTTGCGGCAACGGCCATGACCCAGATGGTTTCAACCGTACAAGAAGTGTCACACAATGCGGCTAATACCGCGCAAGCCGCTGATATTGCGCAGACTTCAGCTAAACATGGTGATGAAGTCATGGGCGCTATTGTCAATAAAATCAGCGATATGACTTCGCAAATTCACCAAACAAAAGCAGTGATTGAACACCTTGCCGCCGATACGAATAGCATTAGCAGCATTATTGAGACTATCTCGCAAGTGGCCGAACAAACCAACTTATTGGCTCTTAATGCGGCGATTGAGAGTGCTCGAGCGGGTGAGCATGGCCGTGGATTTGCGGTTGTTGCCGATGAAGTCCGTAATTTGGCAAAACGTACCTCAGAGGCGACCGCTGAAATTCAACAGCAGATAACCGCATTACAAAAGGGCGCTCAACAAGGGGTTGAAGTGATGTTAAAAAACGTCACTATCGCCGACGAAACCGCCTTGATGGTAGAGAAAGCGCATCAATCTTTGGGTGAAATTGTCACTCACGTTGAAAGCATTACGGATATGTCTCATCAAATTGCCACTGCATCGGAAGAGCAGCATGCCGTTGCAGAGGAAATTAACAAAAATATCAACGCGATGGCTGAATTAGCGTTGAAAAATGCACATCATACTAATCTAACCAATCTATCTAGTCTTAAGGTTTATAATATGTCTCAGGAGATTGGTTCACTGCTACATCGTTTCCATGTGGATAAGCAGCTATTTACCTCTAATCAAGCCCAAAGCCAACTATTTGTAAAATGGGGGCCAGAACTTGATATCGGTATGCCGGAGATTAACCGCCAGCATCAACGCTTAGTCTCTCTTGTTAACGAATTGCACCGTACCTTAAGCGAAGCCTATGGCCTCGAAGCGATTAAACGGATTGTTCAAGGACTTGTGGATTACACCGCGAATCATTTTTCCTATGAAGAAGAGTTGTTTGCTCGTTTTGGATACCCACAAACTATTGCCCATAAGGAGAAACATGCGCAGCTTGTTGGTCAAGTGCTTGATTTTCAAAAGCGGGTTGGTAGAGGTGAAGATGTGGCTGACGAGTTAATGGCATTCTTAAAATCTTGGTTGGTTAACCATATTCAAAAAAGTGACAAGGAATATACGCAGTTTTTACTCTCCCATGGCGCTGAGTAGATTAAGATGCTGCTTTAAGAGTCATCGAGCAATATGCAAGGTAAAATTAATAGACGCCGGATTTTTGAGCGGTTAAAACTAATTTGCCAACAAGGTCTTTAAAAGGGCTTGCCATTGTCTTTGGCAAAGGTATAATTCCCACCACTTAGAGCCAGCTAGTTGTTTTTATTAGCTCTAAGTATTGATAATGCCAGAGTGGTGAAATCGGTAGACACAGCGGATTCAAAAGTCACTGCGTTACGATATTAAACTTCACTAAGCTGTTGTTATTAAGAGTTAATTTGAAATAATTAACACGCAAAAGCCTTGCAAAGATTTGCAAAGTTTTTGAAGCTCCAAAGTTGTGCCAGAGTGGTGAAATCGGTAGACACAGTGGATTCAAAATCCACCGCCCTTAAAAGCGTGACGGTTCGAGTCCGTCCTCTGGTACCATACAAATAGCCGACATTAAGTCGGTTTTTTTGTATCTAAAATTCAGCATTGTTAGATACTTACCGCTTTATGTCCAGCTTTTTGTTGGTACACATATGCCCTTCAAGTTCCACCACTCCGCACATACCGATCTAGGTTAGATCTTTAATCGTCGTGGTTTTCCCATTTTCCATTACCGACTTGATCCCGTTGTCCCTTGCTGCGGTACTCGAATACATTTGGCTAGTGCCAATGATCTGATGGTTCGCTGCTTTTAGGTTGAAGTACGGCTTATCGTTTTTCGCCACTTCTTTGGCATATCGGGCTTCGATAGGAGAGTTGGTTTGAACGGATTCGATACCATTCATGGCACCACTCTTACCCGTGTAGAGTTCGCTGGTGAGGATGACTTCTCCGTTACCAGCCTTAAGCACAAACTTAAATTGATCGTTACTGCTTTTGCTTAATTCATACCATCCTGACATGGGGTTGCTCCTTCTTCTTTAAGGCATTGCATAGCGCAAGCGAGGAAACCATTTCCTGCTCGTGCCTCAGTCTAGTCGACTTTATCTGGTTTGATATGTGCCGATGCCACATTTTTGAGTGTTTTGATGGTTAGTCTGTCGAAATGCTGACATTAAAAACGTCCATTTCCTGCCAGTAACACAAGAAGTTTTGCTCCCAAATGGGATAAAGCTCTGCTGCCGCTTCAATCACTAACAAGCCACTAATGGACTGAAATACGCCGCAGCTAAAATCAAAGTCCAGCTCTTTCACTAATTCCCATTGTCCCGCATAGCCGACATAGCAAAAGTCGGTGATGTAGCATAATTGCCACTGCTCATCACCTTTCTCTAGCCTGATTTCCACGGGATGAAAGCCGCCCGTTTGTGGACTGTAATCAGGGTCGCGAAAGTTAATGGTGACAGCGTTGCTATCAATATTTTTCACGAGTTCTGCCAGTGCTTGGGCAAAGACAGGTGACACGGGTAATGGTAGGTCAGTATCAATGGTTTTCATTATTTAACCCTCAAAAGTGGCAAAACAAAGGGGGCATCATGTCCCCCTGTTGGTATGGAATGTGGGTGATGTGAGTTGTCACTTACTGGCTTTCGAGCTGGCTTTATCGGTGGTGGGCTTATCGGTTTTGGCCTTCTTACCTATCTTGGGTGCGGGGGCGAGTAACTGCTCGTCCAACTCGCCTTTCTCCACGGCATCAATGACCACCTTAATCACTGCTGGCAAGTTGGCCTTTTCACCCACATCAATAGCAGGGCAGCCTTTTTCCAGTTCGATGGGTTTGTTACTAATCCGCACTTCAAAGTAGTAGTGCTCGTTGCTGTCATAGAACCAAGGTCGGACGATGTAACGGCGGCGAATTTTCTTACGCTCACCAGTCTCTGGGTCTTTAACCGAGCGCTCTTTGTAGGCTTCAAATTCACGGCCTTCAATCATGCATTCGGCTAGCGACAATTGCTGGTCTAGCTTATCGAGTAGCTTCATTCGTTTGCCGAGCACAGGTGGCTTAGGGGCAATTTCAGGGCGAGCGATTACCTTGAGAGAACTCAATACTGTGGTCATGGTGTGTTTCCTTTAGTGGGTGTTAGCGGATAAATCCGATACGGGGTTGCCCTTGTTTGCGGCTGTTCTCAGTGGTGAGTAGCGCAAGGGCGGTTGCGCGGTGGTCGCGCTTGGGTTCAAAACGTTGGCGTCTTGCTAAAATGGCAAAGTCGCCGGGCGTTAATTGGTTTAGGCTGTTTAGGGTTGAGACTTCTTCATGGGTCAGGCGTTTAATGCCAAGGACTTGCCGATACAGCGCTTGGCGTTGGTCACTCGTTAAATAGTCACATGCCAACTTGAAATCAAAGCGGCGCATGACCGCACTATCAATACTGGCAAGCGCATTGGTTGCTGCGAACACGGGCAGGGTGTTGCACTCAAGCTGTGATAGCAGTTCGTTAACCAGTTGCACTTCATGCATCGCTTGAGCGCTATCGCGTTTGCTGAGCAAGCTGTCGACTTCATCAATGAGCATCAGCTTTTGCTGTCTATGTGCTTCTCTGAAGAGCCTAGCGATGTTCTGCTCGCTGTCCCCGACATACTTACTGAGCACATCAGAGCATTTGATGTGCATCAGCTCAAAGCCGTGGGTGTCGGCTAAGTGATGTACCCATGCTGTCTTGCCCGTACCAGGGGGACCACTCAGCATCACCCTAATCGGCATGGCCTGCTTAACCGCATGATTAATCGAGGCCAGTGTTTCTACGGTAGTCATACTTGCTGCTTCATCACTGCCCTTGAAGTTGACCATGTTGCTATCAAACGCCAGTTCCCCTTGATACTTTGGCGGCGGCGCTTCTTCACCACAGGCTTCTAGGGTGGCATCAATCACTTCATCAATCAGGACTTCCGCCTTGGCACCTTTGAGCTTGAGTGTCATCGCCACATGGGCAGCATTACCAACCATGGCGGGGGTGACATTAGGCTTTTCTGCCAGTAGCAGGTGATAGTCCTGTGACACTTTAAGCGGTGTTAGTAAGTGCTCATTAATGGCATAGGCAAAGGGTTCATCGGGTACAGGGACTTCCATCACCAACTTAAAACGGCGAATAAAGCTGGGTTCTAACAAGCCAACATGGTTGGTTATCCAAATGGCAGGGACAGGGTTTTGCTCTAACGCCTGCATCAATTGTTCTTTGGAATACTGTTCATCGGCTTGCACAAATAATGCTTCACACTCATCGACCAGCAACAAGCTGTCATTGCTGTGAGCCAGTAGACCTTGTAACAAGTTCAGGTGAGCAAGGCGTATGCTGGTTGCCTTTGCGATGTTGTCATTTCGGTATTGGCTCTCGATTAACTGCTGGCTTTGGACTTCCAGTAGATTACGCTTAATCGTCTTTGCCAATGTCCGAGCCAGCTCCGTTTTACCTGTACCTGCTTTACCATAGAGCAGGATATTGACGCCTACCGAGGGCTTTTGAGTAATGGCCTCAAGGTAGTTAGCCAGTAAGTCAGTGTTCACATGCCCAAATTGCGACAAGCTAAATTGTGCCTCGGGGCTTTTGCTGAGCATTGGGGCTAAGAAGTCGACCGCGCTCGTTAACTTCTGCGATACTAAAATGGATACCAGTACGCTTGGGAACAGCAATCGATAAGGTGCATCCAAGGTCGCTTCTGCAATCAGTTGGTAACGCTCGAACACCGCTAACTGCGACAGGATGACCTCTAAATCAAGGGTTGTCTTAGCCTGTAGCATTCGTTCAAGTACATCAAAGTCATCATCAATCAGGAATTCGGTTAACTCCCTGAGTCCGGCATTGGCATTGATGACAATCAAGAACTCAACTACAGGTTGCATCTGCGGCATTAAGCCAAACAACTGACCAAGAAACTGCGCATTATGCTTAACCGTTGCCGTGTTGAGCGGTGCGCGGTCTTTGCTTGGTAGCTTGAGTGATGCATCTTCTAGGCTCAGGCGAAGAAACGGCTCTATCTGCTCGCCTGTGATTGCGCCCAGTATCGAAGATGGCACTTCCTTATCGACGGTAATGAGGTCAAAAATCAATGCTTCACTAAACTGCGAGGCGAGGTAGTGGCAATGATTGGCACGCCATTTACGGGGGGATTTTGCACGCTTTAGCATCTTGTTTTCCCGCCCCGTTCATTCGGTGCTGACACATAGTTCAGGGTGGCAGCGGCTTCACGCATAAACGCATCACCGCGTTTGTCGTAAATAGTGGTGGTACTGATATCCGCATGGCCGGCCATTTGGCGCACGGTGTTGATATCAACATTTTGCTCCAGTAGCCGAGTAATAAAGGTGCGACGTAAATCATGGGGTGATGCACCCATTACGCCGATATCTCCCAACTTGTCTTTGACTAACCGATAGAGCGCATCCTGACTCACGGGGCGGTAATGGACGATAATGCCAGTCGTGCGACAGTGGCAAATGAGTGGCCCCAATTGCATCTTGCGCACGTTGAGCCAAGCGATGACATGCTGTTCAACCCAATCGGGTAAGAACAGAATACGGCTCTTATTACCTTTACCCGCAACCACCTTAATCGTTGATGTTGAACTGTCATAATCAGCGAGCATCAGTGCCGCAAGTTCACTACGGCGCAGCCCCGTTCCGAGGAATAGCGCAAAGATAGCTAATGTACGAAGCCCATACGTGTCTTGGCGTTTGGAAAGTAAGGCGAGCAGCTTAGTGACTTGCTCAGCACTCAGGGGATTACCCTGATGGGCACCGTGTTTCATGTTAGCGATGCTATTGATATGCGCGACTTGCTGCATATCCGCTTCACCCATTAAGGCCGCAACTTTGACGATACTCTTAATCGCGGTCATCGCACGGTTAATCGAGCGCGCCGACCACTGCTCGTGGATAAGCAATGCGCGTATCTGCATCGCTTGTTGATAGTTAATGCTGCTGAGTTGCTTGCCTATCGCTTCGTCAGGCCAGTCCATCAGCTGTGCAATGCTGTGCATCTGCGAAGCAATCGAGCGCTGACTGTTGGGCGCAAGACGGCTCAAATAGAGCGCATAAGCAGTCGCTGTAGTCATAGATAACTCCAGTAAGAATCAGATTGATATGTTGCTAGGGGATTGAAACAGAAGGGAATAGTGATACCACACTGTAAGCGTATGGTATCACAAGTGCGGCTATTTTTCAGCCGCTGTTTTTGACACGGTTAGGTTGGCTAAGCTTTGGGCGATATGATGCACTTTCGTAACTTACGCAGCACTTTCTCTTGCATCAACTTAAACTGTTTACGATTAATAAACATTGCATGACGCTGAAGCATTTCACTCCGAGCCATAAAGGCGGTTTCATCGTACTCATTTTTCAAATAAACCATTAGACCATCTCTAAGTGCTAATTTGCGTTCTGCCTCATTTAAATTGCTGAGTATGTCAGGGTTATAGATTTCGACAGATTTAAACAAGTGACTCATTTTATGTAGGTCTTGCAGCAACAAAGTGCTTCCAGACTGCTGGGGGCGGTAGACGTTTTCATATCGTGAGATGGATAAGGGGTTACCGTCTTCATTAATGAGCATCGATAGCCTATTCTTGGCCTGTTTATGCGACTTCTCTAACAACTTTTCTGACTTACTATAAACAACGATGTGGCTATCACCTTGCTTGCAGATGTACATCGTTTGAACAAAGCGCATTTCCTTATGCTCATGCTGACTGTGGTTACTAAAATGTTTAACCTTTGGCTTATCTACAATCACTAAGGGTGTTGAAACACACAACAAATCTATGGCGACATCACAACGAGTGACCTTAGCGTTTTGCATCTTTGCCTTATAGTCCTTAATGCACTTAGAACGCTTAAGTTGATAGAAAAACTCATTAATCTGTTTGGGCGTAAACCTCGCAGGAATAAGCTCAAATCTTAGCTTATTGTGCTTGGTGGCACGACTTTTAGCGTTATCACCAAAGAAAATGCGTATCTGTGCGGTCTTATCAGTCTTTAATGAGAATGTCAGTACATCACTATAGAATTGGCCATTCTGGCGCTTAGTTTTTTTCTTAGAGCACTTGAATTGAGTGCTTTCATAGATAGACGGAAATTGACGGTATAGCTCATTCATCTCATCTTCAGCCACATCCACAGTAATATGCAGTTTATCGATGATGGGATAACACGCCCATGCCTGTGGATTGGCTAATTGAGATGCAAGCAAAATACTCTGAAGGTGCAGGCCTTTCGCGCTATCAGAGACATAACCTACAGTGGCATGTTGCAATGCGTATTTCAGCGCTTTTGTGTCCATCACGTTTAGCGCTGTATGCTCGGCTAGACGTAGGTGCATAGACTTAGAGACAAACGCATTATGGCTAACACGATACTGAGGGATGGCTTCTAGATAGTTATCTGGTGTAATGTGAATATCATTGTTAGTGTTATCTAAGTACTTAGAACTATTAGACATAGTACTATTAATGATTGATTTAGATGATTTGTGTTTCATTAGAATTCTCTCTGTAAACTGTTAAATAGAGGGGAGGTGTCCCTCCCCATCACAAACCGAATTAATCAACGATATTGACAATTACCTGCCATTTTTCAGAGGGACGTCCGGTCTTCTTGTTGGTATTTACAGATTTAATAACCCCTTCATTGACCAGCACTTCCAGTGCCTTTTTGGCTTTGTCGTTGTCATTTTTGATCCCAGCCCAATTGCGTTGAGTGATATCACGAGTAGTGAAGCAGCGATCTTTATCCATGAGCTTGTTGAGGTTTTTCAAGATTTTCAGTGCATTTTGCATTTTTGGAGTTTTAGAACCCCAAAGTTTTTTTAAATGCATCAGGTAGTGTTTTGCCCAATGTATTGCCATACGGATATCAGTACTTTCGAGTGTTTTGAGTGTGAAAAGTGACTTTGGATCCTTTTCGTATTGACGTAATACCGCGCATATCAGTGTGATGCTCAACACCATATCGGGGTACTTTGAGAGTTTGTTTTTAACATTTTCAGAGACAGCATCCGATTTTTGCTGCTTAGCTAAACTAACCTTGAATTTTTCAAAGATTGATTTTGCTTGATCAGATAAACTGACTTCGATGAGCTGGTCTTGTGCTGTGGTATAAAGTATAAAGAGCAGCTTTTTTAGTTTTTTAAGCACTTCATCCCGTTTTACATTATCTCCGGTATACGGTTCCAGATATTTTGAGTTTGGATAGGCAATACATTGTAGGCGATCGAGATAACCGTCGTTGGCGATCTTCTCCTCTAATACTTTGCTGATCAGCTTTTTAATCACGCTTGGCTGTGTTGTGCCTATGATTGAAGCAACTGGTGGGCGCACAGAATGATTGCGCTTGTTAGCAGTGACATTGGTATAGTTGCTTTTGCCATCCATTGTTTCGATTAAGTAGCGACGAATGTTTCCATTTTTGCGTTCAAATATGTCTTCTAAAAAGACGGCTAGTTCATCTTTGTAAATTAAGACAGGAACAGCTTGATTAGCAGCTATCTGCATCAAGCCTTTTAGTGTCACGTCTTGTACTGTCAAAATAGTCGAGTAGATGGGCTTTGGTAACTCAACACACTGTTCCAAGACACTATCCAGTTCCTCGCGGATCTCTTCGGCCTTTTTAGAGTGAGGCGGAAAATTGTGTAGCATGTCATTAAGTCGACGAGCTTCATTTTTGAAATAACTATTATCCAATTGCTGCTTGATTAAATTTTTTTCGAAGACCTTTGACTTCTCTGCGAATTCCTCTGCCAATTGCAATTGGATATCATTAATGATTTGCATTAATAATTGTGATGGAGCAGATTTATTACTCCCTGGTTCAGCAATAATGACACCTGAAAGATTAGGGGTTACTAAGTAAGTTTTATTGTCGGCATAGGGGCGGATGCGGAACATATTGGAGATAGCACAGCTAAGGACGCAGTGCATCCCAGCAGCAGCAAATTCAATGCATGAGGCTGAGGCAAACGAGATAGACTTCACTAGTTCTAGGCCAAACTTTGGAAGCTTGTCTTCTACCACTAATGGCTTTGTTGGGTCGTAAACAATGTATTCGAATGTGGATATTGAATAGTCTTGAATACCCTTTACTAAATTGCCTTTTAAATTTTTAGTCTTTGTGATGGCCTTTATTTTTGGCTTCTTCGGTGGTGTGATTTTCTTTGTTACCTTACGCAGCTGATTCTCCTTGTTTTTACCTTGTTGCACTTGGGATTTAGAGTGATTTTTTTGTTTCTTCATGGTGTGCTCCTCTAGAAAGTTACCCGACTATTAACACATGAGGCATGAGTAGAAGTTAGGTACAGTCATATTCCCTTAGAATCCATGCTGTATCCTAAGTCAGGAGTCTATAAGTATTTGTTAAATATTTATCTTATTGTTTTTAATCATTTAATTAGTAAAATTGCATACATCTTGTGTTCTTTTTGATGAATGATAGTATAGTTGAGCACTTAGCCAAATGAATGGGCGTACTAACAGTTATAGAGAGGAAAGTTATGGCTGATATAGGTACAATTGAAAATCCAATAATTCCTGTCCCTGAGTCAATTACAGAAAAGAAACAGGAAAATTCAATTTATATGGCAAGGTTCTTGCTGGATTACTACTCTGATTTCCAATATTCAGAAGGAAGTGAGGCTGCTGAATTATCTGATTTGAAGTATGAAAAAAACAGTGATTACTTTTGCTCAAATGTCTATTCTAATTCATTTTTGAAAATCAATGAGATAAAGATAGCTCTCTTTTTATATAACAGATTTAACTCTAGATATTTTTTAGGTGAAGTCTTTTCTGTTTCTAGGAAAAATATTCGAAGAAATAAAAATGGTTTAGGTGGAGGTATTAATGTTGGTGAGTTAGGTTATATCATAATAGGACATGAAGATGCTCCGTCTAAGGAGGCTATTTTCGAATTTGAGGAAATTGAATGTCTAACAGATTTGGTTAGGTGTGAGCTGGATATTAGAATTAGTGAGTCTAGACTTATAGAGGTTTTGAAGAGATTACACAGTTTTTCATATATTACAATGACAAATATTAATTGGTATAATACTAAGTATGGTGTCGAATATCTAAGACGAATGTTAAATAATAGCCATTATGATTTAGATGATGTTAGGGAGCTTATTTCAGGAAGATCAGTACTGAAATATATTAGAATTTGTAAAAGAATGGTTCATTCTGATATGAGTTATCATTGGCTCCTAAAGGCTAGAATAACTGATAATTCATAGAATGCTTAGAGGTACCTACCCCTTGATGCTGCTCATTATTGTGCCGATATCCTTGGCGAAGACTACAAATTTGCTAAAAATGTAATTGAAGGCTGCCTTCTCAATAAAGTGGAATACCTTAAGGATCGCTATGATAATGACTGTGAGTGGTGAAATATACGCCAACACATATTCAGACTAGATGTGACACTGTTGTTGCATTTCAGTTCTGTTGTTATGGTGCTGAAAGTCGTCTGGTGAAGTACGCGATTCAGTGAATTTTTTACTCCAAAGAAAGTTTTGTATATTAGTAACGTCTATACAGACAAAAAATTAATTACGATGCACCAATCCTACTTGAACTAAGGTAAAACTATACTAATGTCATATCGATAAATGGTATTTTGATTCTGCGCTAAGGATGGCTAACCTATGGTTTTCAGACCTATACGTGTTCTTGTAGCGACAGCTGCGTTAACCATTTTCGGTTATGCTGCTATGTTTTTATACTCCCTAACTCAGCCTCAATGTATTGATGACTTGTCGGAGGTTTCCGATGTTGCGTTGCTCAGAGCTAAGCAGGGCGACACTTCACCAATGCACATCAGTGCTGCATTCGATAAAGAAAAGAACCAATGGTGTTATATCGAGGTCGTTCAATAGATCTTGCTAGCTGCTATTCTGCGATTATAATCACTGTATATATTGACAGTGGTTCATTGCAATGCGTGTTATCCCTATTCCTGCCCGTGCTGGCATTACAGGTTTTGAGTCACCTGCGGCTGAATACACTCAGCTAGGTCTAAGCTTGGATGAGCTACTGGTCGACCACCCAAGCTCAACTTTTATGGCTTATGCCCTAGGGGACTCGATGCAAGATGTCGGCATCTTTGATGGTGATATTCTCATTGTTGACCGCCACGAGACTGTGCGAAATGGCGATGTCATTGTAGCCAATTTAAATAGGGAGTTTGTCTGTAAAATCATTGATATCCCCCGCCGTTTACTGCTTTCCTCTAATCAGCAACACCAGCCCGTCATTATTCATGAATACGACGAGTTTAGTATTGAAGGCGTTATCACTCGTTCTATTCGTTGCCACCGTAAAAGTCCTGTATTGAGTAAAAAATTGGGTAAAAAGTAGATGTTTGCGCTAGTCGATGCCAATAGCTTTTACTGTAGTGCGGAACAAGTATTCCGACCTGATTGGCGTGGTAAGCCTGTTGTTGTGCTCAGTAATAATGATGGGATGATTGTTGCTGCCAATAGGCAGGCAAAAGAGGCGGGTATTCAGAAGTTTGTGCCTTACTTTCAAGTCAAAGCGCAGTGTGCGGAGCGTGGTGTGATTGCGTGTTCATCTAATTATGAACTGTATGCTGACTTGTCGAGCAAGATGATGGATATCATTGGCCGCTTTGCGCCTGAGCAGCATGTCTATAGCATTGATGAAACGTTCCTGTCGTTTAAGAACTGCTATCCAGCAATAAAATGCCTACATACTCAAGGTCAATTAATAAGACGAGCAGTGTGGAAAGAAGCTCGCTTGCCAGTTTGTGTGGGAATTGCGGAAACCCTGACCTTGGCAAAACTGGCTAACCATGCTGCTAAGAAGATTGAGGGTTATAAAGGGGTTTGTGTTATCGACAATAACCAAGACCGAACCGCTATTCTAAAGCAGCTAGCAGTAGGTGATGTTTGGGGAATTGGGCGCAGGATTAGTGCAAAGCTTGAACTGATGAATATCCGTACTGCGTTTGACCTAGCGAACATGCCAGCGGGGTTAGCCCGTAAACAGTTCAGCATTGAAGTCGAGCGGACAGTACGAGAGCTTAACGGCCAAGTATGCAAGGTGTGGGATGAAGCGAGAGCTGATAAGAAGCAGATATTCTCGACAAGAAGCATGGGGGAGCGCATTGCTGATTTTGAATCGTTACTCCAAGCACTGAGCAAGCATGTGGGGATTGCAGCAGCTAAAGCACGTAAGCAAGGCTCAGTTTGCAAGACGATGCTGCTATTTGCGAGTAACTCACCCCATGATGAGCGGCCTGTTAGCTATAAAACCGTGGTGCATTTCCCCTGTCCGACGAACTGTACGATAGAGTTGACGAAAGCAGTTTGTGAAGCCGCCCCCAAGCTATTTCGCGAAGGTGTACGCTATTACAAGATAGGCGTTGGTTTGATTGATTTAGCGAGCGAGAAACACAGCCAATTAGACTTGTTCAATCCACCGACAGCAAAGCCAGCACTGATGCTTACACTCGATCACATTAACCAACGCTATGGCAGTGATACTCTGTTTATCGCGGTTCAAGGCATAGAGCAAAAATGGGCAATGCGGAGGGATTTGCTGACGCCTCAATACACGACTAAGTGGCGAAGTATGCCGATCGTTAAGTGCTAACGAGGATATGCCCCAAAGCCGTTTCAAAGTTAAAAATGCATGTAAAGCTAATGTGATGATGTTACTTTCAACCTAGAAGTCATGTTCCTACTCTCTTTCAAAAACCAGCCAGTATGCTTGTCAGGATTACCCCCTCAAAACTAAATGGAATGACCGATAGCTAAAAGCTGTCAGCCTTATAGTTGTAAGCATTGGAGAGGATGTGGTACGAGTATCAGCCTTAATGCGAGGCCAAGATACTGTCAATCAAATTAAAAAATTAGTCTAAAGTGAGCGTAAAAGAATGAGAAAGCTGAAAATTTATCAAGGAATTATCTATCAAACTGTATAAAACCGCTATCACAAAAAAGCAAATTCCTATAGCATCATCTATACCAATTGACGTAGATGTGGCTGTGACTAACTGTAACAAGTATTTAATACCCTGAAGATAATGAATAAATACTTTAACTCTTGGAGCTAGTATGAAGTTTTACTTTTACCCAACTGACGAAGAGAAATTTAAAGCTGATGCATTGAGCAACTTTGTCAGGACAATAGCTTTCAATGAGCGCTCTGGTGAAGTCGAGGTCAGCTTCATACGGCAAGTAAATACTCTATGGCAGCAAACGTGCAAGAATAATATTGAGACAGACCATCGAATTAAAGAACTTAGTGGTGAGCATTTTCAAGTATATAGTTGGGTTGTCAATAGTAAATCTGACTTTCAGTTGCCAGCATTTTCACTGTTGGAAAGTAAGTGAGAAATGACAAGTTTTGGCCATTTGTAGGTCACTGCGATGCTCACAGGTTTGCGCTCATGTACGTGTTTATATTTGAAACTGGTTAGCTTAACGGCAAGATACCATCTGTTTGATTAATAGAGTATTGTTGAATCATTGACGTGAGATTTTAAAGGCTAATTATGAATGTTATAATATTTGATAAAACTAAAGACGGAGTAATTGATAGTGTTGTCGCAACAGGAAAAACAACATATCGTTACGCGATTGATAATCTTTACCCATTAATTGACCGTTTTTCTGCTCAACGAAAAACTCAAGATAAAAAATTCTATGCACGCTTGGAAAGAGATATTCTTGATAAATGTCTTATGCCCCCTCTAACCATTGCATTTGTAGAACCGAATTTTGAAATAACGGACGAAGCTGATATTGCTAGATATATTGAAGAAAATATCAATTCTGGTTATGTTTTGGATGGCATTCAGCGCTTAAGTACGTTAAATCGTGCAAAAGATAATGAACGTTTTGATGATACTCAGTCACTATATTTAAACGTCATTATATCACCTAGTGAGGATAAGTTGTTGTATCGAATGATAACTCTTAATAATGGCCAAAAACCAATGACGCCAAGGCATCAAATAGAGATCCTTACTCAAGAGTTATTTGATTTCACTGATGTGAATTTGGATGTTCAAACAGAAAAAGAAAGAGGGAAATCTATTATTAAAGATGCTTTTGATTTAGGAGACTTATCAAAAGCATATCTGGCATTTTTGACTGATTGTGTAAATAATGATAATAACAAGATCATTGGTGAAAAAATGGATCAGATCATTGTTGGAAGAATAATGGATAAGCAACCGACTGCTGAAGATATAGACTTTAAGCAAGTAATTAAGCTTATTGAAAAACTTTCTGAGAACGATTTGACAAAAAAATGGTTGAAAATTGGGAATAATTTGATTGGTTTCTCTGTAGGTGTTAAGGCTTCTTATGATGTGATTATTGATGTTTCTCCTGATGAATTCTCTGCATCAATTAATTTATTTGAGGCAGCATTTAAAGCAATTAATCCATCAAAAGTAAATTTAGGTAAGTTTAGGCGTGAGTTATCGCGAAACTATATTGAAAACTATGCGGAATACTCTGAGTTTGATGAGATGGAATTAGTTGAGCATTTCATGGAGTTAACTTCTTAATGCCTTTATATGAAACATTCAGTTATAAGGATAACTTGCCATTACGTTTTATTGGGCAGCTTCCAGAAAAGTTGAAGATTACAAATAATAGAGACCCAGAAATTTTGCTCATAATTCGTCTTTTGTCTGGAAATGTGACGTTGACTCATAATTATACAAGTAAAACAATAAAAAGTACGGTAAATTATTTTTCTAGCGACTTATCTAAATTTAGAAACTGGGGAAAAGAATTTCCTACATACTTTTCAGAAGATGTAAAGGCGAATGATTTAGCATTATTTATCGATAATAAGAAGTATGAGAACAGAGGTTTTTATTCTGTAATACTTTCAGAATTGTCTCATTTTATTTTACATACAAATAGAAAATCTCATACTTCTGCTTTTATTTATATTTATAGAATTTTAGAAAAAATATCTTATTCTTTCCCTTTGATTTACACATCAAAAACACAAGATTTTCAGCGTTCATTTAATAATCTGAAAGAATTGTTTGTTGGCGATTCTGAAAAGAAGGAATTAGGTTTTTTTAAAACATTCATCGACATTATTTATAGAGGTGATAGTATATCAAATACTTCGGTAGATATTAACTTTATTGCATCTGATGATGTTAAGTCTCAAATTTTTAATGAGGTTAAGAAAGTGATTTCAACCGATTTTATTCATGAGTCTACACTTGAGCCTGATAGACTTTCAATAAAGTATTGTGAAATGGGTAGCTTCATAATTAGTATTAGGAATAGGTTCTTTCATAACCTTAATGGTGGCGCTAAAAATATTGAAAGTGGTAAAGTTATTGACTCTGATGAATTATTTAAATTTATAAACCCAATGGCAATGTATTGGATAGCTATGGTGTTTTTAGAGGTTATATCATTCAGCTTGTCAGAATACCAAAACCATCGCCGAGCAGCCTCTGTATAACAACTATATGGCGTCAATAAGTATTTTTAAACATTTTATATTCCTTATTACGCCAACTCTTTGCATCGAAATTTGTATCACAACAATCTCGAAAATTGGTCTTGATGGCCAACTAAACAGTTGGCCACTACATTTTGGATAATAGCAAGCATGGAGCTAGAAATGGAATTTGATGAATTTGATTTTGATCCTTTAGATGAAGAACTAGCAGAGATTGATCGTATGGCCGCCTTAACGAATGAAGCTTTTGAATGGTGGATTGTATTACTCGATCTAAAATCTCTAACAGAACAGTTTCAAAATAATTTACGATCACTGAAACAAGGTGCAATTATCCCAACAAAAGAGTTGATAAGAGAAGATAATTCATTTCTTTATGGGACTTTACTTTCTGGAGTTATTTCTGCATATGAGGGCTTTGTACACGACTTGCTAGATGCATGTCTTAGGAAGGATGCGTTTATGGATAACGCAATAGCCAATATTTCAAAGTTAGATCCAAAGGATCAAGGCTATTTGAAAATAAAAAAAAACGGAAACGCTAAAGATTTTAAGATAAAATTAAGAGAAACTACACTTCACGATCCAATCAAGGTTGCAAGGATAGCTGAGGCTTTATTTGGGCTTCCATTTCCAAAGCCAAGTAATGGGTTAATTATTAAAATATTAGAAATCAGAAATGCTTTTACACATAATAATGGGAAAGTAAAAGATGAAAAAATAATACTAACTATAAATGATTTTCTTAGTGCGCTTGATATTTTTGATGAGATAGTAATAGCTTATTTAAACGAGTTAGTTAACGCTGGGAATTATTTTATGGAACAAAACAAGCAAGTTTAATTTAACAAGTAAATTGTATTAGTTCAGACTAGATCTGACACATCATCTTGAAAAGATGAGAGTTAACCGTTTTGATAAAGGTGTCGAAACTTAATCAAAGCAAAAAGGTAACTCTCATGCTTCATATTAACAATCCCATCATTAAACACAAAGCTGGTTTACTCAATCTCGCTGAAGAATTGGGAAACGTGTCTAGAGCTTGTAAAATCATGGGGCTTTCCCGTGATACTTTCTATCGCTATCAAGAACTGGTTGAAAACGGCGGTGTTGAGTCGTTGATTAATCAGTCCAGAAGAACACCTAACCTCAAGAATCGTGTTGATGATGTAACTGAAAATGCCGTCTTAACACATGCTATCGCATTTCCTGCCCATGGGCAGTCTCGCTCTAGTAACGAACTTCGAAAACAAGGGATATTTGTCTCCGCTAGTGGCGTGCGCTCCATTTGGTTACGGCATGGCTTAGAGAACTTCAAAAAGCGATTAAAAGCCCTCGAAGCCAAAGTCGAGCTAGAAGGGATAATCCTTTCGGATGAACAAGTTGCCGCCCTTGAGCGTAAGCAGCAAGACGATGAAGCCTGTGGTGAAATTGAAACGCATCATCCAGGTTATCTCGGCTCACAAGATACCTTTTACGTTGGTAGTCTTAAGGGCGTAGGCAGGATTTATCAGCAAACCTTTGTCGATACTTACAGCAAAGTTGCTTTCGCGAAACTGTATACCACGAAAACCCCAATCACCTCGGCCGATTTACTCAACGACAGAGTATTACCGTTCTTTGAAACACAGGCGCTGCCCATGTTGCGCATTTTAACTGACAGAGGAACCGAATACTGTGGCAAAGTGGAACAGCACGACTATCAGCTGTATTTAGCGATTAACGATATAGAACACACTAAGACGAAGGCGCGACACCCGCAAACGAATGGGATCTGCGAACGGTTCCATAAAACTATTTTGAATGAGTTTTATCAGGTTACTTTCCGAAAAAAACTGTACGGTAACATGGAGGAACTACAAAAAGATCTGGACGAATGGCTGGCTTATTACAACAATGAACGAACCCATCAAGGTAAAATGTGCTGCGGCAGAACACCACTGGCCACATTAATAGATGGGAAACGGTTTTGGGCTGAAAAGAATTTAGCTCAAATCTAAACTGACAGTGGCACCCTAAAAAATGGGCAACTGTCAGATCAGGTCTGAGCTAGTACAAGTAAATCAAGGTGACGCTTACGTTGCACCTTCCTTAGAGAAGACGCTTTCATGAGCATAACCGTTGGTGGTGCCCATTAGGGACTTTGAAATGGTCCCCTAATTTTAAACTTTTGACCCTCGCCATACTTATCGTAATGTGAACAAGACGATTTTGAGTAATATAGCAAACGCGCTTTTGTCCAAAGTGAGCTTTATGTGTGAATTAGTCTCTGAGAGACTGACTCACGCATAAGCCTAGAGATCTCGTGTTCGTTGTGTGCTGATATGCTTCTGCACGCATAAGCTAGTTAGAAGTCAGATATGAGTCAAAATCTGACTATTTATGCAGTTCTGTATGCATAATCGAAGTCTATCGACAAAATCGAGCAATTCGCTTCAAAAATAGCAAAAAAATGCGCGTAAACACACGATTTCTGCATGTTAAGATTTATTAAAGTACAAATGAGTCACTTTACGTGTTAACTGTGGCTTTGTTTCCTAAATCGACTCAGCGAACAAAGCCCCTCATAATTGTTTAATATATTGTGAATTTCAGGCATACCTAGCCTAGTGAGCTTGTTTAACGCCCTTATCATCGCGTAAGTTCTCCTACTTGACCGTTATAATTTCGCAGGCTTAATCTGCCACCGAGTAGTTGCTTTACCCTATACATGGCAGTTTCTGAGATTGACCGACGATGATACCCATAGCGCTTCTTCCACTGTTTTTTTGAGCCATGAAGTTGTTGCCAACGGACCGCTAAGTTACTTGGATGTCCTTGTTCCCAGAGCGCTGCACCTTCCCGAGGCGGGATGAGCACTAAAGCGCGTTTTCTACGAACGGCATCATGACAGGATCTCGTGTCGTAAGCACCATCACCTGAGATATTGCGGATTTTACGATGGGTTTGTTTGAGCAAATTCGGCATGACTTCAGCGTCGGTCACATTTGATAAGCTGAGTTCTGCACCAATAATCTCGTGAGTATGTGTATCTACGGCAATATGCAGTTTACGCCACATTCTGCGCTTTCCGTCTGTGCCGTGTTTCTTCACTTTCCACTCACCTTTACCGTAAACCTTTAAGCCTGTGGAGTCGATTGCCAAGTGCCAAGTGCTCGATGATGCCGCGAGTCTTGGTTTTAAAAGCAATATCGACCGTTTTTGCGCGTTTGCTGATGCAAGTGTGATTTGGACACATTAGTAAAATGCCACCCAATTTAAACACCGAGTTAATGAAGCCTTGCAGCGCTCGCAGTGGCATAGAGAAAACACGTTTAACCATCTGCGCAGTGGTAATGGCTAAGTCGTTAAACTCGCGAGGGCGACCTTTCCCTGGTTGCTCTGCATTGGCCTTCCAGTGGGCAATAGCGCCTTCATCAATCCAGAAGGTAAATGAGCCACGATTAATTTAAGCCTGATTGTATTGCTTCCAGTTGGTTGTTCTATAGCTAGTTTTGGCTCGGTTGAGGGGTTAGTTGATAGGCTGTGTCGATCAGATCAGCGGCTACTGATTTAGTTCAACCGATTTAGGAAACAAAGCCTGAGTATACTCTTAATTAGGTACACTTAGATAACTTACGCTAAATGTAAATGTTTACTGATTAATCTTTTACTTAATATACTGTGTGGTCTTCGCATATTTATTTAGATAGTAAACTTTTGTATTCCTGCAATTTAGAATATTGATAATAAAGTTTTGATTTCTGAAGTTGACACTCTATTTTAAGTGAGTTTTTTGTTGTTTAATTGTTTTTGTTTTGTCAATCAGTTCTTTATTCTGTATATTGTCTGAATTATTTTTTTAAACCTGTATTGATACATTTTAAGTATTTATGTTAATGTTTAGGGTAATTTTTTATTAATCCAAATGTCAAAAGACATGGAATGTTATGAGAATCACAAATTTTAAGTTTTTTTGTTTCACACTATTAGCCTTGAACGTTTTTTTTACTGGTATGACATACGGTGCGGTATCAGTTTTAGCGGGCAGTGGTGAGAGTAAGTTTATCTCACAAGAAGCTTCGAATTTCGATACTTTGATCATAGATAAACCGTCGGGTGGAATATCGTATAATGAGTTTTCTATGTTCTCCATCTCTTCTAAAAAACTTGTGATATTCAACAGCTTTACTGACAGTGTCGCACCTGCAAACACAATCATCATTAAATCAAAAAACATTTCTATAGCAAATGAAATTGAAATTATTGGCGCACCTGCGAATATAATACTTGTATCATCATCTGTTTTAACTTGTGCAGGATGTTCATTTAATAATGCAGGAAGGGTCACTTTTGCTAATGCATCAATGGATAGTAAACAGTTAGTACATAGCTCTGGAGTTGTTGGTAAATTGTCAGCTATTGGGTCTGGAAGTATTCAAGTGTCAAATTTGATATCTCCAGGTGTTCAATCGTTAGAATTTATTGCTGATAATATATCTGTTGTCGGAACTGTTGATATTAACATGAGAGCGGATGTTCACCCAGAAGGTGGTTATGTTATTCATCCTAATGGTGGAAAGGTCGTTGGTTCTGGCGGAATTAACTTTTATCCAGGGAAGATGGTAATTGACTATGAGAATTTGAGAATTGTCTCTGCGGATGTTGTTCCAGAGGATTTTTTATTAAGTGCAAAAGTTCGTGCCGCTTCAATTGCAATTATTAGTCCTAAGAATATCAAAATCACACCCACAGCTGATTTGAGTACTATATCTGATGTTATATCGACGAGTACATTAAATGAGCAGTTCTATGCACCTATAGAAGGTATTTTTGTTCAAAGTGTAGGAAAAAAATCATCCCAGAATAGTTTAAGTAATATTGTCGCTGAAGGAAAATTGTCTTCTGATAATAAAGTTCTTATAAAATCAATAAATAGATTAGATCTTAATGCTTCAGTTGTCAGCGATGATCTTTCATTGATATCAGGTGAAGATTCTTATATCGCTGGTTATGTTCAGTCAACATTGACTGAAGTTGCGGCGAGAAATATTTTTAACTCAGGCAGGCTATCATCTAAAATTATTCGTGCTGAGGCAGAGGGGAACATTTCTAATAGTTATGGTGGTGATATTAAAGCTGGAGAGGTTGTTCTTAAATCTAATAATGGAAATGTGATTAATGGTTCTCGTAGCGACAAAAGAGTGTTTTCGAGAGAAGTAAAATTCCTTCCTATTATACCTGATATCACATCTCTCAAACTTGGTGTTTTTTATGATGTAAATGAATCAGGTGTTCTAGCAACTGACTTATCTGCTAATATTTCTGCAAATAATATATTTATCCAGGCTAAAGCTTTTGAAAATATTAACCCGTACTCTATTGTTAAATCGTCATCAGATGATTGGACTGCAGGCATTTCTATTAAGAATAAACTTTCAAATCAGGTTTCTGTTAGAGCTGAGAATAAAATTGAAATTAAAGCATCTAACTATGTTCTGAACTCTTCTGGCATAATCGGAGTAAATCAAACAGGAAAGTTTATTATAAATAGCCCGAAACTAAGTAATGAGCGCTATCGAATGCAAATGGAAAATTATGTTTATAATCAGATGACAATGAGTGGAGACAAAGGGCGTCAATTTGATTCTGCAGGTGTTGGTACTGTAGCTAAGATTATTGCATATTCTCCACCAGCAAGGATATATTCTTTTGGTGAGTTTTTATTTAGTGATGGTAGTACTAATGATTCGGAACGAGAAAGTTTTGTTAATGAGTTGTCTTATTTTGAAATTTTCAATGATGCACACTTTCATCAAACTGAAATCAAAACCATTGGTTTAGAAGTATCCGAAAATTATGACTATACAAATTTGCATGGCATACGTGACTGTTTAATGTTTCGAACCTGTGATGGTGATAATGTGACAACACTTGCGGAAGCTGAAACTTTATTTTCAGTTAATGGGAGCATTTATGGTGTTGATAAAGATGTTGCATCACAAGCCGATTTGGTAGTTGCAAATATTAATGTAAGAAAATCTAAAGAAATTGAAGCTATCAATAAATATTTGGCACCATTCTTCTATAAAAATAATGATTATGAATATGGAACGGTCAAACATTCTGAAGTCCAAGGTGATATTCTTTCCGGAGTTAGGACTCAGTGTAAAATGGAAGTCTTTAAAGGATGGGGCGTTAATCGCCAATATAGTAACTGTAAAAACAATAATTTCCAGGTAAGTATAAATTGGTTGCTAAGTGAGGAAGCTAAAGATCGTGAATTAGGTGCTACTGGGTATACTCCTTCACAACTGGAAGCTGCAAGTAAGGCTTACGTTGCCTCTCTACCTATTCAACCAGTTACTTGGACAGACTCTCAGAGGAAGGCATTCACTCGTGTTAGTAGCTTACTTTCATATTCGTCTTATTCTATTGATGGGTGTTTTGCCATTATTGGATATAAGCAGTTAAATACATTCTATGGCTATAACCATGCCCCTTATACGAATGTTATTACAGAAAGTTATAGTGTTAGAATCCCTATTGAAGTTTTAATGAAATCAGCAGCAGGCTCACCAGGTAAAGCAGTGTGTTCATCAAATAATACTGATAATAAGCATTACACTGAAAAGCAGTACAGTGATGCAGCTAAAAAGTACGTATCTACATTGCCAATCGATTCTAATCTTTGGAGTGCTAATTTCAAACAGGTGCGTGATGGTAAAGTAAAAGGAACCACGTCTAATACGATAAGTTTTATTTCTTATTCTCTAAGTGACAATGATGTTTTGGTTAGTTACAAACAGACCGAACAATATACTGTCACAGTGCAATATGCCGGAACTAGAAGTTTCTCTGAATCCCATGATTTAACTAAGCGAGTTTCTGTTGCTGAGTTAATGAACTATTTGCCACGTTAAGCAACAGGGTGCATATATGAATAGTAAAACGAAGAAAAATATAGCTGTTGCTTCTCCTTTGTGGCAAAGGATTACAGCTTGTTTCATGTCATTCTTGATGTTGTTGCAGATTTGTTTGCCGGCCACTGTGCAAGCTGTTGAATTACTTTCTGATTCATTTATTGAGTCTGATGTAAACTCGAACCCTCAGTTTGAGCGAGTTTATAATAAAGATAGACAGTTTGAGAAAGTATTTTATATTAATGACTCTGCAGGTTTGACTGTGCAAACCATTGAGTCATTGCATAAGAAACTAATCGAGTTTAGAAAAGGCTCATTGCCTAAACCACAGATGATACCGATCATTAATAATGGTATTACTGTGTTCGTGCCTAACTATTTACTAGGTAAGCGTATTGGAGATCAATATGTTCAATCACGTTTTATTAGGGCTCAAATATTTAACCTATTAAATAGAAATTTAATTAGTGACTCCTACTCAAACGAGATTGAGCAAATAAATGATCTTTATAATAATGCTTATCAATTCAGTGCGGTATCATCGTCAAAGTTTGGTGATAAGATTACTCGAGCACAGATTAACTCATTTGGGCATAATTTTATTTGGCCTGAAATCAGGGTCATTAATAAAGAGTCCGTTTTAGTTCCAATAGTTCATCTTACTGATGCAACCGTTGCCAATTTATTGGTTGATAGCCATAGAGTTGAGTTTTCTGGAGATGAGGCTAAGTTTAATACAATAACAGTTAATGCGGGTACAATATATTCTCGCAGAGGCACTTTTATCAATACTGCCGGAGACTTTACTGTTAGCCAAGGTGCTAGTCTTATTGCTGATGGTGATTTGAATTTAATTGTGGGTGGCACCTTACAAAATCTTTCCGGTCATTTCTCAGCTAAAGATAATGTCAATATTATAGCTAATCAATATCAGCAAAAAACTGTAGTGCATCGATTTGCAACTAAATATGAACAAGGTACTCGTTTAGGACAAATAGCGAGTATAGATGCGACCAATGGTAATATTTCGATCCGCTCCCACGGGGACCTTATAGTTACTGGTGGTACAATATCTGGAAACAATATAGTTTTAGCTGCAAATGGAAGCATAAAGCTAACTACTCAATTTACAACTTATAATCGGAATGAACCTGTTGGTGGTTATAACGAGAAACAAGACATTGTTGAGTATGTCGGTAGTCGCTTGAGTGCGAAAGACAACATAATGCTGTTGGCATCAGGGGCGATTGAAATTAATGCTGCAAAGTTGATTTCAGAGTCCGGTTACCTTCGTATACTTGCAGAGCAAGGGGTTTATATTGGTAATGAATTTAATCAATTTAGCTCGTCTCGTTCTGGAAAAGTGCGAAATATTACTTTGCAGGAACAGCAATTTCAAACAATTGCAATTCGTACTGCTCTAGAAGCAGGGCGTGATGTTCTTATATCTTCTGATTTTGGAGATATAACTCTTAAAGCTACTAAAATAAAATCTGCTGACGGTGCGCAGCTGAGTGCTAGAAACGGCAAAGTCAATTTACTACTTGCTAAAGAGCAAGATAGTTATTTTTACAATTGGGTTAAGGAAACAACTTGGAAAATCAAAACCGAGACTATCCAAAACCAGACAGAGACAGCCGTTTATAATGCGATCGTTGGTGGCGTAAAAATCCATGCTACACATGGAATAACACTGGATATTGTCCAAAAAGAAGACCAGTCACTTCAAGAAGTTCTTTCCCAAATGGCTACAACTGACGACTTGGCTTGGATGAATGATGTCTACAATGATCCTGATTATTCTGAAAATATTGAGCTGATTTACCAAAAGCTTGTAGAACTGAGAATTCATAAAAAGACCAGCAATTTAAGCCCCACAGCAATGGCCATTATTGCAATTGCTATGGCGGTTGCTATGGGACCTGGAGCGATAGGTCTTACAGGTACAGGTGCAACAGCGATAGGCACAGGTACAATTGGTTCAGCATTAACAGGTTTAGGCATTCCAGCTGTCAGCCTTCAAGCTGGTGCTGTTGCCTTAGCAACGCAAGCAGCAACAGCGTTAGCGAGCGGTAAGGGAATTGACGGCACAATTAAACATTTAGTCTCAGAAGATAATATCCGTTCACTTGCCACATCAATGGTTACTGCTGGCGTTGTGAATGAACTGATTAACGATGTCGGTGTCGATTTCTTTGGCAAAGTGAATCCGGATGCGTCGTTATTGACGAACGATACACTTGTATCGCTTGGCAACCAAGCAACTCAAGCTGTTGTTAGAGCCACAGTCACAGCAGGTATTTCTACTGTCATTCAAGGAGGCGGCGTCGAGGACTTTGGTGATAGTTTCACTGCCAGTTTAAAATCGACAGGTATTAATACACTCGGCAAGTATATGGCCACTTCTATAGGAAAGGCATATAAAGCCGGAGATATTAATAGCGTAATGCGTTATCTCGCTCATGCTGGCAGTGGATGTGTGCTTGGTTTAGCCTCAAGTTCTGCAGGAACAACCACTGGTAATGCAAAAGAAAGTTGTATAACAGGGGCCGGTGGAGCAGTTGTTGGCGAAGCCACTGCTGATATTTATAAAACCCAGAAATTGGAACAGTTCGGTAAAGAACACACCCAACTAGTAGAAGGGTTTAAAGCTGCTGGTTTATCAAACGCTCAGATTGAGGCCATTCTTCTTTCAGATGCTGCTCAGGATTACTTCAACGCTCGTGTAGCAGAGTTTAGCGCAGCTGGTGTTGACTTAGCCAAATTAGCGGGTGGTATGTCAGCATTGATAGCTGGCAGTGATGTAGATTTAGCTGCATTATCTGCTGAAAATGCTGCAGAGAATAATGCGTTTTTCCTGATCCCCATTGCATTGATGGTGCTCAAAGCAATTGATTTAGCTTTAACCGCAAATGAATTGTATGAAATTTATACTGAGCTGCAAAAAAATCCTGAAAATGGGCAAAAGCTATTAAGTGCTTGGCTGCAAGAGCAAGCCGCTGGTGCAATTATTGGGAAGGCTATTCCTGGCTTTAAGTCAATGGAGGAGATGCTCGATTGGCTTAAACGTAACGATGTATTGACAGCAGATACTGTCTCTAAAATTACTTCACACATAAATCATTCCAGTGGTTCAGCATCACCCAATAATCGGATTGATGTATATGATGCAACGCATAATAAGTTAGATCTTAGTACCGTAAGCAATAAAGAGTTTATTGCCTCGATGGATCTAGGCCATTGGACACCAAATGGCAAAAATGATGGTTTTTTAGGTGAGTATGTAGCCTTAGACGTAATGAACAAAGCTACAGGTTTACAATTTACAGATATCGTTCGTAATGGTTCTAACAATGGTCCCGACTTACTGGCAATTGACCATGTTAATAAAACTGTATGGTTAATTGAAGCCAAATCCAGTGTTAGAGGTAAGCACCCGAATCCCAATTCGCTGAACTTAACTAACCGTGGTCGAGTTTGGCTCCAAGATGCTCAAAAAGGGAAAATTGCTGGTAAGGATATCACGCCAACCGCTCAACAGATGGCACAAGATATTGTGCTTACTGATTATCCAATAAAGCCATTTTTGGCCACGATTAAGGTGCCACCGGTAGGCACGTACGGAACAGTTACGGTACACTTGACGCCAGCTAAGTAAAAGGATGCACACCATGTTAGTTAAATTTATCAATAAACGCAGCCGCAGTCGTAAGCATATGCGCGATTATGCCAAAAATATCTTTGAGTATAACCAGTATTTGCTACCTCTTTATACTGACAGCGGGGTTACAGAAGGTTTTAAGAGAATTCAGCCATACCGCGAATTTGATGAGGACTTTCGCCATTGGGAGTTGTTGGGTTCCGAATTAGGCGTACCCGAATGTTATTTCGCCGATGTGGCGCAACTTGCGTATATAGAATCAGGCAGGCTTGAGGTGACGCCGCTGATGTGTTCGCTCGCTTACGGTTATTTTGCAACCGCCATTGATTACTATAAATATTGCTCATCGATAGAAAAAACTGGCGGGATCGCAAACGCTATGTGGCCTACAATCAGCGTGTTTCGGCTTGTGCTGATGCTATTAGCTGGGCTTAAACAAGAGGCGAACGAGCTGTACCATGCTGATGTAACCGCGCGGCGTTCGGGCTGGATTGTTCGCTCCCATGGTTTTATTGGCGATTTTTTGGTGCTGCTGTATGGCCGTTATTTGGGACATATCGAGCCGCCTTTTGCTAGTGAAGTGCAAGTGACACTGCGAAAAACGGCTCCTTTCCCCTATGCGTCATTTTTAGATAACTGGGACACACAGGATATCGAATTCATCAGTACTATGCTGCAAACCCTCTGCGATGATCAGGTAGAACAAGCAGTTATCGGCGATAAAAAATGTTTTTTTGAGTTCCACAATGGACATCTGTCATACATACCGTTGACAGCGTTAATGCTGCTAAAGCTTCGAGACCTCAGGGGGTTGGCTAATCCGCAGTTTAGTCATCCGGCATTTGGCGATATAACAACTTTGTTTGAACAGGTCTCCACAGCATTTTGCGACTATGTCGCCACGGCGGGGATACAGCGGATTGAAGATGCGGCCGATGAGGTGTTAACCAAAACGCTTACACGAATGTACACCCAAGATTTTGACGCACATGCTATTTTTGCTAAACGGTTATAAAAATCTTCAAGTTTACAAACTCCACAATACCACAGTTAAGTGTTCGTGATATAAGTGTAAGCATGTGGAGTTTGTTATTTCGCTTTCAGTTACTCAGGTATGTAAGCCGTGATTATCAAATCTATCAACTAATTGTTTGAGGTTAAATGAATCAGCTTTGCCGAGAAATTGATGCAGAGTTATGTTATTATGGATAGCTAGAATATATTTGAAATATTTAGTAACTATACATATTGGGTTGTGCAGTTATGGCACATTTATAGAATTATATGCATTTGTTTTGTTTGATGAAACGCTCAGTTGCGAAATAAGTTGATTAACACCTTAAGACTAGCATTTGATTATCTTGATATCTAAATTGGTTATGCTTTGTTCAAAGCGTGAAATATGTCAATCATCGTCGATAAGACGTATGATACTTTTATCGTTTCATTCAACTAGACATGATTTTACGGTTCAATCAAATGAATTTATCATTAATACATAAATGGTGCATTATGAGAAGGCATAAAAGTAATATGGTCAGGATGATTTTTCTAATATTATTTTCACTGTTTTCTTTATGTAGTTATGCAGATTACCATTGTGAAGTAGATGTGCATCGGGTTTTAATATATGGAAATGGCACTGTTAATGTGCTCCATACAGGTCGTGGTGATTATACTGTTATCTGTAATACCAATGGCACCTGGAATAATATTGATACAGTAACTTGTTCGCTTTGGGTTTCGATTTTGCAATCTACTCAAAATAATAATAAAAAGGCAATTTTTTACTATTCAGGTACTGGTGATTGTGCAACTTTACCTACTTATGGTAACGCTCCTGCACCAACGTATATTGGTTCACTCAAATGATAAACGCTAAATTTTTAAATGTTCTTTATATATCAATGAATGTAGTGCTTTTCTCTGGTACTGCAAATTCGAATACCTTTTGGTGTTCAGGGAAAGTTACAAATGCTTATGTTGATAGTAATAAAAATTTAATTTTAAAAGGTAGTTGGCGAAATGACTACACGCGAATTTGCAGCACTGATGGAAGTAATGGCGTTGATACTGTGACTTGTAGTTTATGGCTTTCGATAATAACTACTTCGATAGTGCATGATAAAGACATAACAATGATGTATTCAGATTCAAGTGGTACACTGAGTTGTTTAAATCTTCCTACCTACACTAATTCTCCACTACCTAGTTATGTGATGTTGAATAAATAACAGTTAGTAATGTGACTGATGTTTAATTGTGTATTACTAAGGAATAAAGAATGTTGAGTAAATTATTGTTTGGAGTGTTGGTGTTTATCTCTTTTAGCTGCAGTAGTGCCCAGATGGGGTGGTCCGGTAAGGCAAAAATTACAAAGCTATATGCGGTATCGGATGATTGGTTGTTAATTAAGCTTTCAAGTTCTGCTAATCCAAGTGAATGCAAAACGACAGCTGATGGTGATATTTTAATTTATCCAAATACGCAAAAAACATTTTATAATTTGCTACTTGCTGCACATATGGCTGGCAGAGAAGTAGATATTTTTATTATTCCGCCATGTGGAACAACGCACTGGGAAGGATCATCATTTAGTAGCGTAGGGCATGTTATTGTTTATTGAAATGATGTAATTCGTAGATCTTTATCTTAAAATTTAGGATGTTATATGAAGAGTCATATGTATTTTCTACCAATTTTCTTATTTTTTACTCTAGTCCCCTTTCGTTCTATCGCATGGGACGGAATGATTTATGGTAAAGTACGAGCTATCCACGTTACAGGTCATAATAATTATGATTTAAGAATTGAGTTGGAAGGTTCTCCAAAATTATGTGGGAATGAGCATCAATGGGCTTATTTAAATCAATCTGATAGTAATTATCAAACATTTTCATCTGTCTTGATTGCTGCGAATCTTGCAAATAAAAATATTACAATTTACACAAATCAAGAAAAGACATCTGGTAATAATCATTGCCATATTGGCTACATTGTTATGAGTTAAGGTGTCATATAAAGTACATATTCTTGTTGTTTTTTATTATCTGCTCTCTTAACAAGGAGTATAGTAATAGTCGAACTTGTGGGTTGCATTCATGAACGTAATCCTCTGTGAGATACCGTTGGTGTTTACTTACTCTAAAGTTTTTTAGTTTTTTAAAAGTGGTATTTTTATGAAATTGTTCTTAATATTTTTTATGCTATTTAGTTTCAATGTTTATTCAGCTGAGCATGCTGCGAAAGTTGCTCAGATCAACTTGTACAGCAGTAATTGGACTCATGATATATGGAAGGGGGCATTGATTTTTAAATTACAGACCATGCCATCCGGCGTGTCTCATTTTACGGTGAAAAGAGATGATATTTCATTGTCAAGCTTTTTATCATTGTTACTGGCAGCGAAAAAAAGCGATAGTACTGTTAATGTTGTTTATGATGCTGCTGTAGATACCAATGGTTTCGCTACTACTTTAGCTATATTCGAACCATAGTTGATAAAAGTGTTTTATGATAAATTTTAATTTGATTAATTAGGTGTGGATCATGAAAATAGTGATATCTATTTTATTTGTTTTTGTTATTTATTCATCAGGAGTGTTTGCAAGCGGACAAAGTGGCTTAATTACACAAATTAATGTACGAAGCGATGGATTGCATTGGGTAGTTTTATCGGGGGAGCGTAGCGATATGCCCGCATGTACTCAGGGGCACTACAAATATTGGATGATAAAAGATGAAAACACTACCTATGGGAAAAGCCAATTTAGTATGGTGCTAGCCGCCTATCTGTCAGGGAAGAAGGTCACGATTATTGGTTCTGGAGCCTGTAATAGATGGGGAGATGGTGAGGACATTGAAACATTAGTAATAGAAAATTAGTGCTTTTTAGTGCTTAATTAGATTTATTTCTAATATGGTTATTTAATATCTTCAAACTTTCAATTTGCTCATCTTGAGTGGTGTTTATGAGTTTTATATTGGTGTCGCTATGAAGTATATATTGCTTATTCTATGCTGTTTAATTATGTTCAACGTCAAGGCTGTTGGTAATATTAATCTGGTTGAAATTGATGGTGTGTTTGTGAGAGAGAATCGTGTCGATATTTATCTTAAGCAAAATCATAGTAATCCTACAGGATGTTCGATTACCACTCAACTTATAATTTTATCTGATGAGTTCAAAAATAGTGATAAAATGTTTTCTGCTGTTCTTGCCGCAGCGTCTTCTAATAGAAAGATTTCCGGTTGGGTTGGAGGGTGTTATGATGATAGAGCTAAGTTAAATGCAGTGTATATTGATACAGTGCATTAGTATACGTACTATTTAATTGTTAATCATCCTATTTTAAATATCATAAGTGTGATTAATAGTTTTAATTGCAATATAATTAGTTTCTATCAATAGGTAAATAAGACTGCCTTTATAGTAGTTTAAGTTATATGATGAGTCGAGTTATTCCAGCTTGTTCTTTACTCGTTGTTACATATTAAGTTCTGCTTTAAAAATGATGGCAATGTTATCAGATATCTGATTTTATTACTCAGGTCAGACAAAGAAAACGTTCTAGGGTTACTTAGTAACGTTTTTTAGAAGGCTTTGCCAAAGTCCTTCACATGCGCTATCTAATAACGTTACAGTAAGATTCGCGTCAGTTTTCAGTGTTGTGAGTTGGGCAGATTGCCCCCATTCCCTTTTTCCTTCTGTAAAGGTCACTAGTTCCCCCTCGCTTTTGGCTACCCCATTGATGGTGATGTAAAAACCATTATCTTTTGGAATGAGCAAAACCTGTTCTATATTAATTTCTTCAAGCATTGAATTTGGGTGTTGTATTGACTGAAAGTTAAGACAATTAGTTAAAATTGCTTTACTACCATTTTGGGGTTCTAAATTTGCCTCTACTTCTTTGGCTATACCTTCATCAATCGCTACTCCTATAGCTATGCCCATAGTTCCTATCATTGACATCATAGCTGCGCTGTTGCCTTGGTAAATTAAGCGAGTAGAATCTGAAAAGGTAACTTTAGTCCCTGTATTGCTAGAACAACCAATAATCAGAATGCTACTTGTTAAGATTATTGATGCAAAATGTTTTGGCATAATGATACATATAGAATTTATGGTAAATTGATAACCCTACCTGGTTAAGGTTAGAAAAGCTATAAAAAAATTATAGGTTTATCTTCATTTATGTAATACGATTTGTCTTGAACGCACTCTTGGTATAGAAATTTTTTTGAGAGCTTTGCATTATAAAAATTCGTAATGTAGAAATGTCACACAACTGATTTATAAGTCTGAGATGAGTCAAAATCTGACTTTTTATGCGTTCTGTATGCATAAGTGAAGACTGTCGACATAATCTAGCAACTAGCTTCGAAAACAGCTTAAATCTGCTCGAAAACACACGATTTATGCATGTTAACAGTTATTAAAATGCTGCTTTTTTCAAATCAAGATTATATGTTAGCGTGAATAACATTATTTCTTTAAATTTGCATTTTCAACAGCATATTTAAGTGTAGTGGCTAATTAATACTGGCTACCGTTTTAGATTCATTCTTGCAGATCATCTGAAATTAGAAAATATATGGCAAACCGAAATAAATATTTTAGATTGATCAACAGCACTAACTCATAAAGGGGCAAAATTTTGTTAACCCGAAGCTCATGAAAAATGATAGTGTTCGGCGTGTGAAACAGACTAGGCAAGTCTGATTCTCTCGCTCAATTTTGGACATTTCTGAGTTCAATTGGCAGCGTTAATTAGAAAATTTCTGATTAAAATGTGCTATGAGGCAGTTAGCATTTGTTGGGCTCCGTTCTTTAGAGGTGAAACCTGTAAAGGGTAAGCCGAGTGATCGTGAGTTATTGGAGTAAATCTTATTCCATGTGACTAAAAATGATAGCGATATTATTAGATTGGATTAAGTTGTTTGTGTCATTTCGTAAAAACTCTGTTGTAAATAACGCATCATTTTCGGGTTTATATCAAGGGAGCTGCATTCTGGAAATTTATACAAAAGATAGAAAATTACCGAAATCCCCTACCTAAGATAGGTAGGGGATGCTCTTATAAAACAGCTATCGTTAAAACTATTGCGCCTAGCATATATAGTCCACCTGCTAGTGAAAAAGATTTAAGTGGGCTAAATTCTTCCACTTCTATCTTTTTTATATCTGCTATATTGATAGTTTTACCTTCTCCATACATCGCAAGTTCAGTTGCGCCTTCAACCTTAAATTCAAATGTTTTATCGGATATAGTTGTTACCTTTACATTCTCTCCAATATAATTTGATGGGGATTTTGTATCAAGTTTGGCTTCATTTAGCGAAGAGCACCCTGATACAGCGAAACAAATTAATGTCGTAGCAATTAGCTTTTTCAAATTAAACTCCTTTTCTAAGGTTCATAACATCCATGATTAGCTCCGCCTGGTCCAGCGCAGGGATTGATCCAAGATCCTGTAGAATAAACAGGTTCATTACCATATACGACTTTGTAGTTCCCTGAAATATCAAATTCAACTTTATTCATATAGTACGTTCGGTAGAGCCAGCCAGTGTAATATTTATGGTTGTTTTCTGATATTGCTAATGATAGATATTTTCCGGACGATGTGCCTTTTATTATGTTTTTTATTTCGACACCTAAGTCGATACCATTAATAACCCAAGTGTTATCAGGGACTACACTTTCGATTCCTGCTATATAATAGTTGTTGTTAATAATACTGCTGATTGAGCTGTCTAAGTTTTGTTGAAAGAAATTAGGTTTAAATACAGCTAGTAGATACTCACCAGCTTCAGCTGCTAGATTATTTAATATGCCATCTCCGTCAATATCAACATTGATGCGCATTTTACCATTATCTCGAATGTTATAAACTTGCCCATTAATTACGTTGTAATCTGCGGAGAAGTTTAGTTCTGAAGTTTTTACTTTTCCATATAGCGTAAAACCTAACATGTCAAACTTAACTTCCGCTGAAAGAGCAAACCCTTTTACTTCTGCAGATACTATCCCATTGTGTTGCGTAGTAATTTTGGTTTCAATTGGTCCATTAAACGTAATATGTTTCAGTTCTTTATATTTTAATGTTGGAATGTTGTTTATTAATTTTTTTGCACCTGAATCAGTCGCGATAAATAACTTTCTGTTTATAGACATTAAGATATTTTTTGTTTCATCGTGAATTGGTTTTACTATGGTTTCGTCATTTAGAATGGCCAAACTATTCCATTGTCCAGATTTTTTTGGCTGATTTCTACCAAATGGTTAGTTTTCGATACATAAGTAGGGTAGTATGCCGTTGCAGATGTGGAATAAATTAGCAATATAAAAACGATTTTTTTCATTTTAAGACTCCTTGTCATTAGCTTTTATATATCAATGAAACTGTTTCGTTACACAAGTAACCCGCACTCATAGTAAAAGTCAATCTACTACGTGTTATGTTTTGTGTTTTTGTTTTTTTATTTGTTGTTTGTATTTTTATCTGTTTATTGTGAGTGAATATGGTCTTAGTTATTTTTATGATATAAATCGGAAAACAAAGTTCTTTATATTTTCATTGTATGGTATTTCCCCCTAATATCCAACCTTGTATACTCGATTGGCTTTATTTCACAAGTAGATAATAATGGTTGTTGAAGAAGATTGAGATGGCATGGTTCCACCCTTTCATCCCTACAAACGCCCACCTAGAAGCTGCTTATGAAATGAGCGTTTCAAAAAGCCGCGTAAAGGCTAAAGAATTTTAGTTGCATGAAGAAACAAAAACCAAGGCCGCCTTTCTCCAGCCCTTACCTTGCGTACTCTTACGCCCATTCTTCCCAGAGTTTCTTTCATAGGAGATAAAGATTCATAGGATGGACGATAATGGCCAGAGTGATTGGTGACATAAATGTTTCCCAATCTGTCACGACCTATATAGCCAGCAGATATAACATCTTCACCTATTCCACGAGCAAGAACCGGATGCGACAGAGATTTAGGGTTTACGCCATTAATTGTGCCTATGTTCAGCCTGTCATTGCGGCCTAATACAAACTTATGCCTACCCGGCTGTGAAAGCTGATGAGTAAGGTCTGCGGCACCACCTATTCGATTTATATGAGCATGCGTTTGGCTCGTTTGTCGATATTGAAGCAGCTCATTGTCGAAAAGCCTCTGCTTATGGTTCGTAAGTGCGCTGAGTCTTGGCGTATCCAGCGATGCCATTTGGACTTCCTGTGGAAGTTGAGACAGAGCGTATGACGTTGAGCTCCCCCTTGACTTACTTACACCTCTTCCTATTCCTTTGCCAAGACCAAAGGTGGCAAGACCGATAAGGGCACCCACACCTGCGCTTTTTCCTGCGTCTTCGATGGAAGCTCCAGTAGCGACATTTAGCCCAAAGTCTGCGGCGCCAGAAACTACGCTATCAGCTACAGCAAGACCTACCTGGGCCACGGTTTTGCCTCCCTGAGCAACGGCACCAAAACCGCCACTGATAAATCCGATACCTGCACCAATGGCGACCTGTTTCCAATCAAAGGTACGACCCTGTACTGCCGAGCTTATCCCTTCAGCGACAGCTGAAACCGCGGCGCCAGCAATCGCCCCGACAATCGCCCCGATGATCAGGCTAAGTATGGCAAAGTGGCCACTGGGGTCTTTGAGGTTAATGGGGTCACCCATGGTATAGGCATAGCTATTTACTCCACCTTTTCCAAAGGGACTCATACTGTCTGCAGCGTGAAAACGCATGATGCTGGGGTTGTATATCCGGTGGCCATTGCCTAGGTGATATAGTCTCGTCACTGGGTCTAAACGCTGCCCGGTAAATCCGAGTGGGTTGGGGGCCAAGCGGCTGCTTGAGGCTGGCCTCGCTGGCGATTGCGCTATTACAGGCGGGACCCTTACTGCTAGGGACGCAGCGGTCATAGCTAAACCGGTGTGAGTTAAAAAGCGGCGACGAGCAGAATCTACCTTCTGAGATTCGAGCGGAGCAAAGCGCTGTTTATTTGAGTTATTTGTCATAATCAGTTCTTCTTACAAGTTAGAAAAGTGTGTGGTGGAGGCTTACCCTTTTATTGTTAGCCAAGTCCGTAAGGGCTATAGTTTCTGAGCTCCATAGCACGATCTTGCCTCTCCTGTATCTTAGTCCAGGTCTCCAGCGTGCTGTCTTGACCATTCTTAAGCAGGAATTGGTGTTGATAAGAATTTCCAGATTGCAAGGTTCGACCAGTAACAGCGCCTTGTAGTTTGTGGTAACTGGTATGCGCCTCTTCAGATAATTCGTTAGCTAGAGATTCTCCTTGGTAGTACAAATAGATCAGGACATCCTCTTGTTTTTGCGAAACGAGCTGACTATTGCCATCATACTTGTATTCAGACAGTAGTTGGTTATTGCTACTATGTACTGACTCCATCTGACCCAATGCATTATAGGTGTAGTGACGTTCTTTATCGTCAAAGAGTAAATTGCCGGCAATGTCGTAGCTTAGGATTTTGTTGCTGGGGTAATCTGGATGTGAATTTGACACCGAAATCAAGCGCATGGGGTCACTGTCGTCGTAGTAAAAGTCAGCAGTATTTGTGGTATTGTCACTAAAGGAACTGACAGCTTGGGTTATATTTCCATATACATCATAGCTAAACTGCTGGCGTCTATAGGCACGACCAGATTCATCTCGGGGTGCATTAACACCAGTGCATTGATAATCTGTCAAACGATGGAAACCGTCATACAACATAGTTTCAGTTGTGGTTTCTGAGCCTTGAATGTATTCCCTGCGGCGGATTTGCAGATCCGTGTTGTAATCTTGTTTGAGGGTAAATGCTAGGCTGTTGTTGAAATACACCTGACGTTCCGTTTCAAGGCCTATATCATTGAATGTTAAGCGTACAGATACTGAATCGTCCCCCTGTTGAGTTTCATAGCGATGTATACGACTATAGAGATCATAATGAAGTGTGCTTATGGTGTTAATCTCCCCTGAGGTCGACGATATTTTGTTTGGACGACCATAAATATCGTAAGTATAGACTGTGGTATTGCCGAAATAATCATGTTCTGACAACAATCGTCCCGCAGGAGAGTATGTATATTGACTGATTCGCAATGTACCGTCGTTTAGGGTTACTTGCTCCTGAGTTAGATTACCATTCCGTGAAAAGGTATATTGATTAGAGCTATTTGCATTTCTATTAGTTATGAGTTCACCTGTGACAGGGTCATAGCTTTGTATGCTGGTCAATGCTGCGTTCCCGATAACACTGGTTGATGTTATTTGTTGTAGATATTTGTTATGGGTGAAATTGAGGGTATCTCCCTTCGCTGTCGATTGACTTGTAGGTAGTGTATCGGCACCTTCATAGGTTGTGACATTTACACCGGATGTGCTTTTTTCCATGATGATTCGATAAAGGCCGTCATAGCTTATTTTCCCTAGAGAGATATCGTTGACTTTGGTCTCTACGGGTAGCGCTTCATTGCTAAAATCGGCATAAAAAGTGGTAACATCTATGCTGATATGATCAATGACACGCCTGACCGATATTAATCTGTCAGCGTCGTCATAGGAATATCGGGTTATGTGATTATGGGTGTCAATCGTGGTTATCATGTTGCCATAACCATCATAAGTGTATTGAGAGAAGGCTAAGCGCTCGTCTTTACTATTCAGGGTTTCTTTTGACAACAATTGACCAGCTATATCAAAAGTACTTACTTCTTTCATCAGTCCGGACACCGAGAAGCTTGAGATGAGGGTGACCAAGTTTTGATTGCTAGTTTCTACTCTTCCATCGGGATGAATTATTTGGCTGACTTCCCCTCTTGCATTATATTGATATTGGGTTAGCAATGTCAGGGGGTGACCACCCAGATAGTCTTTTTGTGTTTGGCTTATAAGTTGACCAAAAGCATTGTATTGTGATTCGCTTAACAATCTGAGTACGCCGTCGTCGTCAGTTTGTTCAATTCTTATCAATTTTCCAGCATTGTTATAGTGTTCGACAATCTGATTTCCTTTTGCATCAGTAACCGTTACGTTATTTACATTGTCGCCTACCTGATATGCGTATCTGACGGTTGCGGCGTACTCTGTACTTGATGCAGTGCTTTGGCTGATGACGCGATCTAGCGAGTCATAAGTAATGTTTGTAGTAACACCTATAGGACTAATTTCCTCAACGACTTTACCATGTGTATAAGCAATGGTTGAAGAAGATGTCAGTGTTTTGTTGTCATGAGTGGTTGTAGTTTGCGTTGTGGTTAGTGTGTTGTCAGAAAAGGTATATTGGGTTTCAACTTCCACATTGTTGTTATTAATTGTTGTGGTTTGCTTTTTCATACGCCCATAGGTTAAAGGTGCACTTTCATCCTCGAAGTACTCGTATATCACAGTACTGAGCCTGTCTGTCTGGGTTTTGATCAGAACGTACTCTCCGCCTCCAATACGAGGTAAAGCCTTGTATGTCATTGTCGTAGTCCGAACTTGCTCGCCATTGCTTATTGTTGCGGGTTCGAAAGTTTCATTTTTTAAAAACGATACAAAACCATTTGGCTCTCTTGGGCATAGCCCATTTACACCTGAGGCTGGATAAAATTGTCTTCTAATTACGTCTCCGTTAGCCTCTTTGCTGTAGGTTTGGTTCCCGTACTCATCGTAGTCATACTCAAAGGTATATGTCTTTTCAGTGCTGTTCTCGTAATACGTAATCTGCTTCTCTTTTAAGTAGGTATAATTAGCTGGTTGTGAGTTAATATTGGTATTGGGGTTGGCGAAGTAAGAGTTTACTTCCTTTTTATATAGCGTACCGTTTTCTCGGTATTCAACTTGGATTTCGAGATGGTACTTATTGTAATAACGTTTAACGGATTGACTTGCGTTAATAACCTCATCGCTGAAGTAGACGTAATCAGCTGTAGCGCTGAACAATGGATCTTCATTGGGAATAAAATTATTTTCTCCTCCAAATCCCAGATAGTTATTATCTGAATAGTTATAATTAATGACTTGATCTGGTTGGTTTTGACCTACACCAACGACATACCTTGTTGCATATGGTGCTTTGGCTATAGGTGCACCCGAAGGGAGAGAATGCCCTTCATTCAGATAGGATATGCTTTCTACCATCCCACTGGGGTAAGTTACTTTTGTTATAAGATCGTAATTGTTTATTCTGGAAAATTCGTACTCTATAGATATTGTTGAATCGTCAGGCAGGTTAACTTGTGTCAACCGTGTATAGCTACCATTACCTCCTGTGATAAAGTAAAATTTTTGATATTCAGCATTATTTACAGAATGGGTAATGATAACTTTGGATGGCTCGCTTCTCCAATCAATATTTATTTGTCTTCCCATCCCATCCCTAATAGTCGTTAACGCATTTTCCTGGCTTGAAGGACTGCTTGCATAGTCAAAATAAATGACAAGCCCTTGAGGAGATACCATGCGTTTAAGAGTTCCTTCATCGTAGTCGATGAAGTCTTGTCGACCATCCTTGTAAACTATTTGGATTTCTCTTGTATTGCTAAGATAAAAGACCCTGATATCTTTAAGTCTTCTATATGGTATGTCGTATTCAGATTTTTCAAAATTCCACTCTATTTTGAAGTTTTGACCGCTAGATAAGGATAAGGTATTACTTGCTCTATCAAATCGGGATAAGGCTAGGCCCCAACCTCGTCCAAAACCCATGTCATAAGTGCTCGAAGCACTGTAGTGTAACATTAAGGAAAATAAGCTTCCGGATGTTTTATGTGATAAGAAATTCGCTATTTTTATTGAAAAAGAATATAGCCCTGTTCTAGGATCTACACCGGTTGATATATAGTCTGAAAAATTAGATGCATTTGTAACTATATTAGGCATTGTTGGCTCCACTAAACCTTAGCTATATGGTTATTCAATATTTAATAAGTGGTGATGCGTTAGGGAAAAGGCGCTAGACTTTTCCCTATTTATAGAGAGTTACCAGACTCTCAGATTTTGAAAATACCAGTTGTTCCCATCGATTGTGAAGGTAAAGCTGTACTCATTGCCATATCCATCAACTAGAACAATGTTTTTACTTTTTCTGCTTCGACTATTACCATCCGCGGGCCAGGTGTACTTCGTGTAAGGATTGATTGCTACCTTTTCACAAGATTGAGTCAACCATCCTCCTCCGTTGCATCTTTCTTCGTATCTAGCTGCGGTATATAAACGTAGGTTATCTCCCCAAATGGCTGCAATTTTTAATATTGGGCGTTCCGCGCTTGAACGTGTGTTTAAAGTGAAGCTTGTTTCTCCATTGGCATCATTGGACAAATACTCAGTTGCATTGTCACTTAGAAATTCTAGCGAATATGACGTTTTACCTTCTGCCACAACAATAGGACTATTTGTTGGGTTAGCCCATACCTGTCCGCTTCCATTTGGCTCTCTAATACCTAACTCATCTGAATTCGCCACATTGAAGACGTTATTCTTGTCGTTTACGGTTAATTCATAATATCTGGCTTCTACTTCTCCCCAATAGCCTGCATCATTATCTCTAACTCCATCGTGAACCTGACTCAGAGTAAAATCAGTTCTGTCATATATCACTGGGGATCTGGTTGAAATGGTAACAAAATCTTCATTTGAACGATCAAAACTACAGGTACTTTGTGTTATTTGGCTATCGGTACTTAGTTGAGTGGCGGTAAGCTCAACACATACTTCTATAGATTCATTTGATTTTGACGAATTGGTCACGTAAAAAGTTTGAGTTGCTTGCATCCCGATCCCCTGACTACTGGTAGAAGTAACTTTGGGGGAAGGGGAAGGGGAAGAAGTATTAATAAACTTTGCATAGTTATTTTTTGTTGAACTCACTTGCCAATTATCAATTGGGAATGGATTCTGCGTAAATTTTTCTTTGAGTGTAATGACGGGATTAACAAAACCAGATCTGAGCTCATACTTTACCAAAAGAGGGGATTGCATGTTACCATTCGAATATATAATATTTTCATTTTCCTGTGGGGTTTGGTAAGATATAATACTTAATCTTCTCACCGGGTTAGCGTTATCTGGTGCGACAAAGGCAAAGGTTTTTATAGGGACTAATGTTGCTATAGATAAGCCGATTGCTAATCTATAATTTACTTTTTTATTAAGCATAGTAATTCTCCTTGATAATAAGTAGAGTAGAAACGTATCCTTATACGTTAATATGTCATCACCACCAACACTCTGATTTCTGATTGGTGTAATATTATGCTAGGTGTCTTTTGCTACATAAATAATGAGACACATTCGATATATTTACTAGTTAAGCCATATATGGACGCCTCAGCTTTTACAACACTTTTTATTCGGTGCCTTGTTCCATAAGTCTGCTCATCGAATAAAGCCATCATATAAGCTAATCGATATTTCGATAATACATAAACAACGTAGCGCATCCGATACATTTACAAGCTAAACCATATATAGGTGCCTCAACTTTTACAACACTTTTTATTCGGTACTTTGCTCCATATATCTGCTCATTATTCGGTGTTTCGTTCCCTAAATCTGCTCATCGAATAAAGCAATTATATAAGCTAATCGATATTTCGAAGCTACTTAAATAATGTAACACACACGATATGTTTATTAACTAAACAATATATAGGCTTCTCATATTTTACAACACTTTTTATTCGGTACTTTGCTCCCTATATCTGCTCATTATTCGGTGTTTTGTCCCCTAAATCTGCTCATCGAATAAAGCCATCATATAAGTTAATCGATATTTCCAAAAGTGCGGATCTGACTAAAATACTCCCAGATGAGAATGTGGCAGAGATAAATTTTCATACTTTTGTAGAACTTAGATAACGCTCTGTTGCTCTCGTTTATAATTCGAAATTGCCACAAATTAAGTTAGAAACGAAAATTCCTACATGCTAAGTTATGTTGCTTAGCATTAAAATTATCTAATCTACAAATTTCAGTTAAAACTCTTATTAACCAACCAAGGGAATTCGGAATGGTTAAAGCCTAAATTAAAGCTTTCACCAAACTCGCGTTTATATAGTGCCATGTCAAGCTCCTGAATTTGTAAGCTATGAATGTTAAGTGATTGAGGCCAAGTTAAATTCTGATGTGGTTTAGATACACCCAACTTTTTTATAGTGTGCTTCCCACTCTTTATACCTATTTTTCAATATTTTAAGAAGTCCATCACTGCGGTTTCTAATCGACTTTTTGACAGTTACTTCACCGAGGTCAACACCAGACAACTCCCTACTGAACATCTTAGGGATTACATGGCTGTAGTGCTTTTCAATCATCGCAACACTAGTACCACATTGTTTAGCCAAGATTTCCATATTCACCCCTGCTAAAAGTTGCCAAGTGATATAACTGTGGCGTAAAGAGTAAAGCGACCTATCACCATGTGGGGATTTCTTTAAACCTGCACTGATTAGCGCCTTTTCAAAGGTTTTCGTCAGCTCATTGGTTGTAGTGCCATCGGCTAATCGAAAGATCTTGTCATTGGGTTTCCTGTTTGGGAATCGTTCGCGTAATGATTGTAAGCTCGACAGAACCTCTTCACGACACACAATCTCACGAGTCCCAGTATGCTTTATGGTTTTGCCTTTGGTGACGGTAATAAATAAATGAACGGCAGTGCCGTTGGTCTGGAAGCGGATATCGCCCCACGTTAAATTATCCATTTCAGTACCAGCCCTGATACCTGTGTAGACTGCAAATTCCATATAATCGATGAGCAATTCACGGATTTGTCTGGTCTTTTCTTTACGGCTGTTTTCCTCCAAGGCAACCACGGCATCAAAGGCTTTTTCATACTCTTCTGGTGTGAAGTGCGCCCGTCGCTGTGACTCAGCACCTTTAGTCGATAGGGATGGCACTTGAGCGGCTAGCATCCACTTCTGGTCTACAGCTTCTTTGAACACTAACTGCATAGCTGCATTGTGGTTCAGTAGCGTCGACTTTGCTGGCTCACGGCCGAATTGCTCTGCTCGCCATTTATCAAATTCACGCAGCTTGTCACTGTCGATAGAGGTGATGTAAGTGCGGTCGAAAAAGGGGATATGGTACTTGCGAAGTACCTGAATGTAGGTTGTTAGCTTGTGCTTTTTTGGCTTCTGTTTATATTTGTCTTTGTCTTTGTCTTTGTCTTTGTCTTTGTCTTTGTCTTTTTCTTTATCCTTTTCGATTATATCCTCCATAACTTGAATGGCTTTATCAGCCACATCACGAAAACGTTTCGAGTTAACGAGAAGGTTACGTTTAGCCATGAATTCGACTTCAATTTGTAGGCGGTGAGCCATGGCTATGGCTTTCTCTTTTTCCTTTTGCTTTGTGGCTTTGGCAATCCACTTGCCAGCAACTTTAATCCGCGCGTACCAACGCTCGCTATTGTCCTGCTTATAGACGTATAATTCGTCTGAGATATCGTGTCGTTCGAGTTGTTTGCTCATGGTCAGTGTCTGAGGTGTTTTTGCAAAGAATTTGCAAAGTTGATATTAGCACAAGCTAATTTTTGATAACTTACTGAAAAATAATACCTAAAAATTTGAGTTTTGATAAGAAATAAAACACTATCTTTTCAAAATCCGCCGCCCTTAAAAGCGTGACGGTTCGAGTCCGTCCTCTGGTACCATCCCTTTCAAAGGGACTCAAACCGACCTAGAGTCGGTTTTTTTGTGTCTTAAATTTGCTCCAAACATGCAACTTAGTGGGACTCGGCAATATCCATTTGTGTCATAGTCACGCCTTTGATTTGGGCATAGATAGCCTTTTCTGGAGCGAGTTGTAACTCGTCACAAGCCCATGGGGTGATGTTGGCCCACAGTTCTTCTTTGCCTAGTGCAATTTTTAGCTGAATTTGCTCGCCATTATCGCTGGGGTAGAGCTCTTTTATTTTTCCTTTGAGTAAGTTACGAATACTCGAGCCTTTAGGTTCCTCTGTGCAAACCGAAACATGGTTCGCTTGAATGCGTACCTTTAACTGTTTATGGGTGGGGGGCAATTGGCCGCTGACCCAGAGCTGATTGCCGTCATCCATCAACAGTCTGGTCATTGGATAATCAGGATGTCTGTCGGAGATTCTGGCGCTCAGCAGTGAACTTAATTCCTGCAATGGTACCCAGGGGCGCATTTGTTCACTATTCCATACCTGTGTTAGCGGTCCTTGGGCGATCATTTTTCCTTGATGCAACACCAACATATGGTCGGCAAGTTGTAGGATTTCATCCAAGCTGTGGCTCACATAGACGATTGGTAGCTTCAATTCCTGCGCTAGGGTTTGTAGGTAAGGCAGCAATTCGTGTTTTCGGGGTAAATCGAGGGAAGCTAAAGGCTCATCCATCAATAGCATTTGCGGCGAGGTGAGTAGGGCACGGCCAATGGCGACCCGTTGTTTTTCGCCGCCGGAAAGCGTGATGGGATAGCGGCTTAAGAGTTTTTCTATGCCCAGTAACGAGACCACTTTATCGAACAATTCAGGTGCTTTATGACGCATTCCATAGGTGAGATTGCCCTTCACACTGTAATGGGGAAATAACCTCGCTTCTTGAAAAACATAGCCAATTCGGCGTTTTTCAGGGGGGAGATTAACAGTTTTATGTTTAAACAATAGTGTGTCGCCAAGGCTAATCTCGCCTTTATCCGGGGTGGTTAATCCGCCAAGTAAATTCACTAAGGAGGTTTTGCCCGCTCCCGAGCGGCCGAATACGGCGGTGACGCCCTGTAAAGGTAACTGGGTGTTCACCTTAAGTTGTAGTTGGCCGAGTTGTTTTTCAATATTGATGTTTAACATACGCTTGCCGTTCTTTTGAGGGCTTTTTTCGTGAGCCATTGGGAGGCGAGCAAAGAAGCCAGGGCTATTACTATCGAGATGATACATAGGCGCATTGCCTGATATTCCGCCCCCGGTGTTTCGATAAAGGAATACATGGCCAGCGGAATGGTGCGAGTTTCGCCGGGAATATTAGAGACGAAGGTAATTGTCGAGCCAAATTCCCCTAGGCTGCGGGCAAAGGCGATGATCATTCCCGACACTATTCCGGGCGAGGTGAGCGGCAGGGTGATGGTCAAAAATACCCGCCAGCGGCTGCTTCCCAAGGTGCGCGCCGCCTGTTCGAGGCGAATATCAACGGTTTCGAAGGATTGACGTATGGCTCTGACCATTAAAGGAAAGGAGACCACAGCGGCGGCGAGTGCCGCGCCGCGCCAGCTAAAGCTAAAACTTAACCCAAACCAGTTATAGAGCCACTGCCCGATTACGCCCTGACGCCCCATACTGATGAGTAGCAGGTAACCCACCACCACGGGCGGCAACACCAATGGGAGATGCAGGAGACTGTCGAAGATAGCCTTACCGGGAAACTCCACGCGCGCCAGCAACCAAGCGCATAAAATGCCTAAGGGTAAACTGGCGAGCACGGCAACCGCCGAGACTTTGAGGCTCAGCAGTAGCGCGGCGGTTTCGTATTCGCTGAGCAGTGGCCCGTTAAACAGCGAGCCACTTACTAAAACATCACTCAGCACTAGTTCACTCCAAAGCCATATTTTTCAAATACTGCTTTTGCACTTGAGCTTTGAAGGTATTGATTAAAGTCTTTAGCGCTGGCGGTTGATTCCTGCTTTGTTAAGGCGCTGGGATATTCAATCGGGCTATAGCTGGTGGCGGGGAAGGTTGCCACAATTTTAATCTTTTGTGCCACTTTGGCATCGGTCGAGTAAACGATACCGAGGGGTGCTTCGCCCTGTTCTACCAATGCTAAAGCGGCGCGCACATTGTTTGCTCTTGCAAGAAGTGGCTGGGCGGTTTTCCAAAGATTCAGGTTTTCAAGCGCTTGCTTGGCGTATTGTCCGGCTGGGACATGATCTGGGTCGCCCACCGCTAAGCGGCTGCCATTGACCGCGGCCTTAATATCCCAATCGCTGTTTAGGGTGACTTGGTCTACTGGGCTATTCTTTTCGGCAATCAGCACTAAGGTATTTTTTAACAGGGTAATGCGGCTATTGGCATTGACCGCCTTGGCCTCGACGAGGTAATCCATCCATTTTTGGTTGGCGGAGATAAACAGATCGGCGGGCGCACCATTAGCGATTTGTTTGGCGAGCGTTGAGGAGGAGGCGAAGGAGAAAATCACTTTCGTTTGATGTTCCTTTTCGTACTGCTGGCCAATCTCATTAAGCGCATTCGTGAGGGATGCGGCGGCAAAAACCGTCACTTGTTCTTGGTCTGCGGCAAAGCTGATGCTGCAACTGAGGGCTAAGCCAACGACTGAGGCTGTGGTAAAGCGTAAAAAGTGTTTGAGCGAGCTCATGGTGTTCCTCCGTGATAAAAAGTGATCGTTATATACCAATCTATATATCGATCATTCAAGTCCCGATGCGTAAATTAGTGATCTCGGCTCGGTTTATTGGCGAAAACGCTAATACCTCGGCGGAGAATTCCGACCGTACGTATTGGTATCTCAAGATTGATCGGGGACAATAGCATTCACTTAAGCTAAGGCGCGCAGGAACATGGACTTACACGCACTATTGACATTGTCCTTGGGGGATAAACCCTTCGCCAATCCTCGGCGGATAGCTTTGCTACGCCAAGTGGCTAATACTGGGTCTATCAGCCAGGGCGCTAAGTTGGCGGGGATCAGCTATAAGGCCGCGTGGGATGCAATAAACGAGATGAACACCACTATGCCCGAGCCCGTCGTCAGCAGTGAAAAGGGTGGTAAGGGCGGTGGTGGCGCCAAACTTACCGAGTTTGGTGAGCGTTTACTTAAGGTGTATTCCATCACCTCGCAGGTGCAGGAAATGGCGCTGTCGGCGTTGCTGGATGATTCGGTCGATATGCACAGTTTGTTAGATGTGATGGCGCATTTCTCCCTTAAAACCAGTGCTCGCAACCAATTAACGGGGCGTATCCACAGCATTGAGCCACTCTGCTTGAATGACAGCCTGAAGGTGACATTGGCGGGAGGGCAACAGATCCAAATCTCAGTGACCCATGCCAGTTTTGAGCGTCTGCAGTTAGCCTTGGACCAATCGATTCTATTGTTGTTTAAGGCACCCGCGGTGACGGCCAGTCGTGATGCTTGCCAGAGCGCGGGGCAAAATTGCGTCAGTGGGCACTTACTGAGTGTGACTAAACTTGCCGATAAGGCTGAGTTAGCGATAGAGATTGGCGGTAAAGAGATTATCTATTCGGTGATGCCATTGGCCGACATTCAAACGCTCAAAGTTGGTGAGCCTTGTTTTGCCTGTTTTGATGCCACACAAGTGATTGTTGCCAGTATGAATTAAGGCATTAAGCTAAGATGCTAGGCATCCCGTGGTAAGCCTTTTTGGATGACCCTAACCAGTCGCTCTGTTTTACGGTTATTGGTTTGTGAGCCGCCCGCACGTTGCCGCACTAGGGCCCAATCGATATGTTCTTTCACCATATCATCGATATCCGCTTGGGCTTTACGTTGCTCGAGGGCGGCAATGATTTGTGGCGAACACGGCGCATTGCCGAGTGCTACAGCGATATTGCGTAGCCAGCGCTGATGACCAATACGGCGAATAGCGCTGCCTTCGGTTTGTTTGAGAAACTCGGCTTCGCTCCAAGCGAATAAGGTAAGCAGTTCTGGCTGTTTGAGCTTAGGCCGAATGTGGAAATCACTCTCCTGGGTTAGTGGTGCTTCGCGATTGACCGGGCACACCAACTGACAATCATCACAACCGTAAATGCGATTGCTCATTAAAGGGCGAAACTCTTCTGGAATGGCACCCTGCAATTCGATTGTCAGATAAGAAATACAGCGCCGAGCATCCACAGTATAGGGCTCGACGATAGCGCCTGTCGGGCAGGAGGTGATGCAGGCCACGCAGGTGTTGCAGTCTTCCTGGATAGGAATGTCTACGGGTAAGGGCAGGTTGATCAGCAATTCCCCAAGGAAGAACCAGCTACCGGCATCGTGATTAAGGATAAGTGAGTGCTTACCTGTCCAACCTATGCCGGCTTTTTCGGCGAGTGGACGTTCCAGCACTGGGGCCGAATCGACAAAGGGCCTAAAGTCGGCGGCATCAAACCCCAAGGCGACAAGCTCGCTACTGATTTGATCACCCAGCTTTTTTAAGCGGGCACGGATGAGTTTGTGGTAATCCCTGCCGCCCGCATAACGCGAGATATAGCCCATATTCGGTGAAGCTAAGTTAGTGGCAAAGCCCGCCTCCGGTGGCAAATAATCCATCCGTGCTGAAATCACTCGAACTGTGCCTGGATGCAACTCATGGGGGCGAGCGCGCATCATGCCATGAGTGGCCATGTAGGCCATTTCTCCGTGATATCCTTTATCTAACCAGGTTTCCAACTTAGCTTCTTCAGCTGTTAAATCGGTGTCACAAATCCCTATTTGGGCAAAACCGAGCGCCTTTCCCCAGTTTTTAATTTGTAAAGCGAGGCGGGATAGGGTGGCTGCATCGGGAATATTGGCGGGAGAGGTTGCTGTGGTTGACATGGAAGCTGCGTTGAACTTAATAAGATGGCTCAATGATAGCAGTTTTAAGCCGCTACGGACGAGTTTAGTGTTTAGGGCATTTAAGCCAAACAGCAATTGTTACTTTCTTCTGTGCGTAAATTAGATCTATGATTAAGATTAACCTCCCCTTCGGCCTTGCCTATGTTATCCGCCATTTCCAAGTACTGCTATCGATTGTTATTAGGTGTGAGCTTAGGTTATTCAGGGCTAAGCTTTGCGATAGTGGCTCCAGTGCGTTTAGTCACAGAAGCTTGGCCGCCTATGAGTTTTGAGCAAGATGGTGTACCCACTGGTTTTGGGGTGGAACTGGTGAATATGCTGCAAGCTCGCCTTGGACAGCAAGAAAAGATTGAAGTATTGCCTTGGGCGCGGGCGTATTCGATCGCGAGTACAACGGCAAATGTGCTGCTATTTGCGACATCTATCAGCGATGAGCGGGAAGCCAATTTTGATTTTATTGGCCCCATCGCGACTAGCAACATTACTCTTTACACCAGAGCGGACGATCCTATCAGCATCAATCACTTGTTGGATGTGAATACGGCGGGAATTGTTGGTGTGTATCGAGAGTCTGTGGGGGCACAACTGTTGCAACAGCAGGGAGTTAATGCCCTCTTAGTGGCAAGTTTTCCACAGCAATCGGCTAAACAGCTGTTGTTTTCGCGGATACGATTCTGGTGTCAGGCTGATCTGGCGGTAAAGCATATACTTGAAGATGTAGGGGCGAAGGAATCGGCTATTAAACCTGTTTATATTATCGCTGAAATCCATCTTTATCTTGCTTTCTCGAAGGGGACACCTGCCGAGACTGTGCAGCGTTGGCAAGTTGAGTTAGAAAAGCTAAAAGAGTCAGGGGAGTTTGCAAAGGTCTATCAAAAATGGTTTGGCGCACTGCAGCCCCCCCTCGAAAATCAGATTTTTTGGCGTAAAAATAATTCAGCTAGCAGGTAAGTTCCGCAGCTTTAACACAGTTTCTTCCGGCATTTTTGGCTTCGTACAGCGCGCTATCTGCCCGTTTCAGTAAACGGGCAAAGCTTTCATCTTGAGGCTTTGTCTCTGGACATAAGGTGGCAACTCCTGCACTGACGGTCAGTTTTAACTCTTCCGGTAAATTAATGGTGCCGTAACGGCTGATTAAGCTTTGTAATTCATGGGCCAGCTCCCAAACGCGTTCAGCGCTGGTATTGGGTAATAAGATCAAAAACTCCTCACCGCCGATCCTGCCGACTTGATTGCGGTCCGCGGCAAATTCTTTGCAGGCCTGGGCTATGGTTAAAAGTGCTTGGTCGCCAATTTCGTGGCCGAAGTTATCGTTGATTTTTTTAAAATGATCGGCATCGAAGATGATGATCGAAAAAGGCATTTGCTGTTTAAGCGCTTGCTGAAAATACTGTTCTGCTTGGGCATATATATGCCTGCGATTAGGCAATTGGGTGAGATAATCGGTTAAGGCGATGGTTTGTAGTTGGCGGTTTCTGTGCACTTGCTTATAGGCAAATAGCGACACTATGCCCAAAATACAGCCCGTCAACAGCAGAATGATAAGCTGTAGTGACTTATTTTTTTCGAGCAAGGCTAATTCTTGCTCTTTTAATTTTTGGTTATCAATCAATCGCTTGTTTTCAGACTCGATCCTACTGGTATCAAATTTTACTTTTAATTCAGTTGTCTGGTGAGCCGTGGAGTTGTTATCAACTTTCTTCGTTAGATCAACAAATTGCTGCAGAGTATAGTAGGCTTGCTGTAAGTCCCCCATCGCAGCATAGATATCACTCTTGAGTTGTAACAGTTGAATAAGACCACGGTCATTATGCATGGTCCGAAAAGCATTTTCGGCTGAGGCTAGTTCAGTTAGCGCCTCTGGGTAAAGAGCTTGTTGAGAAAGGATTTTTGCCATAAAAAGCTTCATAAAACCATAAGCTCCGGGCTCTTTCTCTGTAATGTCGAGTGCAGCCTCCTTTAAATAGTTTTCCGCTTCCTGTAACCGGTTTAATTGAATAAGACTGTAGGCTATATTCGTTGCATTTATTGCAGCCACAAGCTTGTACTTGTGATCTTTAAAATATTGGTAACTAAAGCGAAAGTTCTCTATTGCTTGCTCATGCTCCCCTATTTCATCTAGGGCGAGTCCAATATCTGAAGTTACACCAGCAACTTGATCCATATTGCCATTTTTTAAATATAACTCTTTGAGTTTTTGATAGTATTTTATTGCGCTTTCAGGGTCGCCATAGCGTCTAAAGCTGGTGGCAATATCGGTCAAGTTTATATTGGCCCAGCCTGTGAGATTTAATGATTCATAAAGCCCTTGGGCGGTGACAAGATCGTCTAATGCCTCTGAAAAGTCACCAATATAGGAGTGTAGTGCTCCACGAAGACTGCGGGCATCGGCAATGAGTTTTATATCTTCATGCGCGTATGCGCTTTTCACGCCTTTACTATAACTTTCCATAGCTCCGCTAATATCACCACTTAGCTGTAAAAACCAAGCATGGCAAAGGGTTATATCGGTAATAAAATGGGCCGAAGCGGTAGATGGAATATGTGAGAGCATTTGCTCGGCATAATTAAGCGCGTTAGTTATTTGGCCTTCATCATCTGAAGGTTGGCTCCAGCACTTGATTTGGTTAAGTTTTTCAATACGTTCTATATCATCACTTGAGATGTACTGCTCTAGTAAAGCAATATTTTTCTCGATGGCTTCACGGGACATTGTCTCGCCGCTATCAAATAATTTGAATATTTGTTCGACCTGTGGCGGCTCTTCAGCTAAAGCTAGGTATGCTTGCCCGGTGAAGAGGAGTAGTGCTATGGCAAAGAATCGTTGGCAATATCGCAAGAGATAGATTTCCTGTTCACTTTGAAACAGATAGCTAACTATTATCCTAACATAAGTTTTTCACTAATTGTTTACATTGTGTATTGGCAATTTTTGCATTCATTCCGCTATCAAGGTATAAACGTCGCCTTGGATCTCACCCAATAAGGAAAACCCTTGAAAAAATTACTCTGTGCCGCACTGTTACTGTTCACGGGAGCGAGTTGGGCAAACTCGGATGATATCGAGACCTCGGGCGATGTGGTTCATTTACTCCTGCCGGCGACGGCTTTGGGCGCGACCCTATTCTATGAAGAGGGGAATGAAGGCTCGTGGCAATTACTTAAAGCAGCAGTCTCGAGCCGAGTCATAGTCGAAGGGCTTAAGCTGGGTGTCAATAAGGATAGACCCGATGGCAGTGGTGATGATTCTTTCCCATCCGGGCACACCTCGGATAGTTTTATGGCAGCCACGTTTATTCAGCAGCGTTATGGCTGGCAATATGGTCTGCCGGCGTATCTTGCTGCGACTTATGTGGGTTATACCCGAGTCGAGAGCGATAAGCACTATTTAGAAGATGTCCTCGCCGGCGCTGCCATTGGCGCACTGGCGGGTTGGTATTTTACTGAGCCCTATAAAGGGATCACAGTGACACCGTTAGCCCATAATGGGGTTTATGGTTTATATATTAGCGGTCAATTTTAAGTTGTTTATAAAAGAGAGTCATTATGGCTGAAGTATCAGTTGAGTATCGCGAAACTGCCGAGCGCATTTCTTACAATGTTGCCAATAAAGTGTTACCTATGGCGAAATTGCCCGAGAGCCTATTAGCGGCCTATCAAGGTTTATGTGCCGAGCTGTTAGAAGACAGAGAAACTAAATTTAGCCAAGCGTGGGATGCGTTACCCGCCAGTGCGCGTAATTTAATGCCACAGGCTGAGTTTCACGGTTTCTATATTGCCAACGCTTGGTTGCAACTCAGCCGTGTTGCACAGGAGATTTCTGAGCAGGCGGATACGGACGAAGCGATTAACGAGAAGGAATACAACGGGATATTTACCCGTTTGGCCGATGAGTCGCTCAAAGAAAGCCTGCGTAAGTTGAAAAAGGCCCGCACCGATCGCTCTATGCTCAATAGCTTTAAACAGGTGATGGCGCCTTAAGCTGTGAGTTTGACCCAATAAAAAGCCCGTCGATTGACGGGCTTTTTATTGGAATAATGTCTGAAATTAGAACGAAGTACGCTTATAACGGCGGTACTCTGGCTTCCAGAAATTATCTTCGATAGATTGCATCAGCAGCTCATCACTCGCAGGTAAGGATAGGCCTTGCTCAATCGCCACTTTACCGACGGCGAACGCAATATGCTTACTCACTGAGTGAATATCTTCCAGTTTTGGCAGGAGTGGCCCTGAGCTATTAATGGCTAACGGTGAGCATTCGGCGAGCGCGCGGCTCGATGCCATTAACATCGCATCGGAGACATGGCGAGCTCCCGAGGCGAGTACACCTAAACCAATGCCTGGGAAGATAAAGCTGTTGTTACATTGCGCGATTTCATAGGTCTCGCCATCGACAACTACAGGCTCGAACGGGCTACCCGTTGCCACTAAGGCTTGGCCTGACGTCCAGTGCAGAATGTCTTTTGGCGTCGCTTCAACACGGCTGGTGGGGTTCGACAGTGGGAAGATAATTGGGCGTTCGCAGTGGCTATGCATTGCACGCACAATTTCTTCAGTAAATAGACCCGGTGCGCCCGATACGCCAATCAGAACCGTTGGCTTAGCGTTATTGACTACATCGAGCAGTGAAATATTATCACTGAAGTTATTCCAGTTGCTGATATCGGCACATTTTTGAGCCAATTTTTGTTGGAATGGCAACAGGTTAGGCATGTTGTCGAGCAGCAGGCCCCAACGGTCAACCATGCAGACTTGGCTGCGGGCTTGCTCATCGCTGATCCCTTCAGACACCATTTGCGCAACGATAGCTTCGGCAATACCGCATCCAGCGCTACCAGCACCTAAAAAGGCAACTCGTTGTTTGTTCAGCTCAGTGCCCGCGGCTTTACAGGCGGCGAGTAACGAACCTACAGTCACGGCGGCGGTGCCTTGAATGTCATCGTTAAAGCAGCAGTAGCGATCTTTATAACGCTCAAGGATTGGCATCGCATTCTTTTGGGCAAAATCTTCGAATTGGATCAGTGTATCTGGCCAACGTACATGCACGGCTTGCATAAAGGCTTCGATAAACTCGGCATACTCTTCGCCGCCAATACGTGGATGGCGCCAACCCATGTACATAGGATCTTCCAGCAATTGTGGATTATCGGTACCTACGTCTAAGGTAATGGGTAGTGTATATGCGGGGCTGATCCCACCACAGCTAGTGTACAGTGACAATTTACCAATCGGGATCCCCATGCCGCCAATACCTTGGTCGCCTAAGCCTAAGATGCGCTCACCGTCGGTCACAACGATGATTTTTACTTTTTGGCGAGTCGAGTTATTGAGGATGTCGTCGATTCTGTCCTTATTCGGGTAGGAGATGAACAGACCACGGTTACGGCGATAGTTTTTCGAGAAGCGCTCACAGGCCAAACCTACCGTCGGGGTGTAGATAATTGGCATCATTTCGCTGATGTGGTTTTGCACTAAACGATAAAACAGGGTTTCGTTGGTGTCTTGAATGTTGCGCAGATAGATGTGCTTATCGAGATCGTTATTGAAACTTCTGAACTGATCGTAGGCGCGCGAAGCCTGTTCTTCAATGGTTTCAATGGCGTAGGGTACTAGGCCTTCGAGGTTAAAGAAAATACGCTCTTCTTCCGAAAATGCACTGCCCTTGTTAATTAAGGGAGCTTCAAGAATGGCAGGTCCTGCAAACGGAAGATAGAGGGGGCGTTTATTATCGTCCATGGGTAACCTTTGAGTTATTGTTTAAGTGGTTCGGTACGTGCTTGAGACGTGCTATAGGTCACGTAAGGTTATCACGAAATGTGATCTTTGTTGCCTGTGTCGTGCGCTATTTGTGGCTTTTTTTGCAGCACAGGCAATTCTTACTGTTTAAAACAGGCTTCTGTTAAATTGTTGTAAATGCTTTTGCCGAGTAAATGGCTGTTTAACGGCGTTATTGAAACAAAAACGCAGCCTAGGCTGCGTAATAGAATCACTGTATTTCGAGCACTAAATTGATGGATTGATATCCCACAGCGCCTTGGGCTAGCTGGCAGCTATCATCTAGCATAGGTTTAATCGTTAATCTGGCTTTATTTACCATGACTTGGTTTTGTTCTTCATCTAAGCATGCACTCTTCACCCATTGTGTAAAATTATTCACTACTGGCTTAGTTACTTGGGGTGAATTAGAGGTGGCTGCTTCTGCAGTTTTCCTTATTGTTAATTCAGCAATTTTATTGCCCTCTTTGTCCATAGTGAGCACTGACCCCTTAGTGAGATAATGGGATATAGCGTTTATTTGAGTGTGAAAACTGTGTGCGGTTTTCTGCTTTACTTGTTCAATAACCCATACGCCATGTTGCCCAGAAACTGTGAATTTTTGTGATTTAGTATCAACCAGTAAAGCTGTGTTTTCATCAATTCCAAACGCCATCTCAGTACCAGTATTTGCGGCCAAGATCAGCAAGCGTAGCTGGCGATCCCGTTCAGTAAAGTGGGTATCGAGAATGCCAAAGGGGAAAAATCCTAGGCCCCCTTCAGGTCGGTAAGTCACTGCTGTAGCTGGAATTGCACCATCACAATTATTGAGTTCACAACGTTCACTTGGCGCCTTTGCGGCATACGTGCCAAAGGTGAGTGCCCCCTCGCTGGTGCCACCAGTAATCATATTATGTTGGGTCATGACTGCTGTGCCTGCACTGGTGCCGCCGATAACGATTTGTTGCTGAGCAAAGCGCTTTTTAACCAGTGTTAAGGCGTCACTTGGTTGACCCTCAGGCGTTAGCCAGGCTTTTAGGGTTAGACTTTGATCGCCTCCGTTGAGGAACAATCCATCCATTTGTTCAAGAAACTTGTAAAGTGTGTTTGGATTATCGCAGTAATCATGTTGACGTTGAGTCTTTGCAGGATAGAGCCTTTGTTTATCAATGTTTCCTTGGAGTTGCTGACGGAACAATGGCAGCATTTTACATTCACCAGTGGCAATTCCCTTTTGCAGAGCAGCGTCAATGGGGAGCCAAATCACCTCTGCGCCCGCTTGCTCAAACACACTTAGATAAAAGTGAGCACTCTCAAAGGGATCTCTGGCCGATGCCGTAACGATAGCAATTAATGGCCGCTGTGCAGTCGGTTGCCTTTGTTGACGCTTTTTTAAGGCTTGTTGAACAAACACTCGATAAAGTTCAATAGTCTGTGAACTACGACTGGCATCAAGTATGACTTGCTCTTGTTTACTTGAACCATCCGCTTGCTGCTGTCCTTCGAGTAAATCGAGTAGGGCAAAATACGTTTTATCATCCAATGAGTTGAGTAACGCTGGATCGAATTTTCCAATCTTCTGTTTTAATTCGTTTAAGGGAATTAGCGCGGGGTATTTTTCTGCGGCTAAGCTGGCATTACGTAGATTGGTCTGTTGTGCTTGAGTGAGCATCTCAAGGCTTGGGTGAGCCAAAGCCCGCTCTAGCCATAATGGACTGAAATCATAGCGAATGTCACGTTTGGCGGTTGGCGAAAATGCGGTGTTGATTTTGCAATTTTCAGGTGACATTGAACTACAGGTCTTTATTCCTCCACCAACGAGCATCAGGTCAAATTGTAGCTGCTGAGGAGCTTGTTTTTGGGGTTGTAAAATAGGTAACGCATTGAGGTTGGGAGAAACTAAGACGCCAAAAAAACAGCAAAACGCTAGCAATTTCTTGGATCTAAAAAGTAAGTATTTTGATGATGGATGGTTCATGGTGGCACTCAATAAAAAAGTGTGCGCCATGTATTGACTCGGAGCTTATGTTACGGATAGCCTCTTAACAGGTCAATAACAAAAGACTGTTTTTTATAACATGAACTCTGCAGCAACTCTTTTCCAACGATATCACTATCGTACGTGGTATCTGTCCGAATGGTGGGACGAATAACCTACTGAACACGCTTGTGTTTAGTGGAGTTTTGTTCTGCTGTCTAACTCCCCTATCAATGATTTGATAGACGAAAGGCTTTCTGTAAAACATTAACTAATGCCATGCGTATTGACTCACGCACAGCAAAGCCACGTCTCAAAATTCTAATAAGATGATTTTCGGGAGCTTACCATGAGAAGTTCAGTACTTTTATACACAATTTTTGGCTTGGCCTTGTCACCTATCGCAGTTGTAGTTGCAAATGAATTAGAAAAAAGTTCGCCAAATCAACCCGCGACAGAATCTGAGGTTGAACGGGTTGCCGTCACTGGTTCTCGCCTTAAGGGCGTGGATATGGAAGGGGCAAATCCCTTACAAAGTTTTAGTCAGGATGAGATCACTAAACGCGGTTATGCATCGGTCAGTGAGTTTCTCAAGGATTTACCGCAGGCTTCGAGTGCGGGAACCTTCTCCGAAACAGGCGGTGTAGGCGGTGCAGATGGCGCTCCTGCGGGAGCCTCTGGTGTGAGTTTGCGTGGATTAGGCTCTAGCTCGACCTTAGTGCTCGTCAATGGTCGACGGGTTGCTGTGGATTCATTTTCAAATGGCTCGGACTCCTTTGTTAACGTTAACGCAATTCCCTTATCTGCGATTGAGCGCATTGATGTATTAACCGACGGCGCCTCATCTATTTATGGCTCAGATGCGATTGCAGGTGTGATTAACTTTATCTTACGTAAAGATTTTGTTGGGCATGAGCTGACCGCGCAATATGGTGACGATACCTCGGATCATGATGCGAGCCGTAAAAATCTGACCTACGCGGGCGGTTTTGCAACGGAGAAAAGCAATACCACTGTAGTATTAGATTACGCAACCCGTAACCCCATTTTTAACAGTGATAGACCTGTCAACGTCACGTTTGAATCGAATACTCGCATGACAATTGATGGTAGCGATTATGCCGAAACCTGGTGTGGTAACGACACCCAAAAGGCAGGCACCCGTTGTAATTATGACTATGTGATCCAGCGGGCTATTCAGCCTGATTACGAAAATGCGGGGGCGACTTTCAATCATATTTATCGATTGGATAATGGTTTAGAGCTATTTGCTGAGGGCATGTATCAAAAAAATACGGGCTCAGCATATGAAGCACCTGCGGGCTATACCGTTGATGTAGCTGGTGACGCGGCGTTTATTCCGCAATATGTGAAGGATATTGATCTTAAAGATGGCAGCGTCAGTGATTTTATCACGGTGAGAACACGCTTTCCTGAGCGTCGAGTTCAGGAATACGATACACAAAGCTACCGTTTACTTGCGGGCCTGCGTGGTGAACTGGCGGAGTGGAGCTGGGAAAGTGCGCTGAGCTACGGCAAGTCGACTAATGAAATCAAAAACATATCTGGTTATATGAATGCGAATTTATTGGACGATGCTGTAGCGATGGGGAAATTTAATCCCTTCAATTTAGGTCGTGATAATACAGAGGCTGAGCTAGCGGCGCTAAGAGATCCCGGAGTTCGTCGGGGTGAGTCCGAGGTGCTTTCTGTCGATTTTAATATTAGTGGCGAGTTATTTAATTTACCTGCTGGTACTGTAAGTTCAGTATTTGGCGGTGAATTCCGTAAAGAGGACATATTCGATAAACCGTCAGTTAATGCGGTCAATAACGAGATTATCGGCTTAGGGGCAAGTGATGCCGCAGCAGACCGCACCCAATATGCTGCCTATGGCGAGTTTAATTTTCCACTCACTGAGAGTTTGGACCTGATCGCAGCTTTACGTTACGACCATTACAGTGATTTTGGTGGCGATGTGAATCCTAAAGTATCGCTGCGTTATCGCCCAATAGATGAATTGGTGCTGAGGGCTTCATGGAGCACAGGTTTCAGGGCGCCATCGCTTTCCCAGCTTGGGGCGGGAACCTCCCTTAGCAGTCAATATATTAATTGCGGCGCTGACGAACCCTACAATAGTCTATGCGGTGTCGCGGGGGCTGAGTTTGGAGAGCTAGAATTTGATCAAGAAACCATTGGTAACAAAGGGTTAGAGGCTGAAAAATCTGAGGCATTGAATATAGGAATGTCTTGGAATGCTACTGACAATTTGCAATTTACTGTCGATTATTGGCGTTATGATCACGATGATATTGTCGATATTGATGCTAACACCACCTTAGATGCCTGTATTAAAAATCCTGCAAATATTGTCGATAGTATCGCAGCATTAGGAGACAACTTTGGTTGTGTTGTGGATAGCCAAGGAGATATTAGCTTCTTACGGACGGGTTACTTTAACGTCGGTAACCAATCGACCGATGGTTTAGATTATAAAGTGGACTATCGTCTTGAAACCGATGCGGCCGGCGAGTTTAGCTTTTATCTCGCGGGTACCGAAACCTTCTCCTTTGAGCGGCAATTGACTCCTTCTACACCGAAGGAGGATCTACTCGGTCGTTTAAGTGGCGCCTCTGAAATTGCTCGCCCTGAAAGCGTGATTGATCTCGGTACTGACTGGCAGTTGAATGATTTGAGCGTCAGTATCGCAGGACACTATATCAGCTCATTAGGTGACGGTGATTTTAAGTTTGATAATGAAACCGTAGATAGCTGGCTGACGTTTAGCGCTAGCGTGGGATATGAGCTAAGTGAGCACCATAGCTTGTTGTTGTCAGTGCGTAACTTAACCGATGAGGAGCCGCCTTATGCTTCATCCCCCACTAATGGTTATGCCAGTTCAGTACATGATTGGCTCGGCCGTCGCTGGAATATGAGTTACACCTTCAAGTTTTAATCAGTCTGTGGGCTGGCTTAATCTCGATTAAGCCAGCCCTTTGTCATCCTATTGATGAAGGTATTCCTCAATGAAATCACCCCTAGCGCGGCAAATGCCCGACGCCTTTGTTATCTTATTTTTTATTGTGTTACTCGCAGCAATCAGCAGCTACCTTGTCCCCGCGGGGTGGTTCGCGATGACGGAGGTCATAGACTCTGCGGGAAATACCGTTAAGCGAATTGACCCACAGCAATTTTTTATTGCTCAAGATACTGCCCACCATGTGAGTTTGTTTTCCTCAACCGATAAAACGGGATTAGTTAACTTTGCCTTTGATGGTATGACATCGGGCGACAGAATGGGCTCCGCCGTTGGGGTTGTTGCTTTTATTCTTATTGTGGGCGGCGCCTTTGGGGTGGTAATGGAAACTGGGGCTATTACCGCCTGTATCATGGCCGTGATAAACCAATTACAACGTAGTCAAATATTATTAATCCCGTTGCTTTTTGTTATTTTCTCACTGAGCGGCGCTGTTTATGGCATGAGTGAAGAAGCGATTGCATTTTGCATTGTCTTATTACCCCTATTTAACGCTCTGGGTTACAGTGCGGCAACGGTTGTGATGGTGACTTATCTGTCGACCCAAATTGGTTTTGCCACCTCTTGGATGAACCCTTTTAGCGTAGCTATTGCCCAAGGGATTGCCGATGTACCTTTAATGTCAGGTGCGGGACTTAGAATAGCTATTTGGTGTTTGTTTACCGCGGTAGGACTGGCTTTTACTCTGCATTATGCCAACAAACATCGTACTCCTTTGTTAATAAAAACAGAGCAACTTGAGCAAAGCACCTTAAACACTCAATGCTCTTCCTTTGATATCATAGTGTTACTTTGCTTGTTTGGCGTCATCCTGTGGGTTATTTGGGGGGTGGTAGCCAAGGGATATTATATTCCCCAAATTGCCAGCCAATTTTTTACCTTAGCCTTATTGGTTGGATTAATTAGCGTTTTATGGCGCAAACGCAGTTTGAACCAAATTTCAATGGCGTTCCAACGGGGGGCGAGTGAATTACTCCCGGCTGCCATGATAGTCGGTTTTGCCAAAGGGGTGGTGTTACTGCTGGGGGGAGATGATCCGCAGCAGCCTTCCATTTTGAATACTGTGCTGCATTATGCGGGTCAATGGCTGGCCTCCTTACCTGATGCTATTGCGGCACTGCTGATGTATCTGTTTCAATCTGTGATGAATTTTTTCGTCGCATCTGGTTCCGGACAAGCAGCACTGACTATGCCTATTATGGCGCCGCTGGCTGATATTGCTGGAATTAGCCGACAAATCGCGGTGTTATGTTTTCAATTAGGGGATGGTTTAACCAATTTGGTCATCCCTACATCCGCCTCCCTCATGGGCTGTTTAGGTGTCGCCAAGCTGTCTTATGGTCAATGGCTCGCGCTGATTTGGCGCTTTCAACTCTTATTGACGATTATGGCGAGTGCGGTGGTTTTATTTGCAATTTTTATGGGATATCACTGATGTTAACTTTAATTCGCAATGCCTTGGTCTACTCTCCACAATTACTGGGGCTACAGGATGTCCTATTTTGTGGGTCGAACATACTGCAAATTGCTAAAGGGATTAAATTACCCAATGCGGCTTGGGTCAAAGAAGTTGATGCCGATGGCTGTATCCTTATTCCTGGTTTGGTTGATCCTTTAGTGCATATTACTGGTGGCGGTGGTGAGGGGGGCTATCATACTCGAACGCCTGAAATGCAATTAACGGATGCCACACTTGCCGGAGTGACCACCTTAGTGGCCGCGCTTGGGACGGATGCGGTAAGCCGCAGTTTAAATGAGTTAGTGATTAAGGCGCGAGCGTTAACCTATGAAGGCTTAAGCGTTTTTTGTTACACCGGCTCCTACGAGTTTCCCGTTAAAACCATTACAGGCGATATCACTCAAGATTTAATGATGATTGATAATGTGATTGGGGTTGGCGAGATCGCCATTGCTGATCACCGCGGTTCACAGCTCACTGCCGCAGAGCTTGCGCGGGTGGCGGCGCAGAGTCGAGTGGGGGGAATGCTCAGTGGTAAAGCGGGCATTGTCTTTGTCCATGTAGGGGACGGCGCATCGGGGCTACAATTATTACATCAGGTTGCCAAGCAATCAGATATTCCCTTGGCTCAGTTCTATCCAACGCATATCAATCGCTCACAACAGCTGTTAGAACAAGGGGTTGAATTTGCTAAAAAAGGTGGGGTCATTGATTTTACCACATCGACCAATCAACATTTCTTAAATGAAGGCGAAGTGTCAGTCACCGCTGCGGTTAAATTTGCACTGGAGCAGGGGGTTGATTCGAGTCGAATAAGCTTAAGCTCCGACGGTAACGCCAGCCTGCCCGTATTTGATCACGCGGGGGAATGTATTGGGGTTGAGGTGGGGCAGGTCAGCAGCTTGTTTTACGCCATGTTGGCACTGGTTAAAAGTGGTTTTTCACTAGAGCAAATCCTCCCATTAGTGACATCCAATGCGGCACGTACTCTCAAATTAAAGCGTAAAGGGGGGATTGCCCTCGATAAAGATGCTGATTTTGTTTTATTAAACAATGATCTTGCTATTAATAAAGTTTGGGGCAAGGGACAACTGTTAGTGGATAATGGGATCGCCGTTAAATTAGGTACCTTTGAGGTTGGCTAGGGCGTGTTGAGATGATTCTTTGAGTCAGATTGATGCTTTAGAAGAAAAAAATCCGAATATCATCGCTATTCGGATTTTTAATTTTCAGGCTAATCTTAGCAAGATTTGCATTGATACTAGCTGGATTACACGCCGCGATATTTCAGTGAGAGACCACGGATAAAGTTGCGCAGGATCTGATCGCCACAGGCTTTGAAGTTTTTATGGTCCGGGTTGCGGAACAGGGCACTTAATTCAGATTTAGACATTTGCACTTCGGCGAGCGCTAGGGTTGCCACAATATCTTCCTCACGCATTTCGAGGGCAACACGTAATTTTTTGAAGATTAAGTTATTGTTTAATTTTGATACAGGTTTAGGAATTTCAGCACCTTCACGTAGACCACGCTTTTCGATGATTAGACCATCTAAAAACTGACATAGGGTGGTATCGTTACAGGCTTTATAACCTTCTTCCTCTTCTTTGCGCAGTAAGTTAATCATCTCTTCGGTGGAGACTTCTCTACCCACTTTGGCAAAAATCTTAATCATTTTGGCGTTGCTAAAATCGAATACGAAGCGCAAACGGCGCAAAATATCATTGTTTATCATGGTCATCTCTAGGCGCGGCTGCGCAGTCTGGTTTAAGAGCAGATAGTATATACCCAAACAACCTGAAGATGCAGGATTCAGCGGTATTTGTGGTGTTAATCATTAATATCACGCTAGTGTTGAACACCTGCTAGGCCTTTACCCAGTACCAGTAAATAAAAAGTACGGCAAAAATAAGTAAATAACTTAAGCCTATCCAAGAGAGGCATTTCATCTTTGTACCGTAGCGGTCTGCTTCTGGGAGTTGGCTGCTGGTCATTAAGCGATAATTTAACCATGCAAAGACGACAGTGGTCATAAAGGCCAAGATCATCACAAACTCCAGTAATGGCAGCAGTGCGCCCTTAAAAAACAGGATGAGCATTAATCCTAATGCGCTTACGCTGAGCATGATGCCCGTCAGGCGTTTGTCCGATTGGGCTTCGCTGACTGCCGAGTATGACAGCAGTTGCCAGCCCATGTTCAAGGTTCGGCTATAGCCATCGATGACGGTGACAGTGGTGCTGAAAATACATAAAAATGCCACTATGCCAATCAAATATCTGCTTTCACCGCCCATGACTTGGCTATATAAGTTGATTAACTGATTTGCAAATTGGGCACCCGATTCAGAAAAATGTTCGCCGCTGCCATGCATTACCAGGGCGCCCAAGGCTAGAAAGACCACTGCCAGCAGGGCGGTGACGATATAGCCTAAGTTAAAATCGAGCAGAGCTTGGGATGGTGTTACCGGTGAAGTCTTTTGTTTTTCCAGCAACCACAATGAATTCCATGCGCTGACTTCAATCGGTGCAGGCATCCAGCCCATCATGGCGACTAAAAATCCTACATGGGCCCACTGCCAAGGAGAGGGGGATATAAACTGGCTTGCTAGCGGTTTTACATGATCTAATGCCAAGGCGACGGCGATTAATGTGGTGAGTGTCAGGGTAAACATGATGATCTTAGTTAGCCTGTCCAACAATGAATAGTGACCTAAAATCAATAACAACAGTGAGCTTATTAGCACCAACAGCGCCAACACATCAATAGGTAAGGGGATAAACTGGGTGAGCATGGCGGCAGTTAACATGCAAACTCCCGCGGTACTGGCGATGGAGGCTATCACATTGAGGCCTGTGAATAGCCATAGATAACCCCGACCTTGCTTAAGATATCCATGCAGCAAACTTTCGCCCGTGGCGGCGGTGTAGCGCGCACCCGCGGCAAAGAAGGGGTATTTCAGCAAATTTACGCCAAGAATGACCCAAGCCAATTGCCAACCAAATTCTGCGCCGGCGCGAGTGGATGATACTAAATGTGAAGCCCCAATCGCTGCGGCGGCCATCAACACTCCAGGTCCCATGGCTTTTATGCCAAGGGCGAGCTGTGCAGTCCAATTGATGGAGAGTGGTTTAACTTCAGAGTTGTCCATGGCGTGGTGCGTACTTCCTTATCGGTGAAAATTTATCTGTTTGATATTAATGCATACATTCTAAATTTGGATCGAATTAACTGTTAAGCATCGTGTTTGGATGCGAGTAAGCCTTCGATACGTTTTAAACTGGCGGTTATTTCGACAAGCTGGCCGAGTAGCGCATTATCGTTTGTAGCTGGTAATGCTTCAGATTGTGGATGCTTGTCACTCAAGCGCTCCTTCTGCTCCAAAATCTGTGCTCTAAAACTAGGGGCATCGACTATGCCCACTAGACTAATTAAGGCACCCGTTCCCGATTGTCCAGCAGTTTCGACTGTGAGTTTATGTAATCCTATTAGGCGCATTATGGGACCTTGGATTAAGGCGATATCGGTGATTTTATCTAAGGGAACGGTATTTTCGGTGCGGGTTAATATGCCTCTACGCACAATAAGTTTTTTGCTGGTAAGACGCGCGCTCATATTGTTGATATAGCGACGCGTCCCCCATAAGCCAAGAGGAAACCAAAGCAATAACAAAGGTATACCTACAATGCTTAGGGTGAAGTAAGCGGCCCCTGCGAGTAACCAATACATGCCTAAGTTGGCTTCAAATTCAGCTTCATGAATCGTTTGTTCTTGCATTTTCGTCCCTATTTTATGCAGTGAGTTGTTAACTATCTTGAGATGTTTGTGCTGAAAAATACATGGTTTTTATTAGTAACAAAAGTTTAACTTTTTTCAGTGGGCCATTGACTTTGTTTCACAACACATTACCTTGAATATTGTTAATAAAAAGTTGAATTAAAGTAAATTAATTCCAACAATACTAAAGTTAGGGAATGCAAATGAAAAGACCTCAGATTCTACCCAATGCTTGTGCTATCGCGATCGCAATGGCGTTTGCCCCGAATGTTAGCTATGCAGCTGAAAATGGTGCTGATAAAGTTGAACGTATTGAAGTGACGGGTTCTCGTATTAAGCGTACCGATATTGAGGGACCGTCGCCGATACAATCCATCGGCAAAGAAGATATTGCTAACATGGGGTTTGACAACCTGCAGCAGTTACTCGAGCGGATGCCTGCGAACGGTGCAGGTGCTTTCTCTACGCGTGGTAACAGCCAAGACTCGACCGCAAACGGCGGAGCCTCGATCAGTTTACGTGGCTTAGGCCCTGACGCCACTCTGGTATTGATCAACGGTCGTCGTGTCGCGGCAAGTGCTTTTGCTGAAGGTATCACTAACTCCTTCGTCGACATTAACAACATTCCGGTTTCAGCGATTGAGCGAATAGATATTCTGAAAGATGGTGCGTCGGCGATTTACGGTTCCGATGCGATTGCGGGCGTAGTCAACATTGTCTTGAAAAAAGACATCGAAGGGATTGAGGTTAACTTAGGTTACGGCGACACCCCTGGTACGGGTTACGATGAAACCACTGCGAGTGTTGTCTGGGGAACCAAATCCGAAAAGGGCAGTGCATCTATTATCCTTGATTACTTTAAAAACGAAACGCTGTCAGCGACCGATTTAGGCCGTTTTGGCACAGCGGATCAAAGTCCTTATGGTGGTGAGGATTTTCGTTCTTCCCGTGGTTTCCCCGGTTATTTTTATGTTGATGGCGTGAAGACTATCGACCCATCCTGTCCGCCCGATCGCGCAACAGCCAGCGGCAGTTGTCTATTCGACTACGGCCCTTACAACCTAGTGATCCCTGAAGCTGAACGTATCGGGGCTATTGGTCAATTCGATTACCATTTCAATGACGATTTAACTGCTTTCCTCGAGTTAGCGGCGCAACATAACTCCTCTATTGCGGGTGGTGCGCCCACACCTCTGGATGAAGATGCGGCCTTAACTGTACCGGGTACCCACCCTAATAATCCTTGGGGCAAAGATATTGAAATCGGTCGTTTCCGTACTGTGGATGCGGGCGCACGCCGTTGGGATATTGAGTCTGATACCCTGCGTTTAGTTGCTGGGTTACGTGGCACTATCAAAACTTGGGATTGGGAAGCCTCGGTACAACGCGGCCGCAGTGAATCGATGCAAACTGGCGATCGTAGCCAAGGTTGGGTCAGAACCGATTATCTACAAGCTGAGATCGATGCTGGCCGCTACAATCCTTTTGGTGGCACGATGAACTCGCAGGATGTGATCGATGCCATCACGACTAGCCTTGTCCGCCAAGGTTTGTCGAGCATGACTTCATATGCGGCGAACATTTCGGGTCAAGCGTTCACGCTGGCGGACCGCGATATTATGATGGCAGCGGGTGTAGAATACCGTGAAGAAAGCGTGAGCGACGTGCCGGATGAACAGTTCCAACGTGGGCTGATTTTCGGTACCGAAGCGGTTTCTGCGGCGGCCTCTCGTGACCAATACGCGGGTTATGTGGAGTTCTCTATTCCAGTGACGGATAACTTTGAGCTTCAACTTGCGGGTCGTTATGACCACTACAGCGATTTTGGTTCAACCACTAACCCTAAAGTGGCGTTCCAATGGGGGATTACCGATGAGCTGACGAGCCGTGGATCTTGGTCAACGGGTTTCCGTGCACCTTCATTAGCACAAATCGGTTTAGGCCCATCTCGCGAAAGTAGCTTCTTTATCGATACTTATCGCTGCGCCGCCGATGGTGTGGATTGTGAAGCGCTCGACTATAACACTGAATTCCAAGGTAACTCTGAGTTGGATGCCGAAGAGTCAGAAACATGGAACTTGGGGATGATTTGGGCACCAAGCCAGAAGTTTGATATCGGATTCGATGTTTACAGCATTACTCAAGATAACAAGATCGATAAGCAGCCATTGGGTGATATTTACACCGCAAACTGTAACGATCAAAACAGTACTGTGTGTGAGCGTTTAGCACCGCAAGTGGGTCAAACCTTAGGTCCTATCAGCATTATTCACTCAAGCTTTATCAACTTAAGCTCGCAGGATGTGCAGGGTGTTGACCTGTCAACCCACTATGGCCTTGAGTTAGATAACTTTGGTGATTTGAAGTTTGGCCTAGAGTACAGCTACTTACATAACTTCGAAAAAGACGGTCTCGATTACACTGGCGAGTACAAGTTCCCACAACATCGTTGGTTGCTCACCACGAACTGGACCATGGATAACTTCGCGGCCAACGTAAACCTGAGTTATATCGGTGAGTTTGAAGATACTCCAGATATCGACTTTGACGGTGTGTTAGACTTCGAAACCAACAAGTCTCGTATGGTGGATGCACAGTTATTAGTTGATATGTCAGGTAGTTACCGTTTCAACGAGATGTTTAAGCTGACATTAGGCGTGAACAACGTGTTCGATGAAGAGCCACCGTTTGCGATTGGTGACGGCGATACCGACCTCTATGGTTATGTGATTTCTGTACACAACCCAATGGGACGTTATATCTATACCAAACTGACCATGAACTTCTAATTAGTCATTGGTAGAGTCATTGGAAACGGCGCTTCGGCGCCGTTTTTGTATTTTACTCTGCCGTGACACAGTGTATCTTCGTTCTCGTTAATCAGTCATCACTAAAAGGACGTTAATATGATCACCTTATATGGCATGCCCCGCAGCCGTGCATTACGAGTCGCCTGGGTGCTAGAAGAGTTAGGCGCCGAGTGGGCCTTTTCGTTTGTGGATATGAATAAGGGCGAGCACCGTAGCGCCGCTTTCTTAACGCTCAATCCCTGTGGCAAAGTGCCTGTGTTAACCGATGATAATCTTGTGTTGTCTGAGTCTGCGGCTATTTGCCTGTATCTGGCGGAGAAGTTTGGCAAGTTGTTACCTGAAGCGGGCAGTGCGGCATCGGGTCTGCATCATCAATGGGTGAGCTTTATTATTACCGAACTCGAGCAGCCTCTATGGACCCTAGGCAAGCATAAATTCGCACTGCCGGAAGCGCAGCGTCATCCTTCTATCATGCCTTGCGCTGTGTGGGAGTTTGATAAGGCGGCGGCCTTGGCTGAAGCTATGCTGCCCGATAGTGACTTTTTACTCGGTGACACCTTATCGGTTGCCGATATTCTGCTGGCGCATACACTGATGTGGGGCACTTTATTTGAGCAGCAGATCCCGCCTAAATTGGCGGCGTATCGCGATAGAATTGCAGCGCGTCCTTCGCGTAAATCGGCGTTGGCCAAAATGGATTCTGTCGCTGCTGCGGCGCAGGCTTAATCTGATTTAGGCATTAAAAACAAAAGGGCAGAAGATTCACTTCTGCCCTTTTGATTAAGTTATTTTGCGTTTATAGCTGAGTCGCCGCCCATTTCGCACGGCTTTCACGGCTCTCACTTAGTCCGTTTTGTTCACGGTAATCTTTATAGGCTTCTACGTCCAAATTGATTAGGCTGACATCCACTTCAAGCACCAGTTTGCATTCTTTTTTAATGCGCCATGCAGCGGTGTTGTATAGCTCAGTTAACGGCAGCGAGCTTAAAAATTCAGGGTTATATTGGGTGTAAACGGCTTGGGTTGGATACACCACGAAGGCTAGGTGACGTTTAGGTTCTTTCTTAAACAAGGCTTCGATGCCGTCAGTGGTATTGAGCACTTGCATCTCGATAATATCGTCGAGATCTAAGAGCTTTTTCTGCGCCAGTTCAGGGGCCTGTGTTTCAGCATTTTCCCACGCTAAGACATCGGCTTCGCTGTGGTTGGTCAGTTGTCCAACTTGAGCCGCACTGAGGCTGAGTGATTGGCGTAAGTAGCTCATTTCGATGGCGTTCAAGCCAATATTTTTAGACATAATGCGGTTCTCAAGTTGATAAAAATAAAATCTCGGTAAAATCAGTATTTGTTTTTAAGCCAAATATCTTCGACCCATTCCCAGAAGGATTCCCAATAGGTATCGGTAAAGTCACCATTTTGCCAGAAGTGAACTTGGCCATCCTGATCGATACAGTAAAAGTCATCGCCCAATTGGCAGATGGCGATTAAGTCCCTTGGCAAGCCTATTGACCAAGCATAGCAGGTGACTTCGGGTAAATAGGTGTGTGAATAGGGATCGGCTGCAGTCACAGGCTCAATCGCACCATAAATCACATCACTAGCATGGAGTAGGTATTCCTTTAATTCCCGTGGCAGCGGGATCAAAATCTGTTCCTCAACCTCCACTAACTGCTCGAATGTCGGTAACTCGAGTGGCACAGGTACGGTTTCACTGCGTTCTTGGAGTTGCTCAATAATGTCGTGCATGGAATGTCCTTAAGGGTCGCCTTATGGCGCGGGATTATATAGGGAAACAAGGCTGGATGCGAGGGAAGGGCTGTGAGCGATAGTGGGCATAGATCGATTGTTAGCGAGATGACGCTTTGGGTTGAGTCTGGGGTTACGCCATAAAAAAGCGCTGGCATCTGTTTTCACAAATAGCCAGCGCAACAGTGGAAGTGGTACAGCGTTAAACGGTTAAGCGATTAAACAAACGGGTGATTAAGCAACTGAGTTAGTCAGCAGCAGTCCTTCATCGACGCGTTTATAGTTCAGCCAAGCTTTGTGATACAGCTTATGGGACTCTTGGCGCAGCTTAGCGATTTGAGCGGTTTCAAATTCACTTAACCCTCGGTGCTGTTTTATCGCGTTCGCCTCAATTTGTTGAACCTGTTCGTAAACCTTGTGTTCTGGGCCGCTTTTGATGTCGGCAATATCCTTAAGGTGTAATTGGACCTCGGCAATCATGCCGCTTTCGGGCAAACGCACCAGTAAGTTAAGGTCGCGATAACCTGAGGCTTTAGGCTCGGCGAAACGGTTTTTCTGTTTTACGACCTGAGCTTGCTCGCTTAAGGCGTAATAGCTTTGCATCAGCTCAGAGATGCTGTTACTGACAATGCTGGCGCGGGCAAGGTCGGTGATCTGGCTTGCATCCCCCTTAAATTTGCTGGCGACCTTCTCGGCGGCTCGTTGATAGCTTTTTACGTCGGGCAAAATCACCTGCGCCTGTGTATCCGTAGTGACTCGTTGCAATAAGTTACCTAGCTCATTTTGGGCAATAGGGGCATTTGAATACAGTTTATCTAAACAGCTTAAAGATTGGCGTGGTGTGTCGAAGGTTTGGGTATTTAGTGCATATAGCCCTTGCAGATCATGGCTTTGAGCTTGCCTTGCGCTATAGCTGCTACGTTCGGCTCTGCTGTCATTGATATCTAGAGGATTGGCTACACCGGTGCGGGTCGATAATAAGAGTAGAAAGATAAAAAAGGTACGAAACAACTTATTCATAACGGCCTACTTCCTTATGGGAGTGATACACATCACGGGAATACCATAGGCTGGAGTGGCTTAATTAAAGCTGAATCAATGATGAAGACTTGTTCATGTTTGGCTTAGGTTCACATTTTTCGCACCTAAAAAAATGGCACCGCTATTGTGAGCGGCGCCATTGCGCTTTCATGATAATGTCGCGTTAACTACAATTTTGAATTAATTTGGCATTACCAAATTTTTACGCGTTTCTCTGGCGCGATATACATTGCATCACCTGGTTTCACATCATAGGTGGTGTAAAACTCTGGCATGTTAGACAGTGCACCCAGTGCACGGAATTCCGCAGGTGAGTGTGGATCTGTCGCTACGCGGTTACGCAGTGCTTCTTCTTTGGCTTTTGCACGCCAAATTTGGGTGAAGCCGATGAAGAAACGTTGGTCGCCAGTCAGGCCGTCGATAACCGGAGCTTCTTTGCCATTGAGTGACTTTTTGTACGCGCGGTAAGCAATAGTCACGCCTGATAAGTCACCGATGTTTTCACCTAAGGTCAGGCTGCCGTTCACGTGCAGATCGTCAAACACATAGTAACCATCGTATTGTGCAATCAGCGCCTTACCACGGGCAGAGAATTCTTCTAAGTCTTTCGCTGTCCACCAGTCACGCATATTACCATCGCCATCGAACTTAGCACCTTGGTCGTCGAAACCATGGCCCATTTCGTGACCAATTACTGCACCGATACCACCGTAGTTGACAGCGTCATCCGCTTCCATGTTGAAGAATGGTGGTTGCAGAATGGCCGCTGGGAACACGATTTCGTTCATGGTTGGGTTGTAGTAGGCGTTAACCGTTTGTGGGGTCATGTGCCACTCGTCTTTATCGATTGGTGCACCTAACTTAGCTAGCGACTTAGCGTGCTCAACTTCGCTTGCGCGAACCGCGTTACCCATCAAATCATCGGCTTTGATGGTCAGCTTGCTGTAATCTTCCCACTTGTTTGGATAACCAATTTTCGGGTTGAATTTCGCTAATTTTTCGGCCGCAGCTTGTTTAGTCGTATCGCTCATCCAAGTCAGATCTTTGATGCTGTCGCCGTAGGCACCGCGTAGGTTTTCAACCAGTGCTTGCATACGCTCTTTAGCTTCAGGTGCGAAGTGACGCTTCACGTAGACTTTACCAACCACTTCACCTAATACGCCGTTAACTGCGGCAACACCGCGCTTCCAACGTGGCTCTTGTTCTTCTTGGCCGTTAAGGATTTTAGAGAAGAAGGCAAAGTTTTCGTTGTCGAAGTCTTCGCTCAAGTTGCTCGCTGCGTGGGTCAGCACTTGCCATTGCATGTAGGTTTTCCAAGTTGCTAGATCGGTCGTTTTGAGGACTTCGTTCAGGCCTTGGATATAGCTTGGTTGGTTAACGATAATATCGGTTTGTTTGTCAGCACCTAATGCCGCTAAGTAGCCGGTCCAGTCGATATCTGGCGCTAAGCTTGGCAGATCTTTAACTTGATAAAGGTTATAGGATTTAGTGCTATCGCGGGTTTCAACCACATCCCAATGTTTAGCGGCAATGGCGGTTTCAAGTGCGAGGATAGATTCAGCACTGGCTTTTGGATTGGCAAGACCTGCTAGCGTGAACATTTTTTCGATATGAGCAAGGTAAGCTTTACGAATATTAACGAAACGCTCTGACTCGTTAAAGTAGTAGTCTTTTTCTGGCAGGCTTAGGCCGTATTGATACAGGTGAGTCGCGTAACGGCTAGAGTTTTTTGCATCGATATCGATGTAGAACGCCATTGGTGTACCTGCGCCCATGATCTGGCTATGGGCGAAGTATTTAACCAGTTCATTTTTATCTTTTAAAGCGTTGATGGCATCAAACTCGCCTTTGAGTGGCGTTACACCTAGTTTGTTTAATGTGGCAGTGTCCATAAATGAACGATAAAGATCGGCCACTTTTTGCTCGTCAGTGCCTTCGGCCAGGTTTGGCGTAGCTGCGACTTCTTCGATAATCGCTTTGACATCGTCACGGGATTTTTCACGCAGATCGTAGAAGGCTCCAATGCTGGTGCGATCGGCTGGAATTTCAGATTTTTTTAGCCAAGTACCGTTAACATATTTATAGAAATCGTCCTGTGGACGTACTGATTTATCAAAGTTTTCAAATTCGATACCAGAACCCAATGCTTTAGTAACAGCGGCAGCTGTAGCGGTTTTAGCGGTTTCGGGCGCGCTAACTTGTGCTGGTTTATCATTACAGGCAGTAAGGCCCGCGATAAGTGAGGCACACAGTCCCCCAATGAGTACTTTTCTCATGTCGTTTCCTTCGAGTTTGTTATTGTGCCCATATCAGGGGCTATTTGGGTTCTAAATGGGATTGCTTCAGGCGCAATGTAACGTATGTTAATGCTTTAGTGGGAATCGAAACAAGGTGATTACACTTTTAAAGATGGATTTATTATCTGGCAGTTGTAACTAAAAATTACCATAACTTAAATTGACCTAAAAAGCAGCAAACATACCGTATGCAAGCATTACCGAGTTAGTAGGTACTTATTTTATTTACGCCGACGCACTGATGTCGTTTTAGTTTAGGCTTTGTCCTTTTATTGATTGGGCTCATAATACGTCAGTTTTCATTTATTGAAGTTGAGTCATCAAGTGCGTTTAGACAAATTTATCTGTGAAAGTACCTCACTTACACGTTCCCTAGCTAAAAAAGCCTTACACCGTGGTGAGATTACCTGTGACGGCGTTGTGGTCAAAGACTCAGGCTTTAAAGTGCTTGAGGGGATGCAAGTATGCCTCGACGGCGAGCCTATTTCCCTCGTTGGTGAGCGTTATCTTATGCTCAATAAACCCGTTGATACGATTTGCTCGACCATAGATGAAGCCTATCCATCGGTATTGAGTTTGCTGGATATCGAAAAGCCTGAAACATTACACATTGCAGGCCGTTTAGATGCCGATACGACAGGCTTGGTGCTTATCACCAGTGATGGTCAATGGTCGCATCGGATCACCTCGCCCAAAAAAGACTGTGGCAAGCGTTATTTAGTGACGTTAGCCGAGCCTGTGGATGAGAGTCTGATTGGCGTCTTTGCCGCTGGAGTGGAGCTCAGAAACGAAGATGGCCTGACAAAACCCGCGGTGCTTGAAATCATTGATCCACAGTTGGTGCGTTTAACCATTACCGAGGGTAAGTATCATCAAGTAAAGCGAATGTTTGCCGCAGTGGGCAACCATGTGGTTGGCTTGCATCGTGAAAGTATTGGCAGAATTGAATTAGATTCCGAACTTGCCCTTGGCGAATGGCGCTATCTGACGAGCGAAGAAATCGCCTCGATTTAACACCATTTGGCTAAAAAAATGCCGCTCCTGATGAGCGGCATTTTTATTGCTATTTTTATCGCTAATTCGCGTTTTCTGATAAGGCTATTGTTTTTTCAGGATCAGATTTCCGCTAATAGTGTCCATCTTCACACTGGCGCTACCAGCACCCGTTTGGAAGCTTAAGGATTCATTCGGCACGTATTTTTGTCTTTGTGGCACATCTTGGCTCAAGCCGTTTTTGATTTTGCCGCCCGGGCCGCCATTGAGCTCGAAGCTAGCATCGGGCACATCGGCAAAGCTTAAAGTCATATCGCCACTGACACTTTCAAGATTGGCTTTATTAAAGGCTTTGGCTAGCGACACTTGGGTGTCGCCGCTAACGGTACGTACATTAACTTCTTTAACGGTTTTAAAGTCGCCATTAATTTCGCCTGAAACCTGCTCGACGTTGACTTTGTCGGCTAAGGTTTGGCTGCTGAGATCGCCACTGACTAAGCGGTATTTAATTTCGCCTTTGCTTTCAGAATCTTTAATCTCGCCAGAAACTGTATCTAACATCACTTTACCTGTTAATCCTTTGGTGGTGATATCGCCTGAGACAGTGTGTAGCGTCGGATTACCCCCCAAATTATCGGCGCTGATATTGCCACTAACGGTATTGAGTTCAAGCTCGCCTTGAGTCTGGCTGATTTGTAGATTAGCTGAAATCGTATCGGCATTGAGCTTAACGGTTTTAGGTACTTTAATGGTAAGCTTTGAGCCATTGTTGTCACTGCCGTTATAGTGGCGTGGCATTTTATCTTCGATATTCAGGTTGTTACCTTTCTGCTCAAAGACAAAACCTTCGCTTAGCTCATCCAAAGTGCCGGTCACGCTGACTTCATTTTTATCCCAGCTTTGAATTTGCACGTCGCCCCGTTGGATTTTGATTTGCAGCAGAGTATCGCTGCTAATGGGTAACTGCTTATCCACACTTTCAGCGGCGAACACGCTGCCCATAAGGCCAAGGTAAAGTGTTGACACTAATAGACTGGTTTTCGTGAGGGTAAAATGGCTCATATGCTATTTCCTTGTGTTGAGTTTTGAATTGGAAGGTTTTGGCCTTGCTGTAGTAAATCGAGTTCACGTTGTTGCACCCAAAGCCAGAGTTGCCAAAGTTGTTTGTCGGTTGGATTAGCCAGCAATGCTTGATAGATCTGTTCGCCTGCGCGGCGTAATTCCGCTAAGCCTTGCTCTAGCGGCGCGCCAAAGCGACTGGTTTGCCACGCGACAAGCGTTGGGGTTTGTTCGAGGCTCGTCACTTGGGCTTGATGTGTCTGGGCAATTTGGTTAAGCAGCGTGTGCAGCGCTTGCTCATCATCCGCCGATTGGCTAGCGATTTGTTCAGGGAGCGACGTTTTTATCGGCGCTTGAGTGTAGAACCCGAAGAACACTGCCAGCACCACCGCTGCGGCAATCGCCCATTGCGCACCTTGCAGTCGCGGCGTTTGGCGACTCGCCGTTTGCGACGCCAATGGCTTATCCATACGTTTTTCGATGCCTTGCCAAAGATCCCGTTCGGGGGTTAAGGCTTTAGGGGCATCATCAATCAATTGCTGGAGTTTGGCCTCGCGGGGATCGTTAGATAAGGACATTACAGCATCTCCTGTAGTAATTGCTTGGCTCTGTGGTACTGGGTCTTACTGGTTCCCACGGCAATACCAAGTAATTGGGCAATTTCTTCATGTTGATAACCTTCAATGGCGCAGAGCACAAACACGATACGCGCCCGCTCTGGCAGTTTGAGGATCAATTTGTCTAACCCTTGATAATGCTCATCTGCGCTTGAATGTTCATCGTCACTCTCCATCGGGATAAAACGCGCCCAAAACGACCTTTGCTTACGGATAAAGCTCAGTGCCTGATTCACACAGATACTGTGTAACCATGTGGAAAACTGGCTCTCTCCCCTAAACTGCGGCAATTTCTGCCAGACCAGAATAAAGCACTCCTGGGTGATTTCTTCCGCCTGCGAGGCTTGGCCAGATAATCGCAGTGATAGGGCATATATCCTTGGATGATGGTGTAAATACAGCTGCTTAAATGCGGCTCTATTACCTTGGCTAGCCAAGGTGATGAGGTCAAATTCTGACATTGCATTGTTGAGTGGGAGTCTCCCTGCCGTCACAGCCTTTTCCTGTCATCTGAGTGAATGTTTATAGATTGGACGCTCTGAAAAGCACAAAAGGTTTGTATCCGATAAAAATAAATTTTTTATCAGTTCATTTAGCATCACTTGTTCGAGTTTTATAGTAAAATTAGCGGCAAAAATTTAGAGTTAAGTTTATGAACTTACAGGTTTTATACCAGTTGGTATTCTGAATGATAACTCTATGAAAGTAAAATCACAGATTATACTTTCATAGTTGCCACTATACTTGGCTGTCAATGTAAATCGAAAAATGGAGAAAGTTCCGAAGCGGATAAAACAATAAATGAAAGATGAACTTTTTATGTCAAGGCTATATTTACTGTAAAAGACGTGACTCCCAACTATCTTTTTAAGAGATGTTATTTATTAGGGGCTTTTTATGTTAATCCGCTCGAAATTGTTACTCAGTGCTGCCGTATCTGTAACGGCTTTGATAGCCATGTTTGGATTGCAGCTTTATACAAATTCAGTTGAGTCGGAACTCTCCCACGCGGCGCAAAACGTGCTCGAACTTGAGCGTGATGTGTTGTTACTGCGTAAAAATGAAAAGGACTTTTTTGGCCGTAAAGATATTCAATATGTTGAAAAACATAAACAAGTTCATGCCTCAATTGATGACATGATTCCTAAGCTTGAAAAAATCTTTAAAAAATACGATGTACCTATTACTTCCCTCGAAAGTTTTGACCGCAATTTAAATCAATATCAACAGGCCTTTAATGAGGTTGTTCAACTGCAACAAGAAATTGGCTTAACACCCAAAACAGGTCTCTATGGCACCTTAAGAACTGCGGTGCATAATGTGGAATCCATGCTGAAGGAATACGATCAACTTTCTTTGCAAGTTGCCATGTTGCAGCTTAGACGCAATGAAAAAGATTTTATGTTGCGCCGCGAAATGAGCTATGTCGAGACCTTCGATGCCAATATTGCTTTGTTTAATAGCAGCTTAAGGGCATCAAGTTTAGATATTGATGCGCAAAATAAAATTGTTGCATTGATCGAACAATATCAAAAAGACTTTAAAAGCCTCGTTAGTAAAGAGCAGCAACTGGGTTTAGATGAAAAACAGGGCACGATGGCACAGTTAATCGCCGCGAATAAATTAACAGAATCTAGCGCTGATGAGCTGCATAAACTTGCTCTCAAATCTATCGAAGATACAGAAAAGAGCAGCAGGAATATTGGAATCGCTGTCTTTCTGATGATTGCATTAATCCTCGGCATAATTACTTACTTAATAATCCGTAGCATTATTAATCCCGTTGCGCGCATTACACAGGTTATTTCACGCATCGAAGTGAGTAAAAACTTAACCCTAAGATGCGATGCATCAACGCAAGATGAGTTAGGCGAAATTGCACAGCATTTCAATAGCATGGTGGGCAGTTTCCAGCAGCTTATCGAGCAGGTTATTGACTCTGTCTCTACTATTAACACCTCAAGTAAGAGTGTCTCAGAGAATGCCATGCTTGCTTCTGAAGGTGTTGCGCAGCAACTTAACGAAACCGATATGGTGGCTACCGCGATTACCGAAATGGGCGCCACCATTGATGAAATCGCTAAAACGACCGAGCTTGCGGCACTCAAAGCGGGTAAAACCCATGATAACGCTCAGTTGGGGCAAACTGAGGTAGAGCAGACGATTCTTAAAATTAGACAGTTATCTGAGCAAATTAATACGAGTGCTTCAGTGGTGGACGAGCTTGAGCGCGATAGCGAAACCATTGGTAGTGTGCTTGATGTGATCCGCGGCATTGCTGAGCAAACCAACTTACTCGCATTGAATGCTGCGATTGAAGCGGCGCGTGCTGGAGAGCAGGGGCGTGGATTTGCTGTTGTGGCTGATGAGGTGCGTAGTCTAGCGATGCGAACTCAGACATCGACACAGGAGATTGCTAATATTATTCAAACCTTGCAAAGTCGAACCCGTTCTATTGTGCAATTAATGGATGCGAGCCAAAAACAAGGTGCAGAGAGTGCTGAGCAGGCCGCAGCAGCGGGAGAATTACTAAAGCTTATCAATAATGACGTTCGAAACATTATGGATATGAGTACGCAGATTGCTGCTGCAATTGAAGAGCAAAGTATGGTGGCTGCTGAAGTGAATAAGAATGTTGTGGTCATCCGCGATATTGCGGAGCAATCTTCCCATGCAGCCGATGCTAATGCTTCGGCATCGGACGAGTTAAGAACCCGAGCCGAGTATTTGGTGAGTGCTGTGAGCCATTTTAAGATCTAAACGATTATGCTTGAGACGCACCTTGGGGGGCGTTGCTATAGCATTTTGAGGCGCGTTTGTGGATGGATAAGGCAGAAGTCGATTCAATCCTAAAATGTAAACTAAGACCAAAGCTAAAACGCGCAAATAAAAAACGCACCTGAAGGTGCGTTTTTTTATACAACGTTTAGCGATTAGTGGCTGAACATTGCAGAGATAGACTCTTCGTTGCTAACGCGGCGAATGGCTTCCGCCAATACCGCCGACATCGTCAGTTGAGTCACTTTCGCCACTTTCAGCATTTCAGGGCTTAAAGGTACGGTATCTGTGACGATCACTTCATCGATCACTGAGTTGGTGATATTTTCAGCCGCTTTGCCAGAGAACACTGGGTGAGTTGCGTAAGCAAATACGCGGTTTGCACCATGTTCTTTCAAGGCTTCAGCCGCTTTACACAGAGTGCCGCCTGTGTCGATCATATCGTCAACGATAATGCAGTCACGGCCTTGAACATCGCCAATAATGTGCATCACTTGTGCAACGTTTGCCTGTGGACGACGTTTATCGATAATGGCCAAATCAGAATCGTCTAACAGTTTTGCCACTGCGCGAGCACGAACCACGCCACCGATGTCAGGAGAGACAACCACAGGGTTATCTAACTTCTTCGCAACCATGTCTTCTAATAGCACTGGGCTACCAAATACGTTATCAACAGGAACGTCGAAGAAGCCTTGGATCTGCTCAGCGTGTAAATCACAGGTTAAAACGCGGTCAACACCGACGCTAGACAGGAAGTCAGCAACCACTTTTGCCGTAATAGGTACACGTGCGCTGCGGACGCGACGGTCTTGACGAGCATAACCAAAGTAAGGAATAACAGCAGTGATACGACCAGCAGATGCACGGCGTAGCGCATCAACCATCACGATCAGTTCCATGAGGTTATCGTTAGTCGGCGCGCAGGTGGATTGGATGATAAACACATCGGCACCACGTACATTTTCGTTGATTTGGACACTGATTTCACCATCGCTGAAACGACCAACCACTGCGTCTCCGAGTTTACAAAATAGACGATCGGCTATCTTCTTAGCGAGACTGGGGGTGGCATTCCCAGCAAAGAGCTTGATGTCGGGCACTGTATGAACCTCAGGCGTTTGCTTTATATTTTAGTGGCTAGAGCAACGACGATGCGGGGACGGGAGCGGACCCGTGGGCTATCGTGAAAAAAGTTGCTCTAGAAGAAAGTAGTTTATGGACGATTGAGTCGCACTATGAGCGGCGAAATATTCATCCCTTTTGCAACAAATCCTTGCATATCAGACGGTAATTTCGCCAAGGCTGCGAGAGCTTGCTGCTGCGACGAAAACTCCCCAAACACGCATGCGCCCGTTCCGGTCATTCTCGACGGCGCATATTCTAGCAGCCAGCCTAAGGCCTTGGCAACTTGAGGGTATTTAGATACGACCAGTTCTTGGCAATCATTTCTCCAAGATTGGCTCAGTAAAGTGTCAATGCCAAGCTTAGGCGTATTACGCGGCAGCTGCGGATCTTGGAATACTGCTGCGGTGGAAACATGGGCGTCAGGGGCAATGATTAAATACCATAATTCAGCGGGATTAACCGTCTGTAAACGCTCTCCAACTCCCTCGGCAAATGCAGCGAAACCATGAATAAAAACAGGGATATCGGCACCGAGTTTTAATCCAATTGCCGCTAATTCATCATGAGACAATTGGGTATTCCATAACTGATTCAAGGCGACAAGCGTGGTGGCTGCATCCGAGGAGCCACCGCCTAAACCGCCGCCCATGGGCAGACGTTTATCGAGCCAGATTTCAGCACCGCCACGATAACCTGTAGATTGTTGCAGTGATTTTGCGGCTCGCAGAATTAAGTTATCGCTATCCGCGACAACGTTTGACATGTCCGAGTGCAAAATCAGTTCAGGAGTGTCAGTCACTCGAAAGTCGAGTTGATCGCAACAGTCAACAAATTGAAACAGGGTTTGCAACTCATGGTAACCGTCACTGCGGCGTCCGTTGATATGCAAAAACAGATTGAGTTTGGCGGGAGCTGGCCAATTGCGTGAAATCTCTTGGGACATGCTAAGGTTTTTCTCCGAGCAGTATTGAGGGTTTACCTAAGGCTTGCCATTGATTGAGCTGAAGCTTGAGCTGTAAATCACCGCGTTCGAGCGTTAATTGGTAAGGCACCTTAGCGCCACTTTGGGATTGCCAGCTTAAAAATGTGACTAACCAAGGCGGTGGCGTTTGCACATTTTGCAGTTGCTTAGTTTGACCTGTACTATCAACGGCGATAACGCGATCTAAACTGCCAACTTGCCCTGTGATCCACAGGGGCAAATCGTTAATCGGGATGGACCAGCCACTGACGCGTTCAAGTAAGGCTTGGGCGTTATTATCACGAAAATCTTTGCCATCAATATGTAGGTGAGCCGAGTGAGGCGTCGCCTCCAAAGTCAATACTGTAGTACCTAACATCGTCGTGAGCGTGAGCTCGTCGCGTTCCTCGCTGTGGCGCCAATAGAGATTGGCACTGAGCTTATCTTCAGGTGTGCGGATAGCTAGTTTACCCTGTAGCTCCCACGCTTTAGCTTGGGCTGCATTATCGACCGTAATAGGGCTGAGATCGGTCATAGGCGGCAGTGTTTCACAGCCGCCTAAAAACAATAGTCCGCTCAAGGCGATACAAGAGAAAATGGATTTTGTGAAGCGCTTCAAATTATTCATCTATAACTGATATACCAAAGTCCTTATGATACGAGGGCTTGGAAAGAATACCAATGCCATTTGTAAAATTTCCATTGGCAGTCACTTGGGATAACTTCAGTCGTGCTAATCGGTAATTGTCTATCATTGATAGAAAATTTAGGTAAGAAGTTAGACCTTTATTCGGTTTTGTTAAGCGTATTCTGTTTTTAGTTGGGCCAATTCAGTAGAATGCCCTTATTAAGATAGACGCCAAGAATCTAGAAAAGAGTCAGATGAGCCTTGTAGCAATCGGTATTAACCATAAAACAGCCACGGTAGACCTGCGTGAGAAAGTCGCCTTCTCTCCAGACACAATTCATGATGCCATGAAGAGTCTGGCCAGTCGTACGCGCTCCGGTGAAGCCGTTATCGTCTCGACCTGCAATCGCACTGAGTTGTATTGTAACAATGGCGATGAGGCCGATATCATTGAATGGCTTGAAGAATTTCATGGCCTAGAGCATAAAGATGTCGCGCCCTGCCTCTACAATTATCACGGACAAGAGGCGGTGAGGCATTTGATGCGCGTTGCTTCGGGTCTTGACTCGTTGATCCTGGGTGAGCCGCAGATTCTTGGTCAAGTTAAACAAGCCTTTGTCAAAGCCAAAGAAGCCGGCACTGTCGCCTTAACTATTGACCGCTTGTTCCAAAATACTTTCTCTGTTGCTAAAAAAGTGCGTACCGAAACCGAAATCGGTGCCGCTGCTGTATCGGTCGCTTTTGCGGCCGTGAGCATGGCAAAACATATCTTCTCTTCGCTGTCGACCACTAAGGTACTGTTAATCGGTGCGGGTGAAACGATAGAGCTAGTAGCTAAGCATCTTAAAGATAACGGTGTTGCCTCTATGGTGGTGGCAAACCGTACTTTAGAGCGCGCTCAAAGCATGTGTGAAGAGTTCAATGCTACGGCTATTACGCTGGCACAGATACCAGATTTTCTCCCTAAAGCCGATATCGTGATATCCTCTACCGCCAGCCCGCTACCAATCCTTGGTAAAGGCATGGTAGAAAAAGCGCTAAAGCAGCGTCGCCATCAACCTATGTTATTGGTTGATATAGCAGTTCCCCGGGATATTGAGCCGGAAGTCGCCGATTTGGACGATGCGTTTCTGTATACAGTGGACGACCTGCATAGCATTATTGAACAGAATAAGGCTTCCCGAAAGGAGGCCGCCGAGCAAGCTGAATTAATTACTGAAGAACAATCTCACCTCTTTATGGAGTGGGTGCGTTCTTTAGAGTCGGTCGATAGTATTCGCGAGTATCGCAGCCAGAGCATGGCGATAAAGGATGAGTTAGTGGAACGCGCCCTGAATAAATTAGCGCAGGGGGGCGACACTGAGCAGGTATTGATTGAACTAGCCAATCGCCTGACCAATAGACTCATTCACGCACCCACCCAAGCCCTCACGGTGGCGAGCCGTCAGGGGGATTTGAATACATTAGGTCAGTTAAGAACAGCGCTCGGATTAGATAAAAACTAAGGTTAGCGAGTTAAATGAAGGAATCCGTTATCCGCAAGCTGGAAGGCTTGCTCGAGCGCAACGAAGAAGTCTTAGCTTTGCTTGGTGATGCGTCTGTCATTGCCGATCAGGATCGTTTTCGTGCGTTATCTAAAGAATATTCTCAGTTAGAAGAAGTAGTTGCAGGCTTTAAAGCCTACCAGCAGGCACAGGCGGATCTCGAGTCTGCTAAGGAAATGCTGGAAGAAGATGACGCTGAAATGCGCGAAATGGCGCAGGAAGAAATCAAGGCTGCTAAAGCTGAACTTGAACGTCTCGAAGCCGAACTGCAAATTCTGTTACTACCAAAAGATCCTAACGACGACACTAACGCCTTTATCGAAATTCGTGCCGGTGCGGGTGGCGACGAAGCGGCGATCTTCGCGGGTGACTTATTCCGTATGTATAGCCGTTATGCTGAAGCCAACCGTTGGCAGCTCGAGATTATGAGCTCGAACGAAGGTGAGCATGGCGGTTTTAAAGAAATCATCGTTAAAGTCAGTGGTGAAGGCGCCTACGGTAAACTTAAATTTGAATCCGGTGGTCACCGCGTTCAACGTGTACCTGAAACCGAGTCACAAGGCCGGGTTCACACCTCTGCCGTAACTGTGGTGGTGATGCACGAAGTGCCTGAAGCTGAGGCGATTTCCATTAATCCTGCCGATCTTAAGGTCGATACTTTCCGCTCATCGGGCGCGGGTGGTCAGCACGTTAACAAAACCGATTCCGCCATTCGTATTACCCATATTCCAACTGGGATTGTGGTGGAATGTCAGGATCAACGCTCGCAACATAAAAACCGCGCACAAGCAATGAGCGTGTTAGCGGCGCGTATCCAAGCCGTAGAAGATGAAAAACGCCGCAGCGCTGAAGAGTCTACTCGCCGTAGTCTGGTCGCCAGTGGTGACCGTTCTGAGCGGATTCGTACCTATAACTTCCCGCAGGGCCGCGTGAGTGAACATCGTATTAACTTAACCCTATATCGCTTAAACGAAGTGATGGAGGGTGACTTGGATGCGATTTTAGGACCGCTGATGCAAGAACATCAGGCAGATTTATTAGCCGCACTCGCTGATGAGCAGGGGTAATTTTGGCTGATCAATCCTGTATCGCCGAGGCTCTGCAATGGGCCTATGTACAGCTAGCTTCAACCTCTGAATCCGCCCATTTGGATGCAGAGGTTTTATTATTGTATTGCCTCAATAAGAATCGTGCTTATCTGTACACTTGGCCTGAAAAAGCCTTGAGCGTAGAACAGTGGAAACGCTTCCAGCAAATGGTGCAACGGCGTCAGCAAGGCGTACCTGTGGCTCACATTGTTGGCGAGCGTGAGTTTTGGTCACTGCCCTTTATTGTGAATGATACGACCTTGATCCCTCGTCCTGATACTGAGATCCTCGTCGAATCCGCCCTCAACCTACCCCTTGAAAGTCATGCAAAAGTGCTCGATCTGGGAACGGGAACCGGCGCGATTGCACTGGCTTTGGCTTCTGAACGCGCCGAGTGGCAAATTACCGCGGTGGATAAAGTGGAAGATGCGGTCGCGCTGGCAAAGGCGAATCGCACTAATCTGAAACTTGAACAGGTTGAGATACTACAAAGCGATTGGTTTAGCGCTATCACTTCCCGTGACTTTGATTTAATTGTTTCTAATCCGCCCTATATCGATGAGGCTGACGAGCATTTACATCAAGGTGATGTGCGTTTTGAGCCACAAAGTGCGCTCACCGCCGCCGATGAAGGGTTTGCTGATCTTTACTACATTGCAAAAACTGCTCGAGATTATTTAAAGCCCAATGGTTATATATTGCTTGAGCATGGTTTTGAACAAGCAGTTAAACTCAGGGCAAAACTCACAGAGCTAGGTTACCAAAATGTCGCTACCGTGCGGGATTTTGGTAGCAACGATAGATGCACTATGGGTAAGTGGATGGGGTTGATTGGAATTTAATATTTGCTCCAATCCTGCTGAGTGCCAAAAAACGCCATTGATTACCCGTCAATGGCGTTGTTGTCTATGTATCTGTTGAGATTATTAGTCTTTATAAGCTCATGATAAGACGTCTTAAAATCACATTTTATCTTTAAGAAGCTACAGCACCTTAACCATAAAGAATTTACTGCCGGTTTCGGGATAGGCTTGCTGTACCCACTGCACACGATATCCGTGGCGCTCATAGAAAGGTTTTGCTTGAAAATCTAAGGTATCGAGCAGAACAAATTGGCAGCCGCGTTGTTTGGCTTTGCTTTCAGCCTCGAGTAATAAGCGTGAGCCGATATGTTGTTGACGTAATGCTTCATCCACCCACAGATAGTCGATTAAGAACCAATTGCCGAAGGTCTTGCCGCTTAAGCCCGCAAGTAAGGTGCCTTGCTCATCCTGCAACTTTAAGCCTAGGTTTTGGCGTTGCAGCGTTTGCCAGTGCTGCTGATTAAATTCGACGATTTTTTGCTTTACCGTGTCGGCAAACTCGGTGGACTCATCGTCAATTATCATTAAATTCATCATGGTTTCCTGCAAAGTGTGCGACGGGGCCCGTCTGTGAATCTCGAGTGTTAGGCATTGGTCTGGCGTTATGATTAGGGTAAACTAGCGCCTTTGTCACTGGCCATAAGTATCACAATGGAAACTTTTTACAGTCTTTATCCTGCTGTTAAGCACCTGCACTTAACCTTAATTGCCGTGAGTGTGCTGTTTTTTGTCGTTCGTTTTGTGTTGCATTTACGTCAGTCAGCACTGATGGGCAAGAAGGTCTTTAAAGTCGCTCCCCATGTGATTGACACTTTCTTGCTACTTTCTGGTTTAACTTTGTGCTTTATGATCAAGCAATATCCCTTTGTGGATCCTTGGTTGACCGAAAAGATTGGCGCTGTCGTTGCTTATATTGCCTTGGGTGTAATTGCAATAAAAGCCAACAGAAACAAACTTTTCAAAGTATTCGCCTTTCTCGGCGCTATAGGTTGGTTGGTTTACGCGGCTAAATTGGCGCATTTTAAACAAGCGGTATTATTGGGTTAATGGGTAAATACACTCTGCAAGATGGCATTTCTTTGCCCGAGTCGGCATTGGATGTAGGTGCTCACCTTGGCTTTTCAAACCTCGAAGCGGCGAAATGGGCTTGGTTTGAATTGGCTGGAGCCGTATTAAGTCATTATCTGGTAGATCAACAGCAACGCTTAAAGGCTTTGTTTCGTTGGTTTTATCAGGATTTAGGGTTCTGTGTTCGCGACAACTACTTCAGCACCGAAGCGGCGGACTTGGGCACTTGTCTTATCACTAAACAGGGTAATAGCACCACGCTGGCAACGGTATTGATGCTACTGGCCAAGCAGCTCGATTTAGAGCTCGAGGCACTGCTATTACCGGGTAATACCGTGCTTCGCAGTAACGTTGGTGGCGTTGTTCGTTATCACGATCCGCTGACGGGCAAAGAGCTGACGAAACACCATCTGCATGTGTTAGTGCGCGGTGAGTTGGGTAATGCGGCTGAACTTAAGCCAAGTTACTTAAAGGCGGCGTCGGTAAAGAAGCTGATTTCGCGCATGCTGCATGAGCTTAAGGCGGGTTGTATCGTTTCCCATCAATTTGAGGCGGCGATGGAGTGTTGTAACTTGTTGCTTCAGTGGCATCCCGATGATGTGCATTTGAACCGCGAGCGCGCTTTTATTGCGCAGCAACTTGGATGCATTAATGTTGCTGCGGCCGATCTACAACATTTTGTCGATAACAGCCCACACGATCCTGTTATCGAAATCGTTAAGATGCAGCTCAAAGAACTCAGTGAACACGCTGAAATCTATCATTAAATCTTAAAGGAGAGCCTTACAGGCTCTTCTTGTTTTTCTAAAACAATAACAAACCGGGCGAATGGGAAGTTTGCCCACTAACTGCAAACGGCAGTTTTTAGCATAAATACAATAACAACTGTACCAAACAGGGAGAATACACATGGCAAGTACGGCATTAGTTACCAATGACGCGGTAGCGCTGGGGATTTTAGCGACGATTCTGGGATTTGTGTTTTATACCAGTACGAGCAGTCATCCATTTTGGCAAAAGTTTTACCGTTTCATCCCAGCGTTATTACTCTGCTATTTCTTGCCTTCATTGCTAAACACCTTTGGGGTGATTGATGGCCATACATCACAGCTTTATCCTGTAGCTTCTCGCTATTTATTACCCGCCTGTTTGGTGTTGTTGATTTTAAGTGTGGATTTAAAAGCCATCTTAGGACTTGGGCCCAAGGCTGTGATCATGTTTTTAACGGGAACCATCGGTATTGTCATCGGCGGCCCGATTGCTTTACTCCTGGTGTCATTGATCGAGCCATCGCTGATTGGTGTTGATGGCTCTGATGCGGTGTGGCGCGGTATGACGACCCTTGCGGGTAGCTGGATTGGCGGCGGTGCTAACCAAGCGGCGATGAAAGAAATTTATGAAGTCGGTGGCAATATCTTCTCCGTGATGGTGACAGTTGATGTAATTGTGGCCAATATTTGGATGGCGGTATTGTTGTTTATGGCGTCAAAGGCCAAGGAAATCGATGCTAAAACCGGTGCGGATACGACGGCGATTGAAACTTTAAAGAACAAAGTTGAGCAGTATCACGCTGAAAATGCGCGCATTCCAAGTCTACGTGATCTTATGCTAATCGTGGCAGTTGGTTTTGGTATTACGGGCGTAGCCCATATTGCTGCCGATTTCCTCGGCCCGTATTTTGAGGCCAATTATCCTTGGACCGAGGACTACAGTTTTACCTCGAAGTTCTTCTGGTTAGTGGTGATTGTGACCACCATAGGTTTAGCTATGTCTTTTAGTCCTTTGCGCCATTTGGAGGCAGCGGGGGCATCTAAGGTTGCATCGGCTTTCCTGTATATTCTAGTGGCGACCATTGGTTTGCATATGGATGTAAGCAAAGTCCTTGATACACCATTATATTTTTTAGTGGGTATTATTTGGATGATTGTACACGCCAGCTTTATGTTATTGATTGCTAAGCTAATTAAAGCGCCATTATTTTATATGGCGGTAGGTAGTCAGGCTAACGTGGGCGGCGCGGCATCAGCGCCCGTTGTGGCTGCTGCGTTTCACCCTGCATTAGCTCCCGTCGGGGTGCTGTTGGCCGTATTTGGTTATGTGTTAGGAACGTATATGGCTTGGATTTGTGGCCAAATTTTACAGCTAGTTGCGGTATAGTCGCTCTAGTGCCAATATTCAGTTTTCCGCTGGACAGAGTCTAGTATTTGAGAGAGATGTTGCGATGAGTAATAAAATCATAAAGTTAGGTTCAATCGAAATTGCAAACGATAAACCTTTTGTGCTATTCGGTGGCATGAATGTGCTTGAGTCTCGCGATCTCGCGATGTCGATTGCTGAAACCTATGCCGAAGTGACTCAAAAACTAGGGATTCCCTATGTTTTCAAGGCATCGTTCGATAAGGCTAATCGCTCTTCTGTCAACTCTTACCGTGGTCCAGGCATGGAAGAAGGCTTAAAGATTTTTGAAGAAATCAAAAAGACCTTCAATCTGCCACTCATTACCGATGTGCATGAGCCTTACCAATGTGCGCCTGTAGCTGAAGTGGTTGATATTATTCAATTACCAGCTTTCTTAGCGCGCCAAACAGACCTTGTTGTCGCGATGGCGAAAACGGGCGCTATCATTAACGTGAAAAAGCCGCAGTTTTTAGCCCCCCATGAAATGCGCCATATCATCACTAAGTTTAATGAAGCGGGTAATGATGAAATTATCTTGTGTGAACGTGGTTCATGCTTCGGTTACAACAACTTAGTAGTAGATATGCTGGGTATGGACGAGATGAAGCAATCGGGTTATCCGGTGATTTTCGACGCCACCCATGCATTGCAACGCCCAGGTGGCCGTGCTGATTCAGCGGGAGGCCGTCGTGCTCAGGCGACTGAATTAGCCCGTAGTGGCATGGCATTAGGCTTAGCAGGTCTGTTTATCGAAGCTCACCCAGATCCAGATAACGCTAAGTGTGATGGTCCATGTGCGTTACCTTTGCACCAGTTAGAAAATTATCTGAAGCAGATGAAAGCGATGGATGATTTAGTCAAATCCTTCGAGCCAATTGATACCAGCAAGTAAAAAAAGAGAGGTTAAATTAACCTCTCAAAAATAGCTGGGGAGCTTTTGAAGTCTGGCAATAAATTGATTGCCAATAATCATGATGAATAAAGCTTGCGATGAGATGTGACGAGAGGCGATTCCCACGCCTCTCTGAGCTAGTACATCTGAGCTTGAGTTACTTAGTTTCTAACGCATGTTTTGCCGCATTAGTGCCTGCAATTTTTCCAAAAATCACAGTGTCTGCAACGGCATTGCCACCTAAGCGATTATACCCATGTACACCACCTGTGACTTCGCCAGCAGCAAACAAGCCGACTAACGGTTTACTTTGAATATCGAGCACTTCAGCTTTGGTATCAATGGCGACACCACCCATAGTATGGTGGATACCAGGAGCCACTTTTACGGCATAAAAAGGCGCCTTTTCTAGTGGCAATGGCATTTGTTCGCGAGCAAACTCTTCATCCTTACCTTGTTTAAAATAACGATTGTAGTTTGAAACCGTTTTTTCTAATGAGCTTTCTTTCATGCCTGTAATTTTAGCAAGTTCAGAAACTGTATTTGCTTTTTCAAGCATATCTAAATGGTCATATCCCTGAACCATTTTAGCTTTTTTATAAAGCTCATTATCAAAGACTAACCAAGCATATTGTTCAGGCTGTTTAAGAATGGCATCGGATGCTTTATCGCGAGTCGTTAATTCACTGACAAAACGATTACCATCTTTATTAACCATAATTGCACCTACCCCTCGAACAGTTTCGGAGATTAAAATGCGGCTATCTTTTCCCACAGTTGGATGAGCTTGTACCCAATCAATATCGGTCATACTCGCTCCGATTGCTTTGGCAAGCTCAATACCATCACCAGTGGAAGTAATGTTATTAGAACTAGTCATCCCTTTAAACGTTGGACGATAAAATGCGACCATTTCCTTATTAAAACCATATCCACCGGTTGCTAGAACAACTGATTTAGCAGCAATCATATAGTGGCCAGAATGTTTTCCATGGACGACTACGCCGACAATTTTTTGGTCTTCATCAATCACAAGTTTGACAACTTTAGAATTAAGCCGAGTATCGACCCCTTCTTTTACTGAAGCTTTTCTCAATACATCAATGATATGTGGACCAACGCTTAAACCTCCTGTGGGTCTATGGGTGCGGTCAACTCTTGCGCCACCTGAGCGTTTTAAGTCATCCATGTTTGCACCTAAAGATTCTAACCATTTAATACCATCAGCAGATTGCTCAGCTAATATTTGGACTAACTTTGGATCATTGGCATAGCGACCACCTTTCATTGTGTCTTCAACAAACCATTCAATTTTATCATCCACTTTATGTTCTTTTTGCTGAGCAGTTCCTACTGCATTGTAACCGCCAGCTGCAAGCATAGAGTTACCACCACTAAATGGGCCTTTTTCGAGTAATACTACTTGCGCTCCTGCTTTTTTCGCTGCGATAGCAGCATTAAACCCTGCGCTTCCCGCTCCGACAACAATGACATCCGTCGTTTCTTTTGGACCAGCTGCAATCGCCTTGCTGATTGCATCATTGTCCCAACCTTTATCCCATGGTTCTTTAGATTGTGCACTATTAAAAGGCATCTCAAGCCCTTTAAATGAGTGGCACTCATTACAGTATAATTTGGGTTTTTCATGACCTTTATGGCAGCTTGTACAGTTAATATCACCTAAATGTGATGCGTGAGGATCTAGCTTTAGTTTAGGATTAGCCAAAGCACTGTATTCACCATGACATGATTTACATTGCTGATTTTCATAAGTTTCACTGTCAGATACTTTGCCAGGTTGAGTGTGGCAGCTCTTGCATCCTCCCATTTCTTTATGAAAAGAGGCCAGATCATTTTTGTCATTTGCAGCCCAAGATGCTGTAGAAAAGATTGAGCACAAGACAAAACTTAAAAGTGTTAACTTCATATAATTCTCCAATTATAGTTTTATTGAGGTAATCTTCACTTATGATATTTTTTTATTAATTGCTAAATGGTGATGTTGCGCAATAAATTATTGTGGTTAAATAAAATTGAAATTGTTTTAAATAATTTTTAATTAATCATTTTTATATTAGAGGTGTGATTAAAGTTCAAACGGAATCTTTAACATAGAATTAGCATAGTTACGTTTTTATGTTAAAGGATGAAATTTATGAAATATACCAATTGTTTTGTGCCTGTTGCTTTATTACTTTGTTCTAATCAAGCTTTATCTGAGCCCTTAGATTTTTATGGGAGATTGTGGCTTGGTGTATCAAACTCTAGTCATGGTATTTCTGGTAATGAAAAGGTTAATGGTTTTTCACTTGAGAATTTTGCCTCATACCTTGGGATTAAAGGTGATTATGATGTGCATGAAGATTTTAGTTTGATATATAAGTTCGAAGCCGGAGTTGAAAGTTTTGATAATGATGATACAAATATTTTTAAACCGCGTAACTCATATTTAGGCTTTAAGGTTAAATATGGTAGTGTCGTTTTTGGGCGAAATGATACTGTATTCAAAACTTCAGAAGGTAAAGTCGATCTATTCAATATTACATCAAGTGATATGAATATGATTATTGCAGGTAATGACCGGTTAGGTGATTTAGTCACGATCAATACTGCAAAAGTTGCAGGCATGTCTCTTGGCATTACATATGCTTTCGATGATGATTTTAATCAAAAAAATCAAATGCTTGCTGACAATCAAAACAATTATGCTGTTAGTGTAGTATATGGTGATCCTTCATTTAAAAAAGGAAATAGTTATCTTTCTCTCGCCTATGCTGATGGACTAAATTTGTTAGAGGCAACAAGAGTTGTAGCTGGTGTTACTATTTCATCTATAAAACTGGGGGCGATATATCAGTATTCTAAATCCAGTATCTATGAAAATGTTAAAGGAAATTCATATTTATTAAGTATGAGTATTCCTGTTAATAAATATGATTTAAAATTTCAGTATCTTAAAGATGATGCCGGTCTGGGGAAAATTACCAAAAATGCTGGTGCAGATCTTAAAACATTAAATAATAGTGATGCGAGTCAATATTCAATTGGTGTCGATTACAATCTGATGAAGGAATTAACATTTGGTGCAGCAGTAAGCTACTTTGAAGGCGAGTACTCAGATTCAAAAGGTAATAATGAGTTTGACGATACTTTGATTTCTTTTTCAACAAGATACCTTTTTTAGAACATATCAAATAAAGCGGTCTAATAGACCGCTTTATTAAAATTAGATATCAGTCATGTTAAAAAATGTATCTTTCATTTATCTTGTTCCAACTGGAGTTTATTGGGGATGTAGATGCGCATTACGTTAAGGCAGTTAATGATCTTTAAGGCTATCTGTACCGAGAGGCAGATCTCAAAAGCGGCAAAACTGATGCACATGTCAACTCCTGCAGTGAGTATGGCTCTGAAAGAATTAGAGAACTCGCTAGGATGTCGACTGTTTGAAAGAGCTGGTGGTGGCTTGGAGCTAAATGCCCATGGAAAAATTATTCTGCCTTATGCTAATGAAATGCTTAGTAAGGGAAATGAATTAGAGAAGCTTTTTAATTTTGCTGAGGATGGGGTTAAAGGTTGTTTAGTGATCGGTAGCAGTAAAACGGTTGGTAACTATGTTTTATCCAGAAAGATCCCATTATTTAAAGATAAATATCCAGACGTAAAAATTAAACTCATAATAGAGAATAGTCTGGTGATTGAAAAAATGGTATCAGAAAAAGAAATCGACTTAGGTTTCATTGATGCCAAGCCTGCAAGTAGAAATCTAATATGCGAGCAATGGATGCAAGATAAGCTTTGCATTGTAAGTGGGTGCTCACATCCTGTAGCAAAGCAAGAATGTTCTAGTCATATTTTAAGTGAACAATTGTGGGTTTTTGACCATGAGTCCTCTCTGTCACATATTAGGGCTGTTCAATTGTTAAAAAGTTTAAACGTTTATGTCAGAAATGACATTTGTATGTCTACTATTGGGGCGATTAAACGTGCAATTGGAACGGGTATAGGTTTGAGTGTTTTACCCTATGTGGCTATAAAAGAAGAGTTAGAGCGGGGGGAGTTATGTTTGATCGATTTGAAAGGATGGGATTATAAACGCACTTACTGGTCAATCCAGCGAGAGTCTGATGAGCTTTCATTACAGTCTAATATTTTTTTGAATTTTTTAAATAATGCTAGTTAGAAAGTGGGTGAAATAAATGATTTCTTCAGAATGTGGAATCGTTATTTTTTTAATCTCACTTCTTGTCGTTGTGTTATATTCAAACTCTTCATCTTGTCTTTTTTTTAAACGCTTTTATAGTGTTTTCCCTGTCATGTTTATTTGCTATACCTTACCTGCTGTATTTAGTTTTTTTAATGTGGTAGATGCAAGTAGGTCAAGTGTTGATGACTATTTTAAAGCGCACTTAATTCCATTTAGTTTATTTTTGCTAATTGTGAGTACGGATTTTATTACATTAAAGTCAGTCGGTGGAAAGATTTTATTGATGTTTTTCATCGGAACTGTTGGTGTTTGTATTGGAGGGCCAATTAGTTTATGGATTGGCTCTAAATTATTTCCAGAAGAGCTTTTATGGCAAGGTAGCGATGCAGCATGGCGTGGCATGGCAACATTAATGGCGAACTGGTTGGGTGGTACAGCAAACCAACTTGTAGTCAAAGAAATTCATCAAGTTGGCGAGGCCATTTTTGCAGTAATGATGACGATAAATGTGGTTTTTTCTGGCGTATGGATGGCTATTTTGTTGTTTTTGGCTAAAAAACAAAAAGCGATTGATAGAATATTGGATGCTGATTTGAACAATTTACCTGTTTTTATTGAAGATGATATAACAAGGTTAGATGGCAAAAAGCATTTTATTGGCTGTATGTTACTCATTTCTTTTTCATTATTTATTTTTTTGTTTTGTCATTCGGTCTCCGAATTTTTATCCCAAACAGTGAACAATCGTTTTCCTTATTTATTGCATTATAACCTAGGATCAAGTTTCTTTTGGTCTATGATTTTGTCAACACTTTTAGGTATTTTACTCTCGATGACCTATGCAAGACATGTGTTTGTTAAACAAGTCAGGTTTGTTTCATTTTTTTTGCTGTACTTTATGATTATGAATATTGGATTGAATATTGAGTTTGCTTCATTTCAATCCATATTCTACTATTTTATTATTGGGTTGATTTGGTTTTTTACTCATATAATTATTCTACTATTATTTTGTTTGTATTTTAAACTTCCCATATTGTATTTTGCTATTGCAAGTCAGTGTAATATTGGGGGCGCAGCTTCAGCACCTGTTGTCGCGAGTGCTTTTCATCCTAAATTAGGATCTATCGCGGTTTTAATGGCTGTGTTGGGTTATACATGGGCGTCATTTATTGCATCAATTATTGGTTCTTTCATGCAATTTATACATCCATAATTAATATTCAAATTATTATGTATATTTTCTATTCGTTTTTATAGCGATTATTTAATCGATGACCATACTAGCGTATGATCTCAAAGGCATTTATCAGTCTTTGTGTCGTGTCTAATGTTTCCATGTGGGGTATGATGCTTGTCTTATCTTTTGCGTCGAAGCAAGAGAACATGCTTTGGTGGAAATAGGTTTATGTGGATTTTGTTTACCTTGCTCGCTGCGTTTATGCAGGCGTGGCGCAATGCCTTTCAGAGCCAACTGAGTAAAGAGGTTAAGGTCGCGGGCGTCACCTTAGCGCGGTTTATTTGGGCAGGCCCAATTGCGGCCTTGTATCTTGCACTATTATATCTTTGGAATAATGTCGGCTTACCACATTTTACGGCGGAATTTTTCAGCTTTATTATCGGCGCATCCATGATGCAGATCCTTGCAACCGGCCTGATGGTTAAGCTATTCCAGCAGCAAAACTTTGCTATTGGTGCCGGGCTTGCTAAGAGTGAGGCAATAGTCGCGGCAATCTTAGGAACATTGTTCTTTGGAACCCATTTATCCTTACTCGGCTGGGTTGGGGTTATCTTCGGCGGTATCGCTGTATTTTTGCTGAGTGCTAAACAAGGGCTTAGGCAGCTCTCCCTTAGTACCGTCATACTGGGCATTGCCAGTGGCAGCGCCTTTGCGCTGACTTCGCTTTGGGTGCGAGAAGCTAGTTTGAGGTTAGATGTCGGTTTTCCTCATAGTGCGGCTTGGGTGTTGTTGTTGGTGATTAGCCTGCAAACAATCGTGCTAGCCAGTTACTTGGTTTTAAAGGATAAAGAAACATTAATCGGCCTGTTACAACGGCCTAAGTTAACCTTGCTGACCAGTACTACAAGTTGTTTTGGATCTATTGGTTGGTTCAGTGCGATGTCGTTACAAACTGTCCCTTATGTGAAAACCTTAGGCCAAGTGGAAATCTTTTTTATGATGTTGATTTCAGCATTCTGGTTAAAGGAACGCGTAAAAATAAAAGAAATGCTTGGTCTAGCACTCATTGCGGTTGCTGCCATACTCGTGATGTGGGGATGAGTATTTGAGCTGTTTTATATTTATCATATGCAACGCAATGTTTAACCAAGATAAATCGCTATAATGGCAACAAGATAAGGATTCCGGATGCAGAATCGTATTAACAGCCTGTCGTCACTTTTACGCTTATTCATCTCTCAGTACGATCTTTCAGGCAAGCATTTATTCATTATGTTGTCTGTTCCTGTTGTCTTGGCTATCGCATCCAGTTTTATGGTGACGAGTTATTTGGTTGAGAAAAAGGTGCATGAAGTTGGTGAGTTTAATCTCAAACGGCTTGAGGATTTATTAAGCCAGTCTGAGTCAATTGGTCAGTATGCCAACACTCTTAGTCAAGGTGATTGTAGTGACCTGAATGAGTATATGAAGTTTAAGCCCTATTATCGTGGTGTACTGCTTTTTAATGCTTATGGTTTTTATTGTTCATCCACAAATGGTGAAATTGATTTTCCACTGAACACACTCTTACCTGAACCGACCCTAAAAGAGCCTACTTATTTTATTGTTCCTGAAACGCCTGCGCGTTTAGGTGTCCCTGCCATCATTGTTATTGCTACGCAGGTCAACCAAACGAGTGGAGCGGTTGTGATTATTGAAGGGCAATATTTTATCGACAGCTTTATTCAGCCAGAGGTGTTTCCTCGTCCTGTGCTGAATGTGGTATTGGGGTTGAAGGGCGCGACATTACCGACTGTGCCACAGTTTGGTGATGGGAAAGTTGTTGCCGTAAAGGCTGATAATTCGGAATTGGTGATCCTACTTGAGGTCTCGCAAGCGTTTTTTTGGTACTTTTTCTGGATATCTTTTGGGCTATCGCTCCCCGTTTTTTTGGCATTTACTTGGTTAGTCGGTTTACATCTTTGGCGTAAAAAAAACCGCTATTCACTGGCCGACGATATTAGAAGCGGGATCGAAAATAAAGAATTTTTCCTTGTATACCAACCTATTATTTGTACTGAAGACGGTAAGGCTAAAGGGGTTGAGGCATTAGTACGGTGGCTACATCCGCAAATGGGCTTGGTGCGGCCAGATCTATTTATTCCCATCGCGGAGCAGAGCCAACTGATCGTGCCGCTAACTAATTATATTTTTGAACGCGCTTTAGCCGATTTTAGTTTGTTTTCCGTGCAGCCAGGGTTTCGAATTGGCTTTAACGTAGCACCTGAGCATTTTATTCAAAGTGATATTGAAGCTAAATTTCGCTATTTAAAGGATGCTTTTTCTCAAATTGGTGTTCAACCTTTGATTGAGATTACCGAGCGGCAGCTATTAACGGCGGATATGTGCGAGCGAATTACAGCATTGCGTGAGCTTGGCATTTTAGTCGCTATTGATGATTTTGGCACCGGACAGACAACCTTATCGCTGCTGCAAACCTTTACCTTGGACTACCTTAAAATAGATAAGTGCTTTATCGATACCATAGGCCAAGATTCGGTCACTTCCCATGTGCTCGATACTATTATCGAACTCTGCCATAAAATGAATTATGTCGCTGTAGCAGAAGGGGTAGAAACACAGGAACAGGCGGATTATTTAATCAGTCGTGATGTGCATTTTCTGCAAGGATATTTATTCGCTAAACCGATGAAATTAGATGAGCTTGCCCTTTGGCTGAAGAAACGCAACTAACAACAACCGTCAGGATAGGTATCCTGACGGTTATAGGTTTTGCGTAGAGGTTGATGTGCTTACAGGCTGTAACCCGTTTCTTCATGTTCAGAAAGATCGAGCCCATTCACTTCTTGCTCACTGCTGACACGCAGTCCTCCAAGGAGTTTGCTAATAACGATAAACAAGAGCCAAGTCACTACTGCGGTATAACTAAAGGTCGCCGCGATACCAATCATTTGGACGCCGAGTTGGTCAAGCATAGTGTCGTTAACAGTGGCAAAACCATAGCCGCTGAAGATCCCAAGTTGAGTCGAACTAAAAACGCCAGCGAGCAACGTACCGAGGATGCCGCCTACACCATGGACAGGAAATACATCGAGAGAGTCGTCAATCTTCAATTTTTGTTTAATGTAAACCGTTGAAAAGAAACAGACCACCCCGCCAAGAAAACCAATCACTAAGGCTCCTGCTGGGCCAACATAACCCGATGCAGGCGTGATTGTTCCCAAACCCGCCACCATACCTGTAACGATACCAAGTGCGCTGGCTTTACCAAATTTATACCATTCAATCCCAGCCCAAGTGATGGCACCCATCGACGCCGCCAAATGGGTCGCGAGTATTGCCATTGCCGCTGTACCATTGGCGCCTAAGGCGCTGCCGCCATTAAAGCCAAACCAGCCCACCCACAGCATGCCCGCACCTGTGACAGTCATGGTCAAGTTGTGGGGCATAATCGCTGAGTTTAAAAATCCCCTGCGTGGGCCAAGTACTTTTGCCGCAACCAGTGCCGCTACCCCTGCGGTAATGTGTACGACTGTGCCGCCGGCAAAGTCATAGAGCCCAAGCTCAGCTAACCAGCCGCCACCCCATACCCAGTGGGTGATAGGTGCATAGACTAACAGCAGCCAAGTGCTTGAGAATATGAGTACCGCAGAAAATTTCATTCGCTCAGCAAAGCCGCCGATAATCAGCGCTGGCGTGATAATGGCAAAGGTCATTTGGAATAGCATAAACAAAGGTTCGGGAATGTCACCGCTCATACTCTCACGACCAATGCTGGCTAAAAATGCTTTATTTAGCCCACCGATAAAACCATTGCCTGTATCGAAGGCGATGGAGTAACCCACGACAAACCAGAGTATTGAGGCAATAGCAGCAATCGAAAAACACTGCATTAAAATGGAGAGCACGTTTTTGCTACGCACCAGTCCACCGTAAAATAATGCCAGTCCTGGGAGCGTCATCAGTAATACTAAGGCTGATGAACTTAAAATCCATGCGGTGTTGGCACCGCTCAACTGCGCCTCATCGGCGAATACTGGAGCGGTAAAGCTACTCGCGATGAGGATAAGTAACGCTTGATAACTGCACTTAGATTTTGGATTGATCATATGGCATCGCTCCCTTCTTCAGAGGTGCGAACGCGGATCACTTGCTCGAGCGGAGTGACAAAAATTTTACCGTCACCGACTTTGCCTGTGCGAGCGGCTTGGATGATGGCTTCGATTACAGCTTCTTCAAGCTCTGAGTGGATCGCGATTTCAAGCTTCATTTTGGGAAGAAAGTCGACAGCATATTCGGCGCCGCGATAGAGCTCTGTGTGCCCCTTTTGCCGGCCAAAACCCCTCACTTCAGTCACTGTCATGCCGTGGACGCCCAGTTGAGTGAGCGCTTCACGTACATCATCAATTTTGAAAGGTTTAATAATTGCGGTGATGAGTTTCAACTTTATTCTCCAACGAACATCAGGCATCAGTTCGTTGGATATAGCAGGAATTAGGCCACAACAATAAACGTTTTATTATCATTATGTTAATAATGTGGTGCACCCAAATAAATCTTATTTTTGCTGCAAAATAGTGCAAAAATAGATGAGCGCGCCCTGACTTGGTGCGCGCCCTTGGTGCGTTAAATGTAAAAAAGCCAATTAGGGTGCATTTAAACACTGTTAAGTATTATCGAGAATGATTTTCTACGGCAGGCTTATATTAAATCTATTTAAAATCAATTGAATATATGATTATCGTGGTAACGTTATTGCCGAAAGCTGTTTAATAGCGCTGACCATCTTGGCATTAGTTGCTGCACTTAAACTGTGCGCGTTGGCGCGGTCACAAATATAGCCATTAATTTGGTCTATCTCGGTGAGTCTGTGGTTTGCAACATCTTGGTGCATCGATGAGAAGTTTGCGGCAGTGAGTTCAATCACTCGATAGACGCGCTCCTCTAAGAAGTGCCTGTCGAGCTCAATTCCATCATGTGCGGCAACGTCGACTAATTCATCTAGGATACTAGCAATGGTGTCACTAAACTCAGCTTGAGCCAAAGCGCCGTTGGGGCATTGATGCAGCGCCGTAAGAGGATTGATTGCGGCGTTTACGGCCAGTTTTTGCCAAAGACAGGGGATAATCGCCTCAACCCACTCACTGTTTGGGATGGCATGTAATAGGTTATCTCGCAGCGTTTGTGGTAACGCCGGGCCGGTAAAGTGACCCAACTGGGTTAAGCCTTGGCCGGTTTGCTTAACTTGCCAACATGACTGACGTAATATGCCCTGCGAGGTCGTGCCTAAGCTTAGGCCGCGGCCATTTAACATTGGTGCGAGCGCGAGGTGTGGCCCCATACCATTATGTAATAATAGGATATGACATTGTGGCGATAACTTGTTGAGTAAAGGACCTATTGCATCAATGACTTGATAAGCTTTTACGCACACAATCAACAGTTGTACTTGCTGTAAGTGGGCTTTGTCGGCGCTAAGCAGCGGGACTCGATAGGACACAGAGTCAGTAACGGCATCGCTTGGGGACAAAGGGCTAAATACCAAGTCTTGCCAATCAGTTGCTTCAAGGTTTGATACCGAGGAGTCCCGTGCAATTAAGCCTACCGCTAATCCCGCCGAAGACAATTGATGGCAAATCAATTGCCCTACAGCACCTGCGCCTAAAATCGCGATATTAGTGGCTTGAGACTCTATAGCTAATGGCACATCTTGGCCTAACATTATTCTTCCTTGAGTTGTGCGGCACTAACATATTTTCGATAGGCCCAAAGACAAAAATAAAACAAGGCAATACCCGCAAAATCAGCTAACACATCACCTATTGAAGCGCTGCGATAGGGTAGGCGGGATTGCACAATCTCAATTAACATCGCGTAAGTTGCAAGTACCAGTGAGAGCCAATACCACTTCGGACGAAAGGCGAGATAGGTCAGATACGAGAGGCAGAAAAAGCTTCCAAGATGGCCTACTTTATCGATATGGGGGATGCTTTGCGAATAGGTTGGTCTGGAGAACACCAGATAACTGATCACGACAAAGGCTACGGCTAAAGCCAGTTTGAATAGGGTGTGTTTAGTTATCACAAATACAATTTGATAATCTTAGTGTGACGCCATAATAGGAAAATGTGTCGCCAAAGTCATCCCTAAGCCGAGTTTTATCTTGCTGGGACAAAGTTAACCTTCAACTTGGGGGAGGGAGTCGGTAAACTATGGGCATTTACAATCACCTAAGGGGCGGCAACTATGCCTTCATTTGATATTGTGTCTGAAGTTGACGAGGTTGAGTTACGTAACGCGGTCGAAAACTCTCGCCGTGAACTCAGCGGCCGATTTGATTTTCGTGGTAAAGATGCCAGCATCGATTACAAAGATCATGTGGTGACACTCACCGCAGAAGACGATTTCCAGTGCAAACAGTTAGTGGATATTTTACGTACTCAATTGAGCAAGCGTAATGTTGAGCCTTCGACTATGGATGTCGACGAAAAGTCAGTTCACAGTGGCAAGACTTTCTCCCTGAAAGTACGCTTTAAGCAGGGCATCGAGACGGATATCGCCAAGAAAATCGTTAAGATGGTCAAAGATAGTAAAATTAAAGTGCAATCGCAGATCCAAGGCGACACGGTGCGTGTGACGGGCAAAGCCCGTGATGATTTACAAGCTGTGATGGCGTTAGTGCGTCAAGCAGATCTTGGTCAGCCTTTCCAGTTCAATAACTTCCGCGATTAATCATGAAAATTGGCTTGAGTTCGCGTTAAGCTAACTTAAGCGTGGAAAATACAGTAAGCCCCAAACCTTTATGGTTTGGGGCTTTTTTATATCTGATTATTCTTGGTCTGGTTTGTTACTGACGTGGGGGGCGTATTTATTCACTAAATGAATAAGTAACAACACAGGAAAGCCTATCACGCTGGCTGCGACAAAGAAGTTCACATAACCATAGGCATCGACATAGGCGCCCGAGAAACCCGCAATAAACTTAGGGAACAGTACCATAATCGAAGACAGTAAGGCATATTGCGTCGCACTGTAGCCATTACTCGTGAGACTCGATAGATAGGCCATAAAGGCAACAGTAGCGATTCCTGCGCTAAAGTTGTCTACGGAAATGGCAAAGGTTAAAAATGGCACGTTATAGCCAATTAACGCCTGCCAAGCAAAGAGCAAATTAGTGACAGCAACCAACAGCGCACCAAGAAATAATATCTTCATGGTACCAAAGCGGGCTAACAGGACTCCGCCAAAGGCTGCGCCGACTAAGGTCATGATCAGGCCATAGATTTTACTTAAATAGGCAACTTCTTCCTTAGTGAATCCCATATCCACATAAAACACGTTTGCCATAATACCCATCACAATATCCGAGATCCGGTAGCAAGAAATCAGCAATAGGATGAGGATAGCACTGTAGCCATAGCGTTTGAAAAAGTCGATAAAGGGTAAAATACAGGCTGTGTATACCCATGACATGCCTGCGGCGATGATTCTTGGGTAAGTGGCGCTTAAGCGTTGTTTTAAGGCTAATTCAGTGGCATCGGCGGTGCGGGTATCGACTTTGGGCTCACGGCTAAAAAGCGTAGTCAAAACCCCAATAAACATCAGTCCAGCCATGACTAAATAGGAAGTTTGCCAAGCGATTAAGTTATATTCGGTATTACCTGGCTCAACCCAAGCTGCGATGGTCAGCGCGCCTGCGGTGGCGACTATCATGGCGCCGCGGTAACCTACTTGATAGGCGGCGGCTAAGGCGGCTTGCATTTTTTCTGGGGCAGATTCAATCCGAAAGGCATCAATCACAATATCTTGGGTGGCAGACGCAAAGGCAATCATTAATGCAAATAGTGCCAAGCGTTCGAGATCCTTGAGCGGATCACTAAAGGACATCCCCAAAATGGCGCCGACTAGCAACAGCTGGGCGAACAGCATCCAACTTCTCCGCCGGCCTAAAAAGCGCGTCAGTATGGGCAGAGATAATCTGTCCACCAAGGGCGACCAAGCCCATTTAAGGCCATAGGCTAATGTAATCCAGCTGAAATAACCGATAGCTGTGCGATCAACGCCGGCTTCACGCAACCAAAAGGATAACGTTGAAAAAACTAACATGTACGGTAGACCTGCGGAAAAACCTAACAATAATAGGATTAAAACCCGCTTGTGATAATAGACGCTGAGCGCATCGAGTGTACGTTGAATAAAACCGGTTACGAACATAAATTTTTGCCGAGGAGTCGAGTCCACCTAGCTTACGGGGAAGATGCGGTGGGATTCAAGGATTAATGCGTATCCTTTTTATGCTCGCTGGGTTTCTGTCCGAAAGGGCTGAAAATAAAAAAGACTCAGCAAGCTGAGTCTTTTAAGAAGGGATTGTTCAAGGTCGGATACCGATACAACCCGAGGGCATTTGGCCTCCCAAACAGAGGAAGTCACAGCACGCATGCAACTGCTGACACAGGTACTGATTGCCGCGGATCATCCAGTCTGGCCACTTACTAAAGCTATGGAGCAAGTGCCAAAACACGGTTTCCATTTCTGTTTGCGCTTCACTTGTTGGAATGAGTTGTTGCCATTCTTCAAGTGTGTCCCATAAATAGAGCTGGATCTCGCAGAAATCGAGTTCATCACTCAAAAACGCTTTCCCATATACTGCAAGTTGGGGCGCTTTATTATCGATAAATTCTTCAATCGTCACCCTTGCCTCCTTTCTTTCTGCTTGTACAGTATAGATGCAGGATTAGGGCTTTTGCTCAAATTTTTTTCGATTATTTTTTGGGGAGTAATTTAGCTGTTTTCAATATGATAGGTGTTACTGGCACATCGGGCCAATTCAGTTTGGCATTAGTAGTGGTCTCTACCACAGCCATGGCTTCGAGGACTTGCTTTCCTTCGATCACTTCACCAAATACCGCATATCCCCAACGACGTTTTGATGGGTCAAGCTTTGTATTGTCCGCAACATTAAAATAAAACTGACGGGTGGCAGAATGGGGCTCATTATCGCGCGCCATGGCGATGGTGCCCATGCTATTTGATAAACCATTACCCGACTCGTTGACTATCGGCTTGCCCGCTGGCAACTCTTCTAATTGTGGATTCAGCCCACCGCCTTGCACCACAAAGTCACTGATCACGCGATGGAAAATCGTGTTGTTGTACTCGCCTTTGACCACATAGGTGAGGAAGTTATCAACCGTAATCGGCGCGCGAGTTCTATCGAGTTCGACGACAATCTTACCTAAACTCGTATCAAACTCGACCTGTGGATACAAGCTATCGGGTTGAATGTCGATTGCCGCCCAGCTGCTATAACTTGCACAGAGAACTAAAAGTGCGGATATCCAACGAAACATCATTCTTTCCTTAATCATTATAAACTTGCGCAATTATTGTTGTAGAAACTGGTTTAACTCTGGGTCATTTAGAATCTCCCCTGTGAGTTGACCGAGGAGCTTATTCATATCCATTTCTAAGGTGGCAAAGTCAGGAGTTAATGGGCCTTTTAAGACCCCCTTGGCTTTATAGCGTTTGACCAATTCTTGATTAGAATTACGTGCTTGGACTGCGATACGGACGCTGTGTTTGGCTTCGTAGCCAAAGGTCTTTTTGGTGACATCCATCTGTAATTCTTCTAATTGAATTTGAACAGAGTTGGTTGCACTGGGATCGATTTGGTATCCCGCTTGAGTGAAACCGTTACGAAATACTTCGTCGAGCAATAATTTAGGGGGCTCGCTTGGGCCGACTAAACGGGTTTTGGTGCCTTCTTCCATAAAACGCGCAACGTATTCGGCGTTACGAGTGTCGATTGTGTCTAGTGAGATTTGCAGCGGTCTTGAAGTCTGTTGGCTAATATCTGGAACCTGTGGACTAAATGCCATATGAGTCGGATTTTGGCTCGCGCAGCCTACAAAAAGTAAAGGAAAAGTCAGCGTCAATAATAACCGTTTCATGTGGAATCTCATGCTAGTAAAAAGTGGTTACAGCATACCAGAAATCATCTCTGTTGCCACAATGCATAGGTGTTCAGTTTTTGTACAGGGTTGGGGGCTATGATATGACTACCTTATAATAATGGAATATTAACAATATGAAGTACTTAAAAATAAATGTTTGCGTGTTATTTCTCGCTTTATGTGCTGGTTTTGCTGGTAATGCCAATGCCACCGATTCACCCCATGTGTTAGGCGGCAGCTTAGGCTATGGTACCCAAGAGTTTGAAACTAAAAGCGGTAAATATGATGCGGGTGATACATTTACTGGCGACTTGTATTACCGCTATATGCTCAACGAGCATTTTGGATTTGAAGTGGGTTATTTTGCGGGCTCTGGTGGCGTGGCGAGTGCGCTTGTTAGTGCGATCAGTGATATAAAAGACTTAGATTACCAAGGCGTGAGAGCCACTGCTTACGGTGAGTATGCTCTGTCTCGTGGTAATAGTCTGTATGCCAAACTTGGTGCAGCCTACACTAAAGTGAGTTATGAGTTTGAAAAGCAGGAGATGGATTCGGACGATGTGGGCTTTTACGGCGCTATCGGTTGGCAATATCGTTTTCGCTCTGGCTTTGGGCTAAATCTCGAATACCAATATGTGCCGATGAAAGAGCTAGAGTTACAAGGGGTAAACTTTGGTATCAGCTATCGTTTTTAACGGCTAAGGTGTTCCACTGGATTCGTCAATATTTGATTAAGTGGGTTTGTCTCAACTAAGCGCCTTTGGGCGCTTTTTTAATGGCTTTTTGGGGAAACTAAACCGAACTCCTCTCGGCAACAAAATCACAACAATTTGAGCTTGCACTCTTTTAATGCAATGAATGACAGGTTAGAGTAAAAATTCAACATTAAATAAGAGAGCATAAATGCTCCCTCGAGTGCAAAAGCAAAGGCGAAGTTATGTCTAGGATTATCACCCAAATCGCCCCCGACAGTTTGATCAATGCCAAAGGTCAGCCACATTTTGGTCATTTCGACGGTATAGTCAGTCGCTTAGGTTTAGCGGATTTTGCCTATTTCGATACTATGGATAAGCCCGCATCGGCTTGGGCGAAACGGTTTGACTATAAGCAGTTCCAATTTATTTCTATCGTTACGCCCCGTTATATTATTGGTGTTGCGCTCGCGGATATCGCCTACCTTGGCAGTGGATTTTGTTATTTATACGATATTAAAAACAATAGGTTAACTCAGCAGGACTGGCTAAAACCCCTTGGGTTTGGCTACCGGATGACGCCTTCTCCAGCCAATGGCACGGCAACCATTGGCGGCAAAGGTAAGCGCATAACCTTTAAAATCCAAGAGGGGAGTTGGCATTTAGTCATTGATACTAAAAGCATTCAAGCCGATTTAACCTTACATGCATTGCCTTTAAGTTTACCTATGGCCATGTGTAGCCCCACGGGATACAACGGCTGGACCTATACCCAAAAACACAATGGTTTATCGGTCAAAGGACAACTCACCATAGACCATGAACCGCAGCCATTGAATTTCGCCCTCGCAGGCTATGATTTTTCCGCGGGCTTTATGCGCCGAGATACCAGTTGGCGTTGGGCATCGCTGAGTGCGCAAATTGACGACGGAGTGGTTGGATTAAATCTTGCTGCGGGCGTGAATGAAACTGGTGCTAATGAAAATGTGTTTTGGATCAATGGTGAGCGGCATTTACTCGGACCAGTACAATTTGAATTTGACCGTCATGGCCAGCAGGGAACAGATCTCTGGCGTATTCATAGTCACGATGGCCGCGTCGATTTAGAGTTTACCGCGAGAAATTGCCGCAGTGAGAAACGCAATTTTATCTTGCTGAAGAGTAACTTCCGTCAATATCTGGGGCTTTTTAGCGGTTTTATCATTGACAATCAGGGGCGGAAATTCCAACTCAACAATCTATTGGGATTAACCGAGGATCATTACGCTCGCTGGTAGACTATGGGCAGATTTACGCTTTAATACAATAATAACAATAGGATAAAGGTATATGGATATCGCTGCGTTAATTAATCATCCCGAAGTGCTGTTACTGGTATTGGCTCCACTGTTTTTTGTCTGCATTTTGCTGGAATGGTATTTCGGTGACAGAAGACAAAAACAGCCCGTTAGCGCCCGTTACTATCCAAAGGAAGTGTTGTGTAATTTTAGCCTTGCCGCCATGCACCAAGGAATGGATATTTTGGCGGGTTTGCTGATCGCTAAATTGTATCTTGCGGTATTTGGTTGGAAATTATTCGATATTCAAATGGGGCCATTCAGCTTTGTGCTGCTGATGATTGCCCAAGATTTTTGCTATTACTGGTTCCATCGGGCGAGTCACAGGATACGTTGGATGTGGGCGGCCCATGTGGTGCACCACAGTTCGGAGAATATGAATTTTAGCACAGCGTTTCGGCAAAGCTTGATGTATCCCTTTGCGGGAATGTGGGTGTTTTGGTTACCGCTGGTGATCTTGGGTTTTGATCCTAATTGGGTGGTATTTGTGGTGCTGCTGAATTTGGGATTACAGTTTTTTGTGCATACTCAAGCAGTAAGAAAGCTCGGCCCATTAGAATGGCTGTTTAATACACCTTCCCATCACAGGGTGCACCATGGGCGTAATCCGCAATATATCGATAAAAATTATGCTGGCATTTTAATTATTTGGGACAAACTCTTCGGTACCTTTGTGCCCGAAGAGGAAACCGTGATTTATGGCATCACTAAACCCGTCAACAGTTTTAATCCAATCAAAGTGACCTTTAGCGAATGGCGCGATATGTTTAGTGATGTCACGACTAAGGGGCTGAGCTTTTCAGAGCGGCTTAAGCTGTTATTCGCCCCTCCTGCCAGTCAGCAAAAAGATAAGTGAGTTGCTTAAATTCAGGAATCATCCATCTTCAAATAGTTCAAATGGGTAATTGGAGTCAGATCTTAACCTTGCTAGCCTACTTTTCTTTTTTTGCAAATTAATCGCTGAAAAAATATACAGAATCACGCTTTAGTGGTAATTTTTTGTACAAGTGATTCATCTGAGTAGGTTGTCGTATGGTTGATGAGCCGCATTTAACCTTAGAGGAATTAGCTTGTTTTAGAGAGCTATTTTCCCCCAATCGCATAACCCATAGCACTGAGGACGCTCATCCTGAGCCTTTGGTTAACCATGTATTAACGGTCAAAACCGAGGTGCCACAGGCGCTCGCCTCGCTATTGGGTAAGGCCAAGCTGACCCTATTGGCTGAAGTCGGCTCCTATAAACTCTGGTTTCCCCTTGAGATGCGCCTCGATGATTTTGGCCAATTACAGCCAACTCTTGGGGTGCCTGAAGTGTTAGACGCGAAAGGGGCTGAGCGGAGTTGGCGTTTGACTCAGCCTGAAGATGTGTGGATCTTCGACCAAGATCAGGGCGAACAATGGTCTGTGGTGTCTTTATCGAGTTCTGGCATGGCGATTCGTGCTAAATCGTCACAACAGTTTGAACAGTTGGTCGATAGCCAAGAACTGCAATTACAGTTGCCCGATGGTGAAACCATGCGGGTTAAAATCGAGCCTATCCGCCATGAAGAGGGACTGGCGATTGTCAGATTTCAGGCCGAAGCCGAAGAGCGAGAAGCCCTACGTCAATTCCTCTTTAATCGTCACCGCAGTCAATATCCCAAGCTCTATGCCAGCTTGCGCGGATAAGTGAGCCTAGTGGCATAATTCTGTTAGTTAAACTTCAGCCAATTGTTAAAATTTATTCCGTTCTCAGGATCTTTGCCGAAGATGTGGCTTTTCCGAGATCCTAACCTGCCAATCTGCTGTGCTATGGATTAGAATAGCCTTGAATTCAAAAACATCAGAGCGAGCGGTATGCACGTACATATTTTAGGAATTTGTGGAACCTTCATGGGTGGTCTTGCACTCTTGGCTAGGGCAAAAGGGCACAGAGTGACAGGCTCGGATGCCAACGTCTATCCACCGATGAGTACGCAGCTTGAAGAGCAAGGTATTGAACTCATTCAAGGTTTTGATCCAAGTCAGTTAGGTGAAGCGGGCAGTTATCCCGATCTTGTGGTGATTGGTAATGCCATGAGCCGAGGTAATCCTTGTGTCGAAGCGGTATTAAACCTTGGGATCCCTTACACCTCTGGACCACAGTTTTTAGCCGATCATATTCTGCCTGAGCGTTGGGTATTAGCCGTATCTGGTACCCATGGAAAAACCTCCACTTCAAGCATGCTGGCGTGGATCTTAGAGGACTGTGGTTATCAACCCGGTTTCTTGATTGGCGGCGTGCCACAAAACTTTGGCGTGTCGGCCCGTTTAGGGGAATCGGCATTTTTTGTGGTCGAAGCCGATGAATACGACAGCGCCTTCTTCGATAAGCGTTCTAAATTTGTGCATTATCATCCCCGTACGCTGGTGATTAATAACCTCGAATTTGACCATGCTGATATTTTTGCCGATTTAGCGGCGATCCAAAAACAGTTCCATCATTTGATCCGAACCGTGCCAGGACAAGGCAAAGTGATTTGGCCTACCGATTCCCACGCGGTAAAGCAAACCATTGAGATGGGCTGCTGGAGCGAACAAGAGACCTTCCATACCACTGATGCGACGAAAGGTTGGCATGCTAAGGCCTTAAGTGATGATTGCCATGAGTTTGAAGTCTTCTTCGATGGCGAATCACAAGGCGTGCTCGAATGGACGCTGATTGGTCAGCACAATATCGAAAATGCAGTAATGGCCATCGCAGCCGCGCGCCATGTTGGGGTTAAACCGAGTGCTGCGATTGATGCATTAACCCGCTTTGTACCGCCGAAACGTCGCCTAGAGTTGTTGGGCACTGTCCACGGCGTCAGCGTATACGATGATTTTGCCCACCATCCAACGGCGATTGCGACCACTATTAAGGGCATGCGTGCCAAGGTCGGTCAAAGCAAAATCACTATCGTATTAGAACCTCGCTCGAACACGATGAAGAGTGGAGTGCATAAAGACACTTTGGCCCATTCAATGCTGCAAGCGGACGAAGCCTTTTTATATCAAGCCGATACTATCGATTGGAATATGAAAGAGGCGATGGAAGCAGCGGTGATCCCTGTGACTGTCCTACATCAAATTGATGATGTTGTCGCTAAAGTGGCAGCCTCGGCAAAAGCGGGTGACACTATCGTGGTGATGAGTAACGGTGGTTTTGGCGGCTTACATAAAAAGCTGTTGGTGGCGCTTGAAGTTAGCCCACAGTTTGTTCAGCAGGCGGACTAATATGGCCTATGCCAAATCTGAGAAAGCCATTAGCTTAGCCTGGACAGGAGCCTCGGGTGCGCCCTATGGTTTGAAGTTATTAGAATGCTTATTAGCCTCGGGCTACCAAGTTTTTTTAATGATCTCAAGCGCTGCTCGGGTGGTGCTGGCGACTGAACATGGCTTGCAACTCAGTGCTAACAGCGATAAAGCCAAGGCGCAATTGTTAGAGGTGCTTGCAGAAAAGAATGCAACTTTATCTGGCGAGTTAGTGGTATTAGGCAAGGATGAGTGGTTTTCGCCGCCAGCCTCAGGCAGTGCAGCACCCAAACAAATGGTGATCTGTCCTTGCTCGACTGGGACACTGGCAGCTGTTGCGACGGGAATGAGCAATAATTTGCTCGAGCGCGCGGCAGATGTGGTGTTAAAAGAACGTGGTCAACTGATCCTCGTTCCGCGGGAAACTCCCTTTAATGCCATACACTTAGAGCATATGCTCAACCTATCGCGCTTAGGTGTCACTATTATGCCTGCGGCGCCTGGCTTTTATCACAATCCCAAATCGGTTGAAGATCTGGTAGACTTCATGGTCGCTCGAATCCTCGATCATTTGGGCGTTGACCATGCATTAACGAGTCGTTGGGGTTATGACAAACACTCCCCTACTGACATCGACAATTGAGACTGATATGAAACACACCACCGAAGTGATGATCTCCGCTGAAGAGATTAGCCAAAAATTGGATCAAATGGCCGAGCAAATCAATGCCCACTATGCCAACAGCGAGCGTTTGCTGATGGTGGGATTATTAAAAGGCTCAGTCGTATTTATGGCTGATCTGTGCCGCCGTATTAAAGGCCATGTTGAAATCGATTTTATGTCGGTTTCGAGTTATGGCAATTCCATGACCAGCTCACGGGATGTGAAAGTGCTGAAGGATGTGCAATCGGATATCGCGGGCCGCGACGTGTTGATTGTGGAAGACTTAATTGACTCGGGTAACACCTTAAACAAAGTGCGCGAAATGCTGTTATTGCGTGAGCCAAAGAGCTTAGCCCTGTGCACTCTGTTGGATAAACCCGAGCGCCGCGAAGTGGATGTCAAAGTCGACTTTATCGGTTTTACTATCCCAGATGAGTTTATTGTGGGTTACGGCATCGATTATGCTGAGCAATATCGCAACTTACCTTATATCGCCAAAGTGGTGCCGCTCGAATAAGCTCAGATGCGTTATGACTCAAACTCCCGCCTAGGCGGGAGTTTTGTTTTGTGTAGAAAGTTGGTCACACGAATGCGATTTGGTGTAACTGACCTATGTGTGTGGAGATCTATTAGTTATTTTTAATAAATTAATAACTATTTTTTCAATCAATTAGAGTCATAATTCGTTTTTATACAGCTTAGCGTATTGCAATTGCTGTTTTCGTCACCATTTTAGTATTTCGTTTATTCTTTCAGGATCAGGTAGCACTATGGCCAAGCATGCCCATGCTCTCGTACTCGAGGGGCTAAAAAAAACCTACAAAGGCGGTGTAGAAGCGGTAAAGGGCATTAGCCTTACCGTTGAACAGGGAGACTTTTTTGCACTGTTAGGCCCTAACGGCGCGGGTAAGTCGACTACCATTGGGATTATCAGCTCCTTAGTGCAGAAAACTGCTGGCTCTGTGCAGGTTTTTGATTTTGATATCGATAAGCAACTCGAGGAAGCCAAGCTGTGCATAGGTTTAGTGCCACAGGAATTTAACTTCAACCAGTTTGAAACTGTGCTGCAAATTGTGGTGAATCAGGCGGGTTATTATGGCGTACCTAAGGCCGTGGCTCTTGAGAGAGCCCAAAAATACTTAAGCCAGCTGGATTTGTGGGAGAAGCGTAATAGTCAGTCTCGCACCTTGTCGGGGGGGATGAAGCGGCGGTTAATGATTGCCCGCGCCCTGATGCACGAACCTAAGTTACTGATCTTAGATGAGCCAACTGCGGGGGTCGATATTGAGCTACGACGTTCAATGTGGGAATTCCTCAAGCAAATTAATCAGCAGGGCGTGACGATCATACTGACCACCCACTATCTTGAAGAAGCTGAAATGTTGTGCCGCAATATCGGCATTATCGATAAGGGCGTGCTGGTGGAGTGTACTAGCATGAAGGCCTTGCTGAGTAAGCTGAATCTTGAAACCTTTATCCTCGACCTTCGCCGCGATATCAATGTCGCGCCAACACTCGATGGCATGGTGTGCCGTTTAACCGATCCGCATACCTTAGAGGTCGATGTGGCAAAGGAGCACAATCTCAACGATGTGTTTACCCAATTAACCGCGGCCAATGTGGAAGTGTTGTCGATGCGCAATAAGTCCAATCGATTAGAAGAATTGTTTGTGGAGTTAGTGAAGAAAACCCAAGGAGCTAAGGCATGAAACAGCTGTATTTTATCGCCTTCAAAAGCATATTAACCAAGGAAATCAATCGTTTTACTCGGATCTGGATCCAGACTTTAGTTCCGCCAGCGATCACTATGACCTTGTATTTTTTGATTTTCGGTAACTTGGTCGGTAGCCGCATTGGCGATATGGGTGGCGTATCTTATATGGAGTTTATCGCGCCAGGTTTAATCATGATGTCGGTGATTACTAACTCCTATTCGAATGTGGCGAGCTCTTTCTATAGCGCGAAATTTCAGCGCAATCTCGAGGAGTTAATGGTCGCACCCGTGCCTCACTATGTGATGATTGCAGGCTATGTGGGTGGCGGTGTCGCTCGGGGCTTATGCGTTGGTTTAATCGTCACGCTAGTTGCCATGTTCTTTGTCGACATCAGCTTGCACCATGCGGGCCTTGTAGTTATGACGGTATTTTTAACCTCAGTGCTGTTCTCCTTAGGGGGATTAATTAATGCGGTATTTGCCAAGAGTTTCGATGATATCAGCATCATCCCGACGTTTGTGCTCACGCCATTAACTTACCTTGGTGGCGTATTTTATTCTCTGTCGTTACTGCCATCCTTTTGGCAAGGCGTGTCGGCACTGAATCCTGTGGTCTATATGATCAACGTCTTCCGTTACGGTTTCTTAGGTTTTGCCGATATCAGCATTCCGCTTTCTATTGGCATTATGGTAGGTTTTTGCGCTGTACTTTGGGGGGTTGCGTATTACCTTATTTCAAGAGGTATTGGGCTGCGTTCGTAGCTAATGTCATGTATTAGTCAAATGAGCTAAAGCCCAAGTCTTGATATCAATGTGTTAATAGTTGCTAAGACTTGGGCGTGGTTAAGCTAGTGTTGTATTTCGTTATCTTCTCTTACTCGTTGGGGATTTTATTATCTTTTATTAGGAATTTTATCGTTGTGATTTTCAAATTCTGCCCTAACAACTGTATTGTCTGAGCCCGTTAGCTATACCCATAGGTTTAATTTTATCGGAATAAGTTCTTGTCCTTATAGCAAACTCAACATGCCTATAAACAATTTGCCATACGGTTTAAATGTTGTTTTCTCTTACTCGCAATACGTCGCCAAATCTTCACAGTTATTAATTGATGGCTTTTATGATGGATATTCTGGAGGCATTGAACAATTGAGTCGTAATGAAAGACTACATAGGAAATGGGATATCTTTTAAGAACTAGTTTTCTTTAAGGTTCTGTTTTTATTTTGTTTTATCTATTCTGTGCTGTGTTAACTATCTAAAGAGTAAAGGTTTTGTTGATATTGGATAAGTTCTAAAATTTATTAACTTATGGGGTCAATTACTGTTATTTCGGTCTAGAAAAATAAGCTTATAGGCCATTTGGCTTGAAAAAAGCACCTATAGATACGTAATTAATTCTTAATGTGTTCGTTTTGTTGTCGTTGTGGTTCTTATGTGTTAAAAATGTTTTTAACTATTGTTTCAAAGTTGGCGATAATGGCCCTAATGTTTGTAGAGTTTTCTACAACCTTGCTTCTATTGCTTAGTTCGATGAAATGTTAGTTATTATAAAAACATAATAAAATCAGTTGTATATTTGACAAGGAAACAGCAAATGAAGAATAAAATTGCGCTAGCAGTATCTGCCGCACTATTATCGATGGGAGCTTCCGCAGGTAATATCCCCCATAGCGTTGCCAATGTTACAGTCTCCAAACCATCTAATGTTCTAGAGCAAATTCCAGTTCAACACTCAAAACCAATTGCTGCGGTTGTCGGGACTAACCAAGCAGTCTTCACTCCTGAAGCAGATTTGGCTCCTGGTAAATATCGTTACTTTATTCGTTTAGCTGATAGCCCTGTCGCCCTGTACGAGGGGGGCGTGGAAGGCTTTAAAGCCACCAGCCCTGAAAAAAATCAAGTTCGCAAACTAGATGTAAAGAGTGCAGCAGTTAAATCATACCGCCAATATCTTACTAACCAGCAAGATAGTTTTATTGCGAAGGCGAAATCAGTTGTCGGTGAATTAAATGTTCAACAAAGAACAGCCTTGGCTTATAACGGCTTGGTTGTTGAAATGTCACAAAACGACGCGATTAAATTAGCTAAAGTGGCTGGTGTAGTTCATATCCAGCGTGAAACGTTACGTTATGTTCAAACCGATTCTGGTCCAAATATCATTAAGGCTCCTACTATTTGGAGTGGTGATGCGACGGGTGTAGCGACAAAGGGTGAAGGTATGATCGTTGGTATCATTGATACTGGCGTTAACATAGACCATCCTTCCTTTGCTGACAAAGGCGGTGATGGTTATGATCACACTAACCCTTGGGGTGAAAATAACTACTCTGGTGACTGTAAAGCCGACTTCCCTGAATTATGTAATGATAAATTAATTGGGGTTCACAGTTGGCCAGCTGTGACCAAATTGTATCTTGATTATGATGTTACTGTACCTGCCAATGGTGAAGACCACAACGGGCATGGTTCGCATACTGCAAGTACAACAGCGGGTAACGTGCTAGTTAATCAAAATGTTCCAGATGTTGATGGTAAAGACTCTGGCGTAGTATTTGAGCAGGTATCAGGTGTTGCTCCACATGCCAACATTGTTTCATATCAAGTTTGTTTACCTGGCGAGAAAGATAAGATCAATTTTGCAGGTTGCTTACCCTCTTTGACTGTGCTTGCTGTTGAGCATGCCATCGAAAATGGCATAGACGTATTAAACTATTCCATTGGTGGTGGTTCTAGTAACCCTTGGCAAGATGCGGATGCATTAGCATTTTTATCTGCTCGTAAAGCCGGTATTCATGTAGCAACTTCGGCGGGTAACGATGGTCCAGATGCCGGTACAGTTGGTTCACCAGGTGATGCTCCTTGGATTACAACTGTTGCCGCTTACACTCATGACCGCGATTTTTCTGATAAAACACTTAGTGGCTTTACTGGTGGTGATACGGCTGCTCCAGGGACACTAACTGGTAAGGCAATGACTGGTGCCTATAGTGGCAAAATTGTGTATGCAGGTGATTTTACAAACGCTAATGATCCAGGCGCAGATCCTGCACAATGTTTAAAACCTTTCCCTGCTAATACTTTTGCTGCGGACACTATTGTTGTGTGTGACCGTGGTGAAATTGCACGTGTTGATAAAGGCCGTAACGTAAAAGCTGGTGGGGCAGCAGCTCTGGTACTGGCAAACGTCACTGGTGGTGCTGATAGTGTGGTTGCTGATGCGCATGTATTGCCAGCGATTAATATTAATGCAGCTCAAGGCGATAAATTACGTGCTTGGTTAGCTAGTGGTGAAGGCCACACCGCGATTATTTCTGGTTCTGAAGTTATACATGATGATAAGCTAGCTCGCATTGCGGCAGAGTTTACTTCTCGTGGACCTAACAAGTCTGTACCTAACGTGATTGCACCATCAATCGCGGCACCAGGTGTGAACATATTTGCCGCTTATGCCGATTCACAATCTGCTGGCTTTAAAGAAAACCCTGATCCTAGCAATTTCGGTTTCTTAAGCGGAACCTCCATGGCGAGTCCGCATATTGCTGGTGCATTAACCCTGCTTGCTAAAATTCATCCAACATGGACACCAGCAGAAATTCAATCTGCATTAATGTTAACTGCAAACCAAAATACGCTGAAAGAAGATGGTAAAACACCTTCAGATTTCTTTGATATGGGCGCAGGTTTTGCCAATTTAGAAGCTGCAGCTAAGACTGGTTTGGTTATGGATGAGTCTTATGTTAACTACCTAAAAGCAGACCCTATGGTTGGTGGTAAACCTGAAGCTATTAACTTACCGACAATGGCAAATGCTGCTTGTGTTGATAAGTGCACTTGGACCCGTGTTGTTAAAGCAACCGTTGCAGGCAGTTGGAAAGCCTCTGCAGTAGGTATGGTTGATGGTTTTGCGCTTGCTGTATCGCCTGCTGAATTTACGTTAGCTGCGGGTGAAACTAAAGAGTTAACTATCACTGCTGATGTATCTGCGGCTGATGAAGGTTGGAATTTCGCCAACATTAAATTGGTGGCGGACAACTTACCCGAGGTTAAGCTACCTGTGGCAGTTAAAGCTGAAGGTAATAACTTACCTGATAGCATTAACCTTGAAGCTGGACGTACACAAGGTAGCATGACGTACAGTGGTTATGTCGTTAAAGGACAAACCGGTATGTCTATCAATGTCTACGACAAGGCAACCGATTTGATCGAACCTAGTACTCTTAAGGTTCCTGATGGTGATTTAGATTATATTGCTGTGACTTTCCCAGAAGATTTGCCGAATGTTCAGTTCAAAATTTCTTCTGAGACCGCGCCTGATGTCGATCTACGCATTCTGAACTCTTCTTTCGTTAAGATAGGTTCAAGTGCTGGTCCAAATTCAGATGAAGTTGTATCGTTTACAGATTTGCCTGCGGGTCAATACTATGTGGTTGTTGATGGCTATACAGCTTCAGCTCCTGGCGCGGTAGATGATGTATTAGTCGAAATATCATCAGTTATGTTTGATGCGGATTCACTCAGTGACTCGGTAATGACGAAAGTGTCAGAGTCAGACGGTGAGGTAAGCATTACTTTTGATTGGAATACTAAACAAAGTACCGCAGGTATCTTAGCTGCACTTGCAAGCGATGGTAGTGTGATAAAGCAGATTCCATTCAAGTTAACACGTAAAGACGATGTGACTGTTTCTACAGATCTTTCCAGTACTATGGTTGCGGGAGAAGCGAGCCACATTAGCTTTGATATTGAGCCTAACTTAACCTCCGAAGATAAAGTGTATTCGTTAGAAGCACTGTTATCTCAAGGTCATGAAATTAAGAATATTAGTCATGATGGGGTATTAACTGATACCAATATTAAATGGTCAGTGACTCAGCCGGCTGGTTCGAGTGAAATCTTGTCCGTTGGCTTTGATCTCATCCCTCGTAAGTCTGGTGAATTCTTCGCTATCAATCTATCGAATACGTTAGGCGATGATACTGTTGAAATGCAGCGTCAATTTGGTGTTATCCAAGTTGCTCCTGTGGCAGATATTTCTGCCCCAACGAAAGTGAAGGAAGGTGCAACAGTGGCGATTTCTGGTAAAGGATCGTCAGATGCTAATAACGATGCTTTAACCTATAAATGGGTTCAAACAGCGGGTGCTGTAGCTACATTCAATGCTACCGCCAGTGACATTAGCTTCACTGCTCCGTCAGTACCGCCTGAAGGTGAAACACTGTCATTTGAACTGACTGTTTCAGATAGCCATGGCAACATGGATACTAAGACAGTCTCTGTGATGGTTGAAAACCAGCCTGAAGATGGTGGTTCACTTGGTTGGTTAAGTTTGTTAATGCTACCAGCTGTGTGGTTACGTCGTAAAATTAAGTAATGAGGCAAGGGTAGAACTATTGATATTTGATAGTTCTATTCTATTGTTTAGTCTAGAAAACATCGCTCTTTGAGCGATGTTTTTTTATGGCTTCACCGCTCTTGTGATAGGGTTTTGCAGGCTGATCAGGGTTTCAGTCGATTGAATTTCGTCGATTGATTGGATGCGGTTAATCAGCACATGTTGCAGGCCATCGATGGATTGGCACATGACTTTGACAAAAATGCTGTAGTTGCCAGTGGTATAGTAGGCTTCAACCACTTCTTCTAGGGCGTTTAGCTTGGCGATGGCGGCGGGGTAGTCGCCAGCACTTTTGAGATTAATTCCGATAAAACAGCAGACATCGTAACCCAGTGCCTTGGGATTGATGGTGATCTGGGCACCCGTGATAATCCCCGCTTGTTTCATTTTCTCGACACGCACATGAATGGTACCCGCACTCACGCCGAAACGTTTGGCAAGTTCGGCAAAAGGTGTGCGCGCGTCTTGCATTAAGGCTTCGAGGATATGGTTATCTAGCTGATCACGCTGAAATGCGGTTTCCATAAATAAACTCTCTATAACATAATGAATTGTCATAAAGTTACGTTTTTTTATAGGGAATGGCTACTGCTTTTGCGTTTTTTAATTGTTTTTAGTGATCATTGCTCACCTTCCGGTTCGCAAAAGGAGGCATTAGCGCTGAATGTCATAGGTTCACCCGTATATGGGTGTTTGATCGTAAGCTCTGCGGCGTGGAGTAATAATCGCGGTGCTAAGGATTTGGCCAGTGGATCGGCGTAAAAGCCATCGCCTAGGATCGGATGCCCAAGTGCCATCATATGCACTCTGAGTTGGTGTGAGCGCCCAGTAATCGGCTTGAGTTTAACCAGCGTCGAGCGCTTGGCGCGGCTTAACACTTCAAAATGGGTCAATGATGGCTTGCCAATGTCGTGGTCAACTTTCTGTTTTGGGCGATTGGGCCAGTCGCAGATCAGCGGATAATCTACGCTACCTGTATCGTTTTTGACATGACCGGCGACTCTGGCGAGATAGGTTTTGCTGGTTTCTCTATCATGAAACTGGCGTTTTAATTCGCGTTCGGCGCTACGAATGAGCGCAACCACTACTACACCTGAGGTCGCCATATCAAGGCGATGGACGATTTGGCAATGCGGATGCTCAGCTTTTACTCGGGCGTACACACTGTCGTAATGGGCGGGATCGCGACCAGGCACTGATAACAACCCCGAAGGCTTGTTGACGACGATAATGTCTTTATCTTGGTAAAGCACATCGAGCCAGGGAGTTGTTGGTGGTTGGTAAATAAAATCAGTCATAATCGCGCCTATTCAATAATGCGCGGCAAAGATACTCCGCTAGGCTCTGGGGTGCAAGTTTGTTGTCTCTCCTCCTGAGTTCGCCTCGCTTTAATCCAGCGAAAAATGATTTGCAGATAGAGCTGGATTTGAGTTTTTGTTATACTCGTCACCTTTTTCGTTATTGTTCATTTTGAGCCTGTGAAGTATGAGCCAGCCAGAGATTTACACCCCTGAGACACTTTCTCACGTTAATAACCGTCTAGAGTTATTGGCGCCAGCAAAAAATGCCGATTATGGTATTGAAGCCATTCGCCATGGTGCCGATGCGGTTTATATCGGTGGTCCAGCATTTGGGGCGCGTGCGACGGCGGGTAACAGTGTGGAAGATATCGCTCGCCTATGTGCTTTTGCACACAAGTATCATGCTCAAGTGTTTGTCGCCCTCAATACGATTCTGATGGACGATGAGCTCGAAACCGCAGAAAAACTGATTTGGGATGTGTATAACGCGGGCGCCGATGCACTGATTGTGCAGGACATGGGCGTATTGCAACTTAACCTGCCGCCGATTGCGCTGCATGCTAGTACGCAAATGGACAACCGTAATCCCGAAAAAGTTGCCTTCTTAGAGCAAGTGGGATTCTCGCAGGTGGTATTGGCGCGCGAGCTGGGCTTAAGCCAAATCCGTGAGGTTGCGGCTCATACCAATATGCAGATTGAGTTCTTTATCCACGGCGCCCTGTGTGTGGCCTACAGTGGATTATGTAACTTAAGCCATGCTTTTAGTAATCGCAGTGCTAACCGCGGTGAATGTTCGCAAATGTGTCGTTTGCCGGGCAATCTAAAGACTCGCCAAGGGGATGTGTTAGCACAAAACGAACACTTACTCTCATTAAAAGATAATAATCAAACCGATAACCTCGAAGCCCTGATAGATGCTGGCGTGCGTTCGTTCAAAATCGAGGGGCGTTTAAAAGATTTAAGTTATGTAAAAAACGTGACTGCTCATTATCGCCAAAAACTCGATGCCATTATGGCGCGTCGCCCTGAGTTTGTGGCTTCATCCCATGGCCGTACTGAGCATACTTTTACCCCAGATCCCGAAAAAACCTTTAATCGTGGCAGCACCGACTATTTTGTCCATGAGCGTAGCCAAGGGATTAAAGATTTTCGCTCGCCAAAATATATTGGCCAAGATGTGGGTAAAGTGGTCGCTCTTGGTAAGGATTTTATTCAAGTCAGTTCAACCCACGAATTTAATAACGGTGATGGGTTAGCGTATTTTCCACCCAATTATGCGATGGCAAAGCAGTCCGACGACAAGTTGCAAGGTTTACGGGTAAACCGCGCCGAAGGCCATAAGCTGCATGTGTTACAAGTTCCACGGGATTTACGTGTTGGTATGACTTTATACCGTAACCATAATCAGGCATTTGAAGCCTTGTTAGCGAAAGAGTCGGCCAAGCGAATTATCGGCGTAGATATGCGTTTAACCGATACCGCCAGGGGCGTAGCGCTGACTTTAACCGATATCTACGGCCTCAGTGCTACGGTTGAGTTGGAAGTTGAAAAGACGCCCGCCACCGACGCTGAAAAAACCTTGCAGACGATTCGTACACAATTATCGAAGCTTGGCAGTACCGATTTTACGGCGCGCCAGATTAGTATCGAAACTGCTCATCCTTGGTTCCTGCCTGCTTCAACCCTTAACGGCCTGCGCCGTGATGCGGTAGCGGCATTAGAACTTGCCCGTGTAGAGGGCTACCAACGGCCAAAACCTTGGAAATATAACCAAGATGCTGTGTATCCATTCAAACACTTAAGTTACTTGGGTAACGTGGCAAACGAAAAGGCCAAAGATTTTTATCAACGCCATGGCGTGATTGAAATTCAGGATACCTACGAGAAAAACGGCGTGACTGAAGACGTGCCTTTGATGGTGACTAAGCACTGCCTGAGATTTAACTTTAATCTTTGTCCTAAGGAAGTGCCGGGAATTAAGGCCGATCCTATGGTGCTCGAAATCGGTAACGATGTACTTAAGTTAGTATTTGATTGCCCTAAGTGCGAGATGCTGGTTGTCGGTGAAAACCGTCAGGTTCGCGGCCAAAAAGCGCTTTAATTAACGCCTTCATAGTAAGGGAGCATTGAGCATTCAATGCTCCCTTTTTTTATTGTTTTTCAGCTGCTCAGCTTTCTCATTGTTGCCTATGGGTTACTGAAAGGATACTTTATTGAAAAATTTTAATAATAAAGGATGTCAGCATGGGACTATTAGATGGGTTGCTCGGAAATGCTTCTGAGGTGAATTTACAGGAGCTGGCCGAAGAGCTGCGCCCAATCATGGGGATTCAGGAAGAATTAAAGCTGGCCTATAAAGTGGTCCGTGATCTGTTTGTATTTACCAATAAGCGCTTGATCTTAATTGATAAGCAAGGGCTCACGGGCCAAAAGACCAGCTATCACTCCGTGCCCTATAAATCCATCACCCATTTTGAAGTGGAAACTACAGGCCATTTCGATATGGATGCCGAGCTAAGAATTTGGATTTCAGGTCGAAGTGAGCCACTGGTAAAAGAGCTTAAGCGCGGCACCGATGTGGTCGGGATCCAAAAGACTATCGCCACTTTCGCACTGTAGTCTTTTGATTTAATACTTTTATATCAAGATATTATAAGCAAGCAGGTGTGCTTGCTTATATCCAATCAATTTAATACTCGGTAGTTTATGTCGTTAGACTGTTCTATCGGTTTGCCGCTCATAGTGTAAGTTTCTGATAGTGTGATTCGACCTTGCTCATCATATTGATTATGGATGCCGACCCAAAATTGCTCTTCTCCTTGGAAGTGTAGGTTACCCTCCTCAGCGATTTGGCTGTTGGGGTGATAGCGCTTCATGGCGTAGAGTTGGCTATCTGGGTCAAATTTTAAATGATAAGAGAGGATAGGAGCGGGTTGTTTTGCTTGCTGCCAGGTTGCGGTGTCTGCTCCAGTTGAAGTCACTTCTGTAAGATTCAAGTGAGTTTTATCAGCACCAGCTTGAATTGTTGCAGTTTGTTCCTGTGTATCCTCTGCGCCATCAAAATAATGGCGGCTTTCATTGAGCTTACCATCGTCGCTGAGCCACGCTTCACGATACAGTTGCCCTTGAGGCGTAAATCGTTGCCAATGGCCGACATCAAGGTAATCACCATCGATATAGGTGATAAAACCCGTTTCGATGAGTTTGCCTTGTTCAGAAAAGGATTTTGAGCTGTATCGTTCTCCTTCTAGGCGAGTTAACAACCAACGAATTGTCCCATCTTGATAGTATTCTATCCGAGTATCAGGAGTGCCTTCTTGATAGTATTGCCTTTGATTATTCTCAAGATTATAGCCGCAGCGAGTATTTGAGTGGCTCTCAAAGGATTCAAGGATGCCCTGCTTGTTGTAGGCGCTACTTTGTTTGAGATAACCCTGTCCCTCTCGAACGACATATTCTGTAATAGTGCGGATAGTGCCGTCTTCATAAAACCAGCGCGCTGTGCCATCACGATTGCCTTGGGTATGGGGCAAATACATTTGAATTTGTTGGTTTTCATAGTATTCAATAAAAGGCGCGATCGAGAGATTATGTCGATATTGACCTTCGGCAGATAGGACTCCGCTCTCATAGTAACTGCGAAATAATCCTTCTCTTAAGCCCTTTTCAAGGTAGATTTCAAGGGCGAGTTGGCCATTTTCATGGTACCAAGTGGCAAGGCCCTGTTCATGGCCATTTTCAAAGGGAATGCACTGTTCTAACTGCCCATTGGGATACCATTGTTCACTGTTGCCATGGGCGATACCGTTACTAAAATTGAGCTGCTTGGCGAGTACGCCATTGGGGTGCCATTCTTGACGTAGGCCTTCATTTACCCCCTGTGAATTGAGTTGTACTCGCCAAGCGAGTTGGCCGTCTTCATAGTAAGTTTCAATGCGTTTGCCCACCTGATTGAAGTGGACTTCTTGCTTCAGATTGCCATTGGGATGATACCAAAGCTCGTTAACAGGCTTACCCATATCATGGGTTAATTCGGCTTGCAGCTTGCCATCCTCATAGTACATATACTCAATTCCGTGGATGTGATTTGCCACCATTGGGCGCGTCAGCCATAGATTGCCAGATTCATAATAGCGTTTTAACTGATTGATATAATTGCCTTCGCTATCCTTTTCTGCGGTTTCCCTTATCTGACCATTACTATGGTAGTAGGTGAGTAACATACCATCGAGCTGGCGTTCTTCGACTTGATTGATTTTTCCTTCATGGTCGTACCAAGTTTGGCGGCCAAGTTGTTGGTCATTAACGAAATGCCCCTCAAATTGCAGTACACCTAAGGCATTGAGCTGGCGCGTTATCCCGTTGCGCTCACCAAAGTAATTGCAATCTACCGCCTGAGTGATGTTAGGGGATAGGGTGATTATCCTCAGCAGCGAGCGCCCTTGCTCGGTATGAATTTGATGTAAAGTACGCTGCAATTTCCCTGTGAGGCTGGAGAAATCTTGCATATCGCCTTGAACGGTATGGGCTGAGTCGATAATAAAATGGCAAGTCACTAAATCTTGCAGATTATGAAGCTCCACTTGCCATAGTGTTTGCTTGGCATTATTGGGATGAGGGAGCAGGCTGCAGGTTTTATCTTTGCCTAGATAAAAATATTGCTCAGGTCCATTGACCTCAATGCTGTCAAACTGAGTATCGTGAAAAGTACAGTACTCATGTTTATGTTCCCAGCCAAGGAGTTCAATGGTTTGCGGGTTATCAAAATAATATCGATTTATCGCTGCCTGAGTATCCACTCGATTGGCTTGCGCCGGAGTGGCCTGGATGGCAAGGCTAAAATAAGGCTTAAACGAGGAGGCTGCTTGAGTGGCTTGCGGCCGAGCTGCTTGAGATGGAATGTCTTGCTGGACGCCGCGTTTTTCTTTGGTATTAAACAACTTTGCTTTAAATGCGTTCAACAACGACATAGGTCAACATCTCCAAATCCATATGATACAACTAACTTATCTGGTAAATTTCTTAAGTCAAATAGGCCTATGATAACGGGTTATACTTTGGTTTCTCAATAGATTATCTTGCCCTTAAGTCGAGATCTGGATTCATGATGCTACAAAATTTTTATCAGTCACTCCCAAGTGATCTTTCACAAGAAGTGTTTGAAACCCTTGCCGGAAATGGCAATGTGAAGATTGAGCGCATTATCTCCAAAGGCCATTCAACCCCTGAGGGTGATTGGTACGATCAAACACAATATGAATGGGTGATGTTGCTCAAAGGAGAGGCGCAACTCGAATTTGAGCAAGGTAGATTGTTAACACTTAAACCAGGAGATTATCTCACCATCGCGCCCCATGAAAAACACCGCGTCGCTTCGACTTGTATACAGGGCGAAACCCTATGGCTGGCGGTATTTTATGATGCGTGAGGTCTAGCTGTTTTGCCATTGCCAACTGGGTGTATTGAGCAAATCCTGACCTAAGATTTGAGTTTGCCCTAGGGTTTTATCCAGAGCCAAAGTATTACATTCCTCAAACTGACTTAAGGCATTGATTAATCGATTAGCGTGTGACACTACCCATAATTGACATACCTCGGACGCCTTAGCGATAAGTCTCGCTAATGCGTGTAATAAATCAGGATGCAGGCTTGTTTCGGGTTCGTTTAACACCATGAGTTCCGGTGGTCTTGGAGTCAACAGGGCGGCAATTAACAGTAAATATCTCAGTGTGCCATCGGATAACTCGCTCGCATGCAGTGGTCTTAATAAACCTTGCTGATGAAATTCAAGTTGTAGGATCCCGCCCGCTTGAGGCGTGATACGAACCTTCGCTCCCGGAAAGGCATCGCTCACCGCATGGTCAAAAGCGCTCTTATCGCCAATTTCAAAAATAGTTTGTATAGCAGAGGGAAGATCCCGGCCATCATGGTGTAGCACGGGCGTTGCTGTACCAAGTTGAGGGCGGCGGGCCGGAGCCTCGGCATCGGTTCTAAAATGATCATAAAAACGCCAAGCACGAATGCTATCCCTTAGCGTTAACACTTCAGGGCTGCGTTCTGGATCAGCAAGTTCGGTAAACATACTGTCACCGGTTTGCAGGTGTGCGCTTAGGGTAATCCAGCCTTGGCCATCTTGGCTGCGACTTTTCACCATAGGGCCGCGACGCTCGACTAAGACGCTTGCTGGACGGTATTTTGCACCATTCCAAATCGCCTCTCGTTTGATTTGGGGATCTAAGCCAAAGAGGGTCGTCGAGTCGGGTTTGGGCAGGCCAAGTTCAATCAGATAACTAAAATCTTCGCCCGCAAAGCCTAGCTTTAGGCGTTTTGGCGCTTGCCTTACGGTCGCTTCGATGGGGGTATCACCTGCTAACATGCCCTTGGTCAGATTCTCAGGTCCAGCCCAAAAACAGGAATCTAAGCCGCCCTCTTGTGCTAAAGCATTGACTACGCCACCCTGCGCCGTTTGCGCTAATAGACGTAATGCTTTGTATAAATTAGATTTGCCACTACCGTTAGCGCCAGTGACGACATTAAGTCGGCCCAGGAGTAAGACGACTTCCCTTAAGGTGCGGTAGTTAGAGATGGCAAGTGTGGTTAGCATAGTTATCCTGTTAGGTTTCCCATCATCCTCGAGTAAGCTGTCTTGGAGCTGTTATCTAAGTACCAGTTATGCGGTGATGGATTTAGATTAATACTTGATTTAACACTCGTTGCCAGTTGCCGCCCATAAAGCGGTCGCGGTCGGTCGATTTAAATCGGGCCTTGGCTAGGGCATCATCAATCCGACTCATGCGTTCGATATGGTTTAACTCAGGGATCACTACATGCCTTGGCTCAGCATCAAAGCCTAATACTTTTTTGGCCCTTAGGCTGTACCACCAATCTTGGTATTCTTTAATGCCTTGGGCATTATCGTTATTCAGGGCTAACAGATTTTCTTGGCCTCTGAGCGGAAAATCGTTGGCGATGGCCACACAATCAACTCCACCTATACGTGCAACATATTCTAACTGACGAATATAGTCATTGATCGTTGGGACGGCCTTATTGGTGAGCCAAAAGCTCATCATAAAGACACCAAAAACACCACCTGAATTAGCAATAGCACGGATCACTTCATCTGGGCTACAACGGGCATGTTTAACGATCCCGCGCGTCGCGCCATGGCTTTGAACGATTGGCGCGCGGCTCAGTTTAGCCACATCTAACGCGGTCTGGGCGCTTGAGTGGCTCACATCGATTAATATATTGGCTTGGTTGAGTTTTGCGATAAGCGCTCGCCCATGATTCGTCAGCGGTTTATTGAGTCCGCCATTGGCATCGTTATCTAGCGCTCCGCCCGCAAAGGTATTGCCATAATGGTGAGTGAGTTGCAGTGCGCGTAGGCCTTGGCGATGAAACTCATCGACACGGGCCCATTGGTTGGCATCACTATCATCTTCAACACAGTCCGCACCTTGGATTTGAAAGAAAACTGCCGTGCGATTGCTCTCCCTCGCAAGCTGGATATCGCGTCCTGTTAAGCCTTGTAAGAGGATATCGGGATGCTCGCTCACCCGTTTTGCTGCTTGCTGGATGCTGTCCAGGCAGGCTTTGTAGGTTCGCTTGTAGTTTAAGGTGCCGTCGGCTTGTTCAATGGTTTCAATGGCGGAGATATCACACAGAAAGGCATCGAGGCCTGAGGCGCGAACATCGGCTAAATCATCGGGCAAAAAGGATAAACCATCGATATATAAGCGCCGTGCACGTGGCGGGAGGGGCGCGGCAAGACTAGAGAAACTGGCAAAAGGGCTTAATGCACTGGCGGCGCTCAATCCAGTAACTGCACTGAGGCCTTTGAGCAGCGTTCGGCGACGGTGATTGATAGCCTTCATGGACGTGCACTCTCCTTTAGATTAAGCTCATTTGTACTTCTTTATACCCTGTTAAAGCATAGAAGTCTTTGATTAAATCCCTCTTTTGTCGATTTAACCCGCAGATTGATTTAGGGTTTTACCGCATCAATTATTGCCTTAGCTAAGGCATGTAAGCCGTTGGTTCGTGAGGGACTTAATTGGCCCTCTAGTCCTAATTGTTTGAAATAGGCGGAAGGGTCGAAGGCGAGTATTTCGTCGCTCTGTTTGCCGTGACAGGCACTCAATAGTAAACCGATTAACCCCTTCACGATGCGCGCATCACTATCGGCCAGAAAATAATGCTTACCGTCTTGCTCAATATGGTACAGCCAGGCATCACTCTCGCAGCCCTTCACTTGAGCAGACTCAAGGCGAAGCTCATTGGTTAAGCTCGGTAATACTTTACCTAACAACATGATTTGGCGATATCTTTCCTGCCAGTTTGGTGCCTGCTCAAACCGTGCTAGTAATGTCGCTGCATCCTCAACCTGATAAGCAAAATCGGTTGCTGGAGGCATGATTGGCAATGTCATGGGGAACTATCCTCTTTTTATCTGTTTTGCTTATGGCTTTAAGGATAAACCTTAGAGTAGCAATTCTTTAACTGAGGCCAAGGCGGCAATAAAGCGGTCGATATCGGTTTTATTGGTGTAGATACCAATTGAGGCGCGGCAACAGCCTTTAAGGTTAAGGGTTTGCATTAAGGGCATGGCGCAGTGATGGCCGCAGCGAACTGCAACGCCTTGTTGATCTAATAAAATGCCCACATCCTGATGATGTTCATCGGCAAGGTTAAAAGCGACTGTGCCAATATTATCGCGATGCGCGCCATACAGATGCACATCGCCAAGGGCGCGTAGTTGGTTTTGCAAATACTGAAGCAGTTCAGCTTCATGGGCTTTAACCTCTGGCGTGAGGTGTTGTTGCAAAAAGCGGAGAGCGGCGCCAAGGCCAATCACTGCACTGATCGGCGGTGTGCCAGCCTCTAAGCGATTAGGCAAGCTGCCAAATTCGGTGCCATCAAAGCTAACGCGTTTGATCATTTCGCCGCCCGTAAGTAGCGGTGTAAGGGTATCGAGTATCTCGAAACGGCCATAAAGCACGCCAATGCCTGTCGGGCCGTACATCTTGTGGCCAGAAAACACATAAAAATCACAATCGATGGCGGCCATATCAACACTTAAATGTGCCACGGCCTGCGCGCCATCGACTAAGGTGAGTGCCCCCTGGGCTTTTGCTTGGCGAACTAACTCCACCACCGGATTTACCGTACCTAAGGCGTTGGATACATGGCACAGGGCGACAACCTTGGGTTTCAGTTCGAGCAAGGCTTGGTAGGCATTTAGATCAAGTCGGCAATCTTGAGTCAGCGGAATAGGTTTAATGATAGCGCCCGTGCGTTTTGCCAATTCCTGCCACGGAACAATGTTGGCGTGGTGGGCGGCGCTGTCGATCAAAATCAGATCGCCAGATTTAAGTTGTGGCGTTAAGCCAAACGCGACTAAGTTGATGGACTCAGTGGTACCGTGGGTGAAAATGATTTCTTCACGGCGTTTGGCATTGATAAATACCTGCAATTGATCGCGCACCTTCTCGTAGCAAGAAGTGGCTCGCGCCGATAACTGGTGCGCTGCGCGGTGCACATTGGCATTGTCGTATTGGTAATATTGTGCCATTGCCTCTAACACACACTGCGGCTTTTGGCTGGTGGCCGCGGTATCGAGATAACACAGGGGATAATCGCCCAACATTTGCGAGAGGGTGGGAAATTGCGCGCGGATTTGGCTATGGCTATCGGGCAATAGCGTGTCGGTCGGGGTTGAGTGTGTCATCTAGGGCTTAACGCAATAAAAAGGCGTTGGGATCTTCGGATATCTTCCCGTCAAATGCAAGTTTTCACAGGCGTTTATGGCATCCCAACGCTTATTTTCCCACTCTCTTATTATGGCGGTTTAGCTTAACCAAGATTCAGTCTCAAATTTCTCCTTATGCTTAAGTCGTAGACTCAAACGTTAAGTTTGCAGATTGCCACTATTTTTGTTTAGTCATGCTTGCTCGTCACTGCAAAGCGAAAAACTCCGACTATGCTAAATAAAGACAAATAAGACATTGGCAGTTGGAGTAGCATCCTTATGCTTGGCTTCTTAAGAGATTTGCAGATCAGATATAAAATGGGCAGTTTAATCGGCATTATGCTGCTACTGATTCTGTTATTAGCAGGATTTAGCTTGCTTAAAATGAAGCGGGTTGCCGATGAAATTCACACAATTGCATTAGAAAACATACCATTAGTGAAATTATCGAATGAAGTTACTATCTTGCAGCTTGAGAGTTCGATTAGCCTTGAGAAGGCTTTCAGAGCCTCTGAGATACCCGTTTCAGCGCAGGAGCGATTAATTGACGGCTTTATTGGTGAAGTGATTCAACATAAAGAGCGGATTAATAATGAGTTGATGTCCACCCAAACCATGCTCAATGAGGCGCTAGCATATCCCCAATCTTCAGAGTTACGAGATAAAACACAACAGTTAACCCAAGAAATTACCAATATTATTCGAGTTTATCGAGATTACGATCTAAAGCTTGCCACCGTGGTTGCCGCAATCCAGCAACGCACTAATCCTGCGGCATTGGTGCAACAGGTGAATGAACTTGAACAAACCCAAGGTGAATTTAATACCCAGCTAAGCCAGTTTGCGTTGCGTTTAGAGCAAATGACACAAACAGCAGTCACTGTTACCGAGAACGAAGAGCAAGACGCCATTTACGGCTTAATAGTCATTTCTTCTATCGCTTTGATTTTAGGTTTAGTTATCGGAATCGCCTTTAGTCAGTACATAGTACGTTCGATTATGCGCCTGCGTAATGCAGCAGCCATGATGGAGTCGGGAAACTTTAGCCGAGAATTAACAGTAGAATCGAAAGATGAACTGGGCGAGCTGACTATTAGTATGAATCAAATGGCCCTAACCCTCAGTAAAACCGTTGGGCAAGTGATTGGTCGCAGTGAAGAAATCGCATCTATGGTTACAGAGCTTAATGCTGTAGCTGAAAATAACCGTAAAGCGATACTTAGTCAGCAGGAAGATACAGATCAAGTTGCCACCTCCATGACCCAAATGGCGGCGACAATTACTGAAGTTGCTAGCAGCGCCGAGAGTGCATCCTACTCATCAGGACAAGCGGAAAGCCGAGTGAAAGAAAGCTGTGCCGTTGTTGACGCGAGTGAGAAAATTGCTCAGCAATTAGTGGCTAGCGCTCAGCAATCCAGTCAACTGATCCAACAGTTACAGGCCAGTACGGGTAAAATTTTAAATTTTGTGTCTGTAGTTGATGCGATTGCAGGCCAGACCAATTTGTTAGCCTTAAATGCCTCGATTGAGGCGGCAAGAGCGGGTGAGCAAGGTCGAGGGTTTGCCGTGGTTGCCGACGAGGTTCGTGCATTGGCAACTCGTAGCCAAACGGCTACACAGGAAATCAGTGAACTTATTCAAACTTTAGTGCTTGATGCGAAATCAGCTGTGGATTCATTTGGTAAAAATGAATTACAAATCAAAGACTCCTCTCTATTAGTCAATCAAATCAAACAAAACTTGTTTGAGATTTCGGATGCCTTAACCCAGTTATCGCAGGCTAATGCGCAAGTGGCTACCGCGAGTGAGGAGCAAGCTGTCACGGCTGAGGATATTAGTGAACGGATCAATACCATACGGGATTCAGGTGAGTCTGTGCTTAGCAGCGCTTTTGAAACGGCTAAAGCCAGTGAGTCACTCTCCCAACAGGCAAATTCATTACGTGAAGCGATGCTGCAATTTAAGGTGCGCACAGTCTAGGGATTTAGCACTATCGCTATCAATTTGTTTAGTAAAATAAAAATGCCCAGCGCTTAGGCTCTGGGCATTTTTATTGTGTATTTTAGGATAACTGGCTGAAGCTTATCGCGACTATGACTTAACGCGATTAAGGCTTAACACGATTCGGGCGGTTATCTGCGCGATGTGAGTGCTGTTTCGGCTCATTAGAAGCCGGTTTTGTACTGTGTGGATGGCGGCCTTTGGGCTGCTCTTGGCGGCGTCCATCATTGTTTGATTTGTCGCTTCGTTCTGCATGGCTACGTTGCTGTGCACCTGAATGCGGTTTCGCTTTTGCATTGTTCCCCGCCGTTGCACTGTTAGTTGTGCCGCCATCGCGCTGAGGATGCTTACTCTTTGGTTTTGGCGAGCGTGCAACTGCTGCCTCGGTCTTATGATGTTCATTGCTGTTGCGTGATGGCGTGCTGTGCTTATCGTGGCTGCCATCTCGAACGCTTGATGTTTGAGACGCATCACGGCCAGAACCAGATCGTGGGGCAGGTTTTCCTGCACTGCGGTGTTTACGCTGGCTTGCCACGGCTTTTACTTTATGATTTTTACCTTGGGGAGTGAGCGTTGTTTCGGGCAGCGCATGCACTGGGCCAAAACCTGCAACTTCTTGGCGCTCGAGCACGCGGTTAATTAATCGCTCAATATCTTTAAGCAGTTTAATTTCTTCGCTGCTGACTAATGAAACGGCTTGGCCTGTGGCGCCAGCACGGCCGGTACGGCCAATGCGATGCACATAATCTTCAGGCACGTTAGGTAAATCAAAGTTAACAACTTGCGGTAACTGATCGATATCTAAACCGCGGGCGGCAATATCGGTCGCAACCAATACGCGAACTTCACCGCTCTTAAAGTCGGCGAGGGCTTTGGTGCGCGCACCTTGGCTTTTATTACCGTGGATCGCGGCAGCGCTAATATCGGCTTGGATAAGGCTCTTCGCGAGTCGGTTTGCGCCATGTTTAGTACGCGAAAACACTAACACTTGCTGCCAGTTTTCCTGTTTGATGAGTTGGATCAGCAGGGCTGATTTTTGCGTTTTATCAACGGGGCAAATCCATTGTTTAACCGTCGTTGCGGCGGCATTGCGCGGCGTGACGGAAATCTCAACCGGATGATTGACTAACCCTTTTGCAAGCTCACGGATCTCATCGGAGAAGGTGGCTGAAAACATCAGGTTTTGTCGCTTAGCAGGTAAGAGTGCAAGGATTTTTTTGATATCACGGATAAAGCCCATATCCAACATACGATCCGCTTCGTCGAGCACTAAGATCTCAAGTTGATTAAACTTCACCGCATTTTGTTGCACAAGATCTAATAGTCGCCCTGGTGTGGCAACTAACACATCAACACCATGACGTAATTTATTGATTTGCGGGTTGATAGGCACGCCACCAAAGACCACAGCTGAACGCAGTGGTAGATATTTACCATAGGTTTCAACACTTTCGCCAACTTGTGCCGCCAGTTCCCTCGTAGGAGTTAAGACTAAGGCGCGAGTTTGTCCTGACTTGGCTTTTTGGCCTTTAGCGAGTAATTCCAGTAATGGCAGCGTAAAACCTGCGGTTTTTCCTGTTCCCGTTTGGGCCGCAGCCATGACGTCTTTGCCCGTTAGTACAGCTGGAATTGCCTGCGCTTGGATGGGAGATGGCGTGTCATAGCCCTGTTCGGATACGGCTTTTTGGAGTGGTGCGGATAAACCTAAGGCGGAAAAACTCATTAATGGATCTCTTGTGGCAACATCGCATCGTTGCTTTGGTATAGCCTGAACGGCGGGCGTGCAGCTTACATTAACAGGGGCCTCAGTGCTACGACTGAAAGCATTTTGTTGTATAAAGGCATAAAAATCCTATTTCATTAGTGGCTAATTTATCGACCTATCAGTATCTTGTTCAGTATTTAGCGAAAGATCACGTTTATGTTAATTTGATTGCTTATAAGTAGTTCAACTTGGGGTAAAATTAACAAGATTCCTCAATAGGTTGCCAAAGTGTTGGCCAGACATATTCATAAACGGGATATGTAAAGATTCGCGGAATGTTTTTCCGTTTGCAGGTTGAATTCTGCACCATTGCATTCTTAAGATAGTTCTGCTCAGGAATATTAACGCCTCATGGCGGGTGGATTATGACAGCAATACAGCATATTGAACGCCTAGCACGTGGGCGAAGTGAGCAGGCCGTGGCTGTGATTAAAAACGTGCAGCAGATGTCGAATATTCCCATGCAGGAGATGCAGTTAGCACTCAAGCAATTATTTCAGTGTGGCCGCGTTGCACTGCATTTCCATCCCGACAGAATCGACAGCCGAGGTCTAACAGTCGCTGAAGGGCTTCTACGTGATGGGCAATACCGTAGTCAGTTCGAGACCCATATTTCCAATGGGCAGTTATCGCCTGAGCTTGGAGGACCAAGGGATCATTGGGAAAATCAGCTGTTTGGCGATGTGTATAAAGGAACCAAATCCCGCCCTAAGTATGGCGCTTTAGATTTAGGTATGTGGCAGGATGGCCCCGCCCCGCGTTTTGGCAGTTGTTATCTGCTCACCCACTCACAATTGCTCACGCGTTCGACCTTTACTTACCTTGATTCTTACCGTAATCCTAAGGAAAAGGGGACATTATCTTGTTTTGATGATGTGCTAGCGGCACTGCTGACCGAGAGTTTTGAGCGCCACTATGCCTTGGGTAAAGCGGACTTTAAGCCTCTAAATGTGATCCATTATTTGGCGCATCAGCTTAATTCGTCATTGCTTGCCCGCTTTGAACGCCCGATGTCGACAAATCTTGATCATTATATCGAAGCGCAAATTCACGGTGACGTGTCACTCGATGAAGATATTGCCATGCTGGTGGCCGATCCGAGTTTTAAAGGGACTGAAATCGGGGCAACGTTAACTAAGTTGTGCGACCGTTACGATATTGAGCTGCAATACCATAATGGTTTTAGCCTGCATACGGCACAGATCCCTAGCGATTTCCGTGGACCCACTATGCCATCTCTGGCCGAACGTATTGCGATTGACGACAGCGTCGATGCTTATGCCATTGGGGTTGCTGCACGGGATTTATATCATTCACCACAACACTGGCGAGATCGAGGTAATCGTGCTCAAGTAGCCCATGAACTCAAGCTACTTTGGCATGTGTTGGTCAAATACGGTGGTATTCAGCCTTAGCGCGGAAATAGGGTCACTAAATATGGCGACTTGCGCACTATTGGCGTTTTGATTGGGCCCAAAACGTCAACAAGCCTCAGTCATTAGCAACTTGTGTCAACCTTAGTATAGGTCGGAACACCTGTTGTCTCCCATTTATAGTCTATATAACAATTGGTTGAAGATACCTCTGCTTGAGTAGGGGTCGCCAGATTTAACTTTTGCTTTGGGGTTGCAATGACTTGATAGGTGCCGTTGGATGTATAAATACGGTAGGACCAATCATTCACGCTTAAGCCTGCGGCATTAAAAATTTCAGGTGGTGTTGTGTAGCCCGCACTAGGTGCTGTGCCACTACTGCTTGCGGCCCAAGGTTGGTAATTCTCGCCCCGAATACCATCGAAAACCACACGATTAGTCGTACCTGTGTTGGCGATTTCTGATTTTGCCTTGAATAAGGTGACCGCAGACTTCATTGATGCCAATGCACCCGACAACTGACTTTTGTACGCATCAGACTGTAAATTAACAAATTTGGGGGCAGCCACTACAGCCAAAATGCCCAAAATAATAATCACAACAACAAGTTCTATTAACGTGAAACCGGAATGTTTGTTTGTCATTGCTATCTAACTCCTTGAAAATTATTCCTATCTTATCCAACAATTTCGCTAATGACCAGTTAGCTAATATTTTAGTCTTTATCCTCGTTAAATAGGGTTATCCCTAATCAACAAAGATTTTTAAGTTTGATGATATGTGAGAGTGCGAATACGTGGTTCTAGATAAGTGTTTATAGGCGTGAAGTATTTATCTGTGTGAGCTAAATCTGAATTTATTGATCATCATCGCATTTTCGTGAATCTTTTAGCAAAAGATACGTCCAAGGTTTCATCTGTTGGGGATGCCTGCGATACTGCGTCCCTATCGAAGCTTTTCGCTTATTGCAAGTCCTTGGCATTGATTGGTAAGCGTTAGATCGATTTCTACAATTTACTGCAGTGTTGGTTTTGTTGGAGCACCATGGATAAGTCGTTAGAAAAGTCCCTTCTTGTTTGGCTCAAGTCGCAAAAAAAGGCCTGTGGCTGGTTTCTTAAACTTTCGGTCTGGTGTGGAATATTAAGTGCTATTGCATTGATCGTGCAGGCTTATTTAATTGCCACTCTCCTCGATGGTGTGATTATTGGTAATGGATTGCTCGGATTAGGCGCCGATAGCGCTCAGACTGTTATCAGCGCGAGTGATTATCTGCCGCATTTTATGGCCTTGATTGGCTTAATGTTATTGCGAGCAATACTTGCCTATGGCCGCGAGCGTGCCAGTTTTGAAGCGGGTAAACGTTTACGCCAACAGATTCGCAGTGCGGTAATGGATAAATTAACTCGGCTCGGCCCTGCGTTTATTAAAGGCAAACCCGCTGGCAGTTGGGCAAGCATAGTGTTAGAGCAAGTTGAAGATTTACAAGACTTTTATGCTCGTTATTTACCGCAAATGACGCTTGCTGGCGTGATCCCCTTATTGATCCTCATCGCCGTGTTTCCCATCAACTGGGCGGCGGCGCTGATTTTGCTATTAACCGCGCCACTTATCCCGCTGTTTATGATCCTTGTCGGTATGGGCGCTGCTGATGCCAATCGTAAAAACTTCAATGCGTTAGCCAGATTAAGTGGCCACTTTATGGATAGATTAAAAGGGCTTGCGACCTTAAAGCTATTCAATCGAGGCGATGCTGAGCTGAAGGTGATTGAAAAGGCATCGGAGGAGTTTCGCAGCCGAACCATGTCGGTGCTGCGCATGGCCTTTTTAAGCTCGGCGGTACTGGAGTTTTTTGCGGCGGTGTCGATTGCTGTATTAGCGGTTTACTTTGGTTTTAGTTACTTAGGTCACCTCGATTTTGGCTACTATGGCGCGCACGCTCAAATTGGGCCTAATACGAATGAAGGTTTACCTTTTAGCCTGTTTGTCGGTTTGTTTATCCTTATTTTAGCGCCGGAGTTTTATCAGCCGTTAAGGGATATGGGCACTCACTACCATGCCAAAGCGCAGGCGATTGGTGCCGCGCAGGCTTTAATGACTCTGCTTGAGCATCCCGAGCCTCAGCCAACAGACTCAGTCGTTGGTGATACCAGACTTGAGAAGATTGAAAGCCTGATAGCTGAAGAACTTGAGGTCTTTAGCGTTGATGGCAGCCGCTTATTAGGGCCCATCAGTTTTGAGCTGAAACAGGGGGAACATTTAGCCTTAGTTGGCCCAAGTGGCGCAGGCAAAACCAGTTTACTCAACGCGCTATTAGGATTTTTACCCTATCAAGGCAAGTTACTGGTTAATTGTGTTGAGCTCTCCAGCATTGATCTTGTCTATTGGCGGCGCCAATTAGCGTGGCTTGGACAGGAGCCACAGTTATTCCATGGCACAGTGCGGGAAAACGTAGCCCTAGCCAATCCTAATATTACAGACGAGCAGGTGTGGCACTTGCTAGAGCAAGCCAATATCCATGAATTTGTGCGCATGCAACCCCTTGGTTTAGCGACGGCTATCGGTGAACAATCATCAACCCTATCGGTCGGGCAGGCACAACGTATAGCTCTGGCGCGGGCGCTAGCACAGGCGTCGCAGGTGTTTATCCTTGATGAACCCTCCGCGAGTTTAGACAGTGTTAGCGAGCAACTATTAACGCTCACCTTGAACCGTGCGATGGCGGGCAAGATGTGCATTATGGTGACCCATCGATTAGATCAGCTCGATCGGATGCAGTCGATCTTAGTCTTAGATAAGGGATTGATTGTCCAGCGAGGCGACTTTGCGACTCTTTCTATGCAGGCGGGTTTATTCCAAACCATTTTGCATGAAAATATCGAATCGGTGGCAGATATTGAGTTAGGCGCTGTTGAGCCGCAAAGCCGTGTTGATACGCCGAACGATTTGATGCCAGCATCCGATTCAACTGAAGGAGCGGCACAATGAAAGTGTTAATTCCCTTTATTCGACTGTTCTCCCATCAATGGTTAATGATGGTTATTGGGCTGGTGCTTACCCTTACCACTTTGATGGCGGGGATTGGCTTATTGTCGTTGTCGGGTTGGTTTTTATCGGCGACGGCGGTGGCGGGATTAACGGTTATCGGCTCCCAATCCTTTAACTTTTTTACTCCCGCCGGGGGCGTGCGATTCTTATCTATTGCCCGTACAGCCAGTCGTTACGGTGAGCGTCTCGCGACCCATGAGGCGACCTTTAAATTACTGACTGAACTCAGAGTTTGGGCCTGGCGAAAACTCTTCCCACTCAGCGCTAAAAATCTGCAAGGTTTGCGCCGTGCGGATATGCTCAATCGCCTCGTGGCGGATATAGATACGCTCGACCATCTGTATTTACGATTGTTGACGCCGATGGCGGCTTCCTTGCTGATGACGGCGTTGTTATATCTATTCCTTGCATGGTTTGATGCCAAGCTAGCCTTAAGTTTATGCCTGTTTTTAGTGGTGATTTGGCTGCTGCTACCACTGTTGTTTTATCGTCTCGGGCATGCGCCTAGCCGCAATATGCTGGAGACTAAACGCCAATATCGAGTGCAGTTACTCGATATATTACAAGGCCAAGCGGAGCTGAGTTTATTTGGTGCAAACGCCAGATACAGACACAAGCTCGATGAGGCCGAGCAGGCGTTATTTGCTAGCCAAGGGGCGATGGCGAATATCACCGCCTTAAGCCAAGCCATGCTGATCCTGGCGACGGGCTCGGCACTCATCATGATGCTATTTTTAGCCGCCAATGGCGTGGGCGATGCTGTGCCTCCTGGCCCGATGTTCGCCTTGATGGTGTTTGCCACTATGGCCTGTGTGGAAATGATGATGCCGATTGCGGGCGCCTTCCAACATTTGTCCGGTTGTGTGCTGGCGGCAACGCGTATTAACGAAATCACCGACCAAGAAAGCGATATTCGTTTTAGTACAGATACAGATCTTAAGGCGACCTTTGGTGGATTGCTGATCCGCGATATCCAATTTAGTTATAGCGAAAGCCAGCCTGTGCTTCAGGGCTTATCCCTCGACGTAAAACCGGGCCAAAAGGTGGCGTTATTGGGCGCGACTGGCTGCGGTAAATCCAGTTTATTGTCCTTAATTACCCGAGAGTGGCAGGCGCAAAGCGGTCAGATTTACCTCGATGGTCATCAATTAAGTGACTATAGCGAGGGCGCCTTAAGATCGGCGATGACAGTCGTGAGCCAGCGGATTTACCTGTACGCGGGCACGCTGCGGGAGAACCTTGCTATTGCCTTGCCTGTGCCTGAAGGTCAAAAACGTACCGCCAATGACGAGCGTTTTATCCAAGTCTTACAACAGGTTGGTTTAGGCGAATTACTTAAAGGCGACAAGCCTCTCGATATGTGGATTGGTGAGGGCGGCCGGCAGTTATCGGGCGGCGAGCAGCGCCGTATTGGGGTAGCAAGGGCATTGCTGCGTGATGCGCCTTTGTTACTGTTAGATGAGCCAACCGAGGGCTTAGATAAGCGCACCGAGCGGGAAATCCTAAGCTTATTATTTGAATTTGCGAAAGATAAAACCTTGCTAATGATTAGCCACAGATTAACGGCGATGGCCAAGATGGACCAAATTCACCTTATGGCTGAGGGGCAAATTGTGGCATCGGGCGATCATCAGCAGTTACTTCAAACTTGTCCCGCCTATCAGGCGCTCTATCGTCGCTTAGCTTGAGGCTGGATGTCGAATGGGTGAGAAATACGTGCAGCAGGAGTGAAGCCTTTATATGAGTAACCCAATGCCAGCAGACATTGCACCAAAAGAATTAGCTCCGCAAATTAACGCCCATTTTAACGGCAAGTTTGAGGTAGAGCTTAAGTATCGACTTACAGACCGTGAAGCCTTTTGGGCACGTCTAAGCGCCAAATCCCCCGAGGTGATGCTCGAGGATAATCTTGAGCATGACTGCTATTTTGATTCACCTATAGCATCCTTAGCTGCTGAGCATAAAAGCCTGTGTATTCGCGAGATGCAGCCCTCTGGCATCATGCTGTGGATTGTAAAAGGGCCCGAGAAAGACCGTTGTGAAGCGGTCAATATCACGGATGCCAACAAGGCCAAAAGTATGCTGCGGACTTTAGGCTATCAATGTGTGCTTGAGATTAAAAAACGCCGCAGCGTGTATTTTCTCGGGGAATTTCATTTAACGCTTGATTGGCTCGAAGGTTTAGGAGACTTTGCCGAGCTTGCTATTATGACTAATGATGAAGCTAAGCTGCCAATCTATGAGGCGCAGCTCCTAGCCTTAGCCGCAGAACTTGGGCTAGAGGAATCACAGCGAGAACTCTTATCTTACAAACAGTTACAGATGGCTATACAAGGATAAGCGAGGCATCCCAAGTCCATTTGGGGATGAATCGATAAAAGGCGCGGCGGCTTATCTTCCTAAGCGCTGCGAAAAGGCTAAGTAACGTTTGACCTCTTCTTCGGGGAATCGCAATTCTTCACCGTCTTTCACGCTGCTGAGCAAGTTTTCCCGCGCATAGCGTTTAATCGTCGCTGGGCTCTTATCCAGCAACTTGCACACTTCATCCACTGTTAACAGATTATCACTCATGGTTCACTCCCATTATTGATTGGTGATTAACCCAATGAGTATAGAACAAGAATTAGACTGCGCTTTACTGGCGCAGTCTCAGGCTAAATGACGACTACTTGGATTGACGCTGAGTTTCTCGCGCTTGGTATTCTGTTCCTAAATGTGCCTTCGCAGCGGTAATGGCCATAACTGCGCGGGATTTAAATTCGCGGCGATACAGGGTGACCACCACAAACAGGCTAGCCAAAATAAATAGGATAGGGTGCACGAACCAGCAGAGCACGGCCATCGAAAAGTAGTAAGCCCGCAGGCCATAGTTATAGGAATGGGCGGCTTGGTCTTGCACCGTTGCCATTTGTCTTGCGTACGCTTTAAGGTTGTCATTGGCGCCTTCGCTATCCATCGGGCCTGCGCCTATCATCACGTTCACAAAGCCGTATTGGCGCATCGACCAGGTAAATTGGAAAAACGCCATCACAAAAATGACCACTAATAACGCTAATTTAACTTGTACCAATGAATGATTTGGTGGCGTCGCATAGGGAATAGTGGCAATCACGGCCTCAAGGCGTTCAACCTGCGCAAATAGGGTTAGTACCCCTGCGAGCACGAATAGCGTGGTCGAGGCAAAAAAGGCAATATTGCGTTCAAGGTTCGCTAATAACGCCGCATCGCCTACCCGCACTCCTCGGGTCATCAACTCAAGCATCCAGTAGATCCTGTGCTTATGCAGGCCACGGGCAATACAGTCGGTATCCTTCGCCTTACGTCGGGCAAAGGCGGTATAGCCAGCCCAAGAAACGATAAACCACGTCAATGCAGAAATATCTAATAGCGAGAATGTCATAGTTGCCTTAGTTCGTTGTTGAACACGTTAAATTTCAGCCTGTTTAGGAGCAGATTATAGATTATGCGGGTTTTTCACGATGGCGCACAATCCCTCGCAATTGCTTTGAAATGCATACTTTTAACAATTTGATTTGGATCACTCTTTATTAATATTTTGCAGGCTACAACTCACAAATTTTATCTGGAAAAACCAATAAAAAAGCCAGACTGAGTCTGGCTTTTGTTCAACTCTCACAGGTGAGAGGGCTTATTCTTCGCTATCACCCAGTGACAACAGGGTCGCGTTACCACCGATAGCGGTGATGTTATTAGTGCGAGTCTTTTCAGTCACAAAGCGAGTTAAGTAGTGTGGACCACCGGCTTTAGGGCCAGTACCTGACAGACCTTGACCGCCGAAAGGTTGTACGCCAACGACTGCGCCGATTTGGTTACGGTTGATGTACACATTACCTACGTTAACCTTGTCAGCGACTTCTAGGGCATGGCCTTCGTTACGGCTGTGGATACCTAAGGTTAATCCAAAACCTGTGCTGTTGATTTCATCGATCACATGGGCAAGTTCAGATGCCTTGTAACGGATCACGTGCAGGATTGGACCAAAGTGTTCTTTTTCAAGCACTTTGATTGAGTCGATTTCAACGGCAGTCGGCGACACAAAGTGGCCATTCTCAGTACCAGCAGGCAATGGCATTTGCTTGATCAGCTTGCCAACTTGCTTGATATGGTCGATATGGGCGTCAAGGTTAGCCTTCGCGGTCGCATCGATAACTGGGCCTACGTCGGTTTTCACTGAACTTGGGTTGCCAATCACTAACTCATCCATCGCACCTTGCAGAACATCGATAACGCGGTCGGCAATATCTTCCTGTAGGAAGAGTACACGCAGCGCCGAGCAGCGTTGACCCGCGCTGGTGAAAGATGAAGAAACTACATCGTTAACCACTTGTTCTGGCTGAGAAGTAGAGTCAACCACCATAGCGTTTTGACCACCGGTTTCGGCGATTAATGGAATGATTGCGCCTTCACGGTTTGCCAGTGTGCGGTTGATGAGTTTGGCTGTGCCCGTTGAACCGGTAAAGCATACGCCACCGATGCGCTCGTCAGCTGTCAGTGCGTTACCTACGGTAGCGCCAGTGCCAGGTAGATATTGCAGCACGTCCGTTGGAATACCCGCTTGGTGTGCTAACTGCACTGCGCGGTAACCAATGATAGACGTCTGTTCAGCGGGTTTTGCGACCACAGTGTTACCCGCAGCGAGGGCTGCCGATACTTGGCCTAAGAAGATCGCTAATGGGAAGTTCCATGGGCTGATACACACGAACACACCGCGACCTTGGAGGAAGAGTTCGTTTAACTCGCCCGTTGGGCCTGGGAGCAGTTCAGGTTTTGACATCAGCTTTTTAACTTGCACCGCGTAGTAGCGGCAGAAGTCTACGGCTTCACGCACTTCGTCGATACCGTCTTGAATGCTCTTACCTGCTTCACGGGTACAGAGTGCAATCAGCTCTTCGCGGTTTTCTTCTAACAGATCCGCCAGCTTTTGCAGTGCCGAGGCGCGCACTTCAACAGGCGTACGGGTCCAAGAGGCGAAAGCTGCATGAGCAGAAGACACGGCTTGTTCGATAGCCGCTTTGTCGGCAAAGGCCACTTGGCCCACGGTTTGAGTGGTATCGAATGGGCTAACCACGGTTTTGTGCTCGCCAGTTAAGGTTTGACCATTAACCAGAGGGCCCGCTTGCCACTGCGTCGATTTGAATTTGTCTAAGGCCGCGAAGAATGGCTCTGCTTCTGAAATGATGTTCATATTGAGTCCCTTGGAATTTTTGCGATCGCTACCGAAGATGTCGGTAGGTAAAACGATTTTGTTGTTAGCCAGGGTTTTGTAGCCTGTCAGGGTTTTCAGTGGGTGAACCACTAAAGACTCGATAGGGGTTTTCGGATCGACTAGCTTGTGTACGAACGAGGTGTTAGCACCGTTTTCCAGCAGGCGACGCACTAAGTAGGGCAGCAGATCCTTATGGGCACCGATTGGGGCATAGATACGTACCGCTTTCGCGCCAGCTTCCGACAGAATAGTGTCGTACAGCTCTTGTCCCATACCGTGTAGGCGTTGGAATTCGTGGTTACGATCGCCCGCCATATCGGAAATCGCGGCAACGGTTTGCGCGTTGTGGCTGGCAAATTGAGGGTAAATCGCGCCGCGGGTGGCGTCGGATAACAGGTAACGCGCACAGGCTAAGTAAGATACGTCGGTACCGGCTTTGCGGGTGTAGAGTGGGTAAGCAGCTTCGCCAGCTTGTTGTGCCCATTTCAGCTCGCTATCCCAGTAGGCGCCTTTCACTAAGCGAACGGGGATTTCGTCGCCTTGCTCTTTCGCTAGGCGGGTTAACCATACCAGTACTGGCAGGGCACGCTTAGAGTAAGCTTGCACCACGATACCGAGTAATCCCCAGCCTTTAGTGGCGTCAGAGTTAAACAGTTTTTGGAACAGCTTTAATGACAGCTCGAGACGGTCAACTTCTTCGGCGTCGATAGAAATACCGATATTTAACCCGCGCGCGAGTTTAATCAGGCGAATAACAGTGTCGTACAGCTCGGTCAATACACGGTCTTCGTTAGCGACTTCGTAACGTGGGTGCAATGCCGACAGTTTGATAGAAATCGTTGGGCGTGGTGATTCGTTTTCGTTATAGCTTTGCGCGCCTAACTCGGTAATCGCATTGGCATAATCTGTAAAGTATTTTTCGGCATCTTTACGCGTTAGCGCGGCTTCACCCAGCATATCGTAGGAGTGGGTGTAACCTAATTTACGCTTGTCTTCGCTGTTCTTGAGCGCTTCTTTCATGGTGCGGCCGAGAACGAACTGCTTACCCATAATCTTCATCGCCGCCATCATGGCTTGGCGGATCACAGGCTCACCTAAACGATTGACTAAACGGCCTAATAGGCTACTCGGGCTACCATCGATTTTTTTATCTAAGCTAACAATTTTACCCGTGAGCATTAGACCCCAAGTGGAGGCGTTAACGAGCACCGAATCGCTTTTGCTTAAGTGTTCATCCCACTTAGCACCTGAAAGTTTATCTTCAATCAAGGCGTCGGCGGTGGCCGCATCGGGAATACGCAGCAGGGCTTCGGCTAAACACATCAGGATGATGCCTTCCTGAGTCTCTAAGCTGTATTGCTGCAGGAAGGCATCGATGCCAACCATTAAGCCTTTTTTCTCAAATTGACGAACTTTGTTTACCAGTTCGTGGGCACGACGAGTGACGCGCTCGATGGCTTCATCACTGGAGGGTACTAGTTTGATTAGCTCTGACAAGTATTGTTCTTCATCGACAATGTAGTTGTCGGTGACGGCTTTGAACAGTTCGTCGAGATTGGCAGAATCGTAGCGGCCTGCCAGCACTTCACTCGCTTTGAACATAGTAATCGCTTCCATCTTGGCCAGTTGTTTTCGGCTCTATTGTTGAAACAAAAATGGGGGGCGCGAAACGCATTTGATATTTTGTATACAATATGAAGCTTTGCGCGCGCAGATTATACAACCAAAATGTGACGGACAACACTATAGCGTGAAAGAATGTGAGGATTGTTTGATTGGCTTGTTAAGCGTTAGTTGTAACGCTTGATTGACAAAAAGCCAGTGTTTGAAAACACTGGCTTTAGCTTTGACTTTCAGATTATTTGCGTAAAAATTTACATCCAACGCTTCTTGTTGCGGCGTTGTGGTCTTGGCAGATATACCAAAATTACCCCAACCACTAAACCTGCGGCGGCAATCAGTCCGCCCTCACGCCATAACGCAAATTGTGCCTCTTGGGCACTACGATCAACCGCTACTTTGAGGTTATCACGCTCTTGAGTGGTTTTGTTCAGCATAGCTTCGGCTTCGCTTAGCTTAGCTTTGAGTTCATCCACTTCATCGGAATGGTTATTCGTCGAACTTAAGACTTCTGCAAGCTTGGCTTTGGTTTCGTTTAACTCATTAGTGAGTGTTGAAACTTGCTCACGAAAACTAGGCGTTGAACTGATTAAGTTGGTTGGCACCCAACCTTCACGACCTTTATGGTCGATTATTTTTGAATAATCGCCCTGAGTTTCGCCAAGTAACGTAACGGGTTGTCCCGCTTCAATCGAACCCAAAATACGATAATCAGTACCTGGGCCGTTGAGAATATAAAGAAACACGTTATCCGAGATATAGCGGGGTTGGCCTTCGGCCAGCAGGTTAGGGGAGAGTAACATCATTCCCACCAGAGTCAGCATTCTTAACACTTTTGTATTCTCATCAACGAAATAGTGACCACATGCTAGGGATTTGAGGCCTGCAATGCAAGAGGGAAGTCATAGACTTCCCTCAACTTTGCCGCATCCATGCTAGCAATTCCTCTGTGTTTAGTGCATTTCTACGGCGAGCTTGCCATAGTCGTCATGTGCTTCTTAGTTAAAGATGCCTTTAATCATATAGAAGAAGATGATCGATAGACCTGCACCCGCAGGTAAAGTAACCACCCAAGACACAACAATGTTACGCACCACACCAATATTGATTGCCGCAATACCACGGGCCATACCCACACCTAATACCGCACCGACTAACGTTTGTGTGGTAGAGATAGGTAAACCAGTACCAGAAGCAATCACTACGGTAGAGGCTGCGGCTAATTCGGCAGCAAAACCGCGACTTGGGGTTAAGTGAGTAATATTTTTACCAATGGTTTGCATTACGCGCTGACCGAAAATCGCCAAACCCATAACGATACCGACAGCACCTAAAGGTAGGATCCACCATACTAACGGTGATTTAGATGCAATTTGGCCACCACTATTAACTACAGATACCACCGCAGCTAAAGGACCAATCGCATTTGCAACATCGTTTGAACCGTGGGCGAATGCCATACAACAAGCGGTTAAAACCATCAGGATCGCAAACACTTTTTCGACGTTAGCGTACATGGTTTTGTGGCTTGCTTTCTCATCCATTTTTAGACGAGAAATAAACACTTTACCTATGATACCAACGACCAATGCTATTACGCCCGCCAGGATATAAGCTTCGGCACCTTTTAAATGAATGCCAACGTGTGACAATCCTTTGAGGATCGTGACTAATGACATCATAAAGCCTGCGAACGCCATGTAGAAAGGTACATAGCGTTTAGCATTAGCAAGTGGGTTATCGGTGTTGAAAATCAGTTTTTGAGTGCTTTGGAACAGAATGAACGCCATAAAGCCAGAGATTGCTGGTGTAATAACCCAAGAACCAACAATACCGCCTACTTTTTCCCAAGCGACAGACTCAGTGCCAACGCCTACAGCCGCGAAGCCGATAATCGCGCCTACAATTGAGTGAGTCGTTGATACTGGCCAGCCTAATGCCGATGCCACGACTAACCAAATCCCCGCAGCTAACAATGAGCCAATCATGCCATATACCAGCAATTCAGGGGTTTGGGTAAAATAACTTGAATCAATAATACCGTTACGGATTGTACTGGTCACTTCGCCGCCGGCCAAAAAAGCACCTGCAAATTCGAAGATCATAGCGATAATAATCGCTTGTTTAATCGTAATGGCGTTAGAACCAACAGAGGTTCCCATCGCATTGGCCACATCGTTTGCACCAATGCCCCACGCCATTAGAAAACCAAACGCAGCCGCAATGGCAATAAGCCACGGCCCATTAGTGGCTAATACGTTAGCCACCTCCATACCTGCATCAACCATATTGATACCTTGATAACCTTATTTATTAAACGCGAGCAAGCATAAGCTCAAGACGCGAACCGACGCGTTCGGCCAGATCTGCAAGACCGCCGACCCATTCAATCGTTTTATAGAGGAACATCACATCGACAGGATTCAATTCTGATTCCAAAGCGAATAATTGACGGCGAAGTTGAATTTGTAAATCGTCAGTATCTTCTTCGATGATATCGAGTTCGTTGATCATTTTGGCCACTAAGTCGACTTCACGACCACGGAAACCTGCTTCGAGCAAATCTTCGAGTTCGTTAATGACTTCTTTTGCAAGACCAACAGCGTCGATACAACGTTGTAAGTATGCGATAAAGGGGACTTGCATGACCTGAGGGATAAGCAATTGACGGCCGATTACACGACCAGAGATATCTTTTGCTTTGTTAGCGATTTTGTCTTGTTGTGTCAGTAGTTCCAATAGATCTGTACGCTCAACAGGCATAAACAAACCGCTTGGCAGAGTGAGGCGAATTTCACGTTTGAGTGAGTCCCCTTGCTTTTCCGCTAAACTAATTTGTTTACGTAGTTGAACTGCTGCATCCCAGTTACCTGTGATGGTGGCTTCGAAAAAGGGGACCAGTAACGATGCGCAATCGTAGACTTTGTCCATGTGCTCTTGAAGAGGCTTAATTGGCGATTTTGCAAACACGCCCAAAATAGAGTTTACTGGCATTGCCGTTTACCTATTTAGATTGTTCCATGATTGGAAAAAGCGGGCGCATGTTACCCTATGCGTCCGCGTATTGAAACTGTGTTTTTTGAGAAAAAATCACAGCTTTATTCTAACGGGTTATATACCAACTTCAAAACCAAATCCTACGGGATTTTTATGACACATTTGTGACATTATGAACTAAAAATGACGCGTGAATGAATATTTGATGACAAAATGAGCGGTGCAGTAATGAATGCTGAGATTGAATTAAAACTGTTTTTCCTACCTAAATTTCTAGAAACCCTGATAAATAAGCTAGATAGCTTAGAAAATGCTGCTCCGCAAGGCACACGTCGTTTAACCAACGGTTACTTTGACACACCCACATTGCAATTGCGTCAATGGGACATGGGATTGCGGGTTCGTGGCTATGATGGACACAAAGAACAAACCATCAAAACAGCAGGGCAAGTGATTGGAGGGATCCATTCACGCCCCGAATATAATGTCACTATTCAAGCTGATAGCCCTGATTTAAGCCTATTTCCGGCAAACATTTGGCCCTTAAATGCCAATCTAACCGCTGTACAAACTGAGCTTGGTTGCGTGTTCCATACCGATTTTTATCGCCGAGCTTGGCATGTAACTGTGGGAACTAGCCTAGTGGAGGTCGCCTTAGACACTGGCGAAATTACCGCCAATGGCAAGCACGAGGCGCTCTGTGAACTGGAATTTGAGCTGTTAAGTGGAGATGCTAATGCACTATTAGTATTAGCAACGGAAGTGGCTGATACTGTTCCAGTACGTTTAGGCAAAGCCAGTAAGGCGCAGCGGGGCTATCGACTCGCGGGGCAATCTAAGCCGTTAGCCTTAAGTGCGCTGGAGTTTTTGCCTCTGCCTGTGCCTGAAGATTTGAATCTACATCAACCCCATCAACAGGATTTAACGGCGACCTGCCAAGTGTTACTTGAAACGGCACTTGAACGTTGGCAATTGCTTGAGGCGATGATAGCTGATGAACAAGATAACGAAGCTCAGATAGCCCTATGGTGGCGGATGCGTGCTTGTATTCGTTTATTACGGATGACTCTGAGCCAGTTTGGTCTCGCTAATGCTACTTTGATGCAGCAATTTAATCTTATTGAATCACAACTAACGTTTATTGAAGAGGCACAGGCCTTAGCAGCCTTGCTCGGTAGTCAAAAAGGCTTATTAACTCGGCACGACGCCCGTCAAGCTTTGATGCAACAACTACAGCTGCAATTTGAAGCCATGGATATCTCAGAGCGGTTAAATTTACTCTGGCAAAGAGTTGAATACGGTCAATTGCAGTTAGCGATTGTCGAGATCCTATTGGCTCTCAGCGCGGGGAATATCGAACTGCCCGCAGAGCTTGGATTATCCCACCATGCTGATCATGCTCAGGAAGCTTCATGGCAGGCGATTTTAGCTGCCATGCCTAGCGATAAGACAATGACCGCCGAGGATTATTTGCAGTGTGCCGCGTTACTGGATGAGAGTATTCAAATAGGGCAAGCGTATGGGCTTTTATATGAGGCAAAATCCCGTGATGCCTTTAGGGCGCCATGGCAGGATTTAGTGTTAGGGATTAGAACCTTAGCCTGTTATCGACAATTAACACTTGCGGCCAAATCACTTAGTGTCGATTTAACCGATTGGCTTGAGGACAAGCAGCAAAGCTTACTTTTTGCGATGGAGGCATCGAGACAAAACGCGATTGAGCAAACGACCTATTGGTAAACGGCCTGTTGGAATAGCCATATTAAACTAAGCTTAGGAAGGCAGTGCCTTCCTAATTTTTTTGGGCTTCTAATGCTTGTTTTAACTCAGCAATTTTGGCCAGCATCTGTGCCTGATTTTGCTCCATTTGCCGCTGGGTTTCTTCCATTCTAGCAAGCGCTAGTTCAAGTTCTGACTTGATTTCTGCCTTATGGGCATCTTGGCGCTCCTGTCGTTCGCTTTCATCTGGTGCAACAAACACAGAAGCCATATACCCCGAAATTACCCCGAAAAAACTCACACCACTAACGATCACTATGCCACCCACAATATGCCCCGCGGTGCTGACGGGATAAAAGTCGCCGTAACCTACGGTCGAAATGGTCACTAATGCCCACCAAATAGCCTGCTCGGCGGTTTGGATATTCGCGCCTTCAGTGCCGCTTTCGACAATCAAAATGATAATTGAAGCGAAGGTTAAAATGGTCACCATCGCCACCAGTAAACTGGCAAGGGTGGCTTGTTTACGTTGTTTTATCAATGGGATAAGGAAGGAGCGGCTCATACGGATTAAACGGATCACCCGCAGGATTTGGAAGACCCGTGCAATGCGTAGCGTCTCAATAGCAGGAATACTGGCGATGAAATCGATCCAATGATGGCGTAGGTAAAAGAGTTTATTCCGCGAGCGTAATAGGCCAGCAAAAAAGTTGACCATAAAAATCATGCAAATCGTGGTATCGATGAAAAAGAGTAATCGATAGGTTTCTGTATCGAGACGGCCAAAGGTCATCACTAGCACTATGATCACCGATAGCAGCGATAGCAGCATCATTGCAACTTCGATGGGTGAGGGATTACCAACGGCGCGGAGTGACCAAGAGGTTTTATCTGTCATGCCTAACATGATCCCTGTGTTTTAAGGCGAATGTTTAAGGTAAAAGAGTTTACGCTATGAGTAAATTAACTTTGTGATAAATCGCCCGAGTTAGTCCAGTCAGGCCATTTGACGCCGATTTTTGTGCAGGATTAACGCTGAAATTATTAGTCCTTTGCGACAAAGCGCACGAGATCTTCGAGTACTCTACGTTTAATTTCAAGCTGGGCATCAGCACTTAGGCCGTATTTTTCAGCAAGTTGTACATAATCGTCGGCGTTAAGTGACACGGTTAAACGGGGGCGAGTCGGACGTTTTGAAACACTTAAGCCCAAAATCGTTCTGATCTGATCGGAAGGGCTAACGCCCGCATCGAGCGCCGCTTTACGAATAGAATATTGAAACTTTTCATCGAGGTCGAAAGCCACTTGAGTTGCCTTTGCAGCATCTTGGTTCTTCTGCCATTGCTCTGGAAGAGGGTGTTTCATTTTACTCATTGGGTTTTACCTGTTGCTATCAACCGTATATTACGAGCCAATTCAATGGGGATTGTAATGGCTTAAGCGATAAAGTGCGAGTCACGCACTTTATCTTTTGCCAAATTTTACTGACCGGGCCAGTAGTCGCGAATATCTGACAAGGGGCGGTATAAGGTCAGTACCACATCGGTATCGCCACCCTCATACACTTCAACTTCTACTGCGCGGCTTTCGTCATCATCGAGCAGCAAATAATATTCGAAGGGTTCACCGCTGGCGCCATTGGCATCCTGCGGCGGTTTAAGTCCTCGATAATCTTCACGGTGAAAGTAGCCAAAGAGTGCAAAACTCACTTGGTGGTATTGCTTGCCCAACCATTGTTCGAGTTGTTCTGCTACATCTGGCGATAACTCTTGGGTGGTGAGCTCGGCGTGTCCAGGCTCATCGAACAGGGTGCTAAATTGCTCTAGGTCGAATATTTGCTCAACCTGGGAGCGGGTAATTTTAAGGGAAAAAGCAAGGTAAGTTTCATCGTCTTCTTCGATGCTTAAAAACAAGGTGTCACTACCATGCCCTTTGAGTACCCATTCGGTTTGTTGTTTACGTTCAAATTCGTAGGTATTAACGGCTTCGACTTTGAGTTGTTGGCCGCGCAATTGTGGTGGCAGTGCAAAACTATTGTCGATGGAGATCATGTCACCGATCTTGAGCGCGGAGGGATGATTGAGTTCGCGCGCTGGTGGCGCCTTTTTACCAAAAATACTGTTAAAAAATCCCATATTCGCTCCTAAGCTGTGCGCCAATGTTCTGAACTAACCCATGAGTTAGCTTAGACTTGGGTGAATGTTGGTATACCTAAAACAAAAAAGCCGAGCACAATAGGGGGTGATGGTCCCATCAGTGCTCGGCGTTTGGTCAATCTTAATTAGCTTTTACGTGCCTTGATACGTTCGAGCACAGCGTTAGCATTGGATTTTTGCTCACCAATGCCCGCTTCAGCTAACTTAGCCTGCAATGATTTATCACTGCCTTCTTCGGCTAAGGCTTCAGCTGCTTTTAATCTGTCATCAAACTGCTGCTGACGCGCTTTGATACGTTCTAAAGAGTCTTTTGCATTCAGTAATTTAGAGTTGCTTGATGCGAAAGAGTCGGTAATCGTTGCTGTGGCTTTTTGCACGCTTTCGGTGGTTTTTACCATGCTTAACTGACGTTGATAATCAGACAGTTGACGCTCGGTTTTCTTCACCAAATCTTTTAAGCGTACCGCATGGGCGCTGAAGCTGTCATTGGCGGTCTGCTGCTCAGATAGTTCTTGCTCCAATTGGGCAATTTTTTCCGCCACTTCAATCGCTAAGGCTTCATTGCCTTTGTCTAACGCTTGGGCGACATAGCCTTCGTGCTCAGCAATCGAACGCTTTAAGCGGTCAACTTCGCGGCTGGCTTGCATTTCTTTGGCCATGACATCGGTCAGTTCGCGCTTGGCGTTGGTTAAATGTTTCTCGGCATCGCGGATTTCCTGTTCGAAAATTCGTGTCGAGTTTGCGTCTACGATGCTTTGGCCAACTTCGGTGGCACCACCGCGAAACGCTGTTAAAATTTTATTCAGAATGCCCATGTTGTGGCTCCTTATTTCAGATAGTCGACCATTTCATCGATAACTTCTAAACAGTTATCGGATAATACTGCTAGCTCTTGCTCGATTTCGAGCATGCTAGATTGCAGAGACAGTGCACCGTAAACCACGTATTTGTCATCAATCTTGGCAAAAGCTGACAGTGGCATTGGAATGTTCAATTCGAGCATGGTTTCAAACATTTCACTGCGACGTTCTTGGTTTACTTCATTTTCGCCCCACAGGTAACTGATGCAGAGAATTTGGTTATCCGTAACCGATACGAATACCGGGATTTCTTCACGGCCGACCACATTCACTTGCAACACTTCGACTTCACCATCAATTGGATAGCAATCGAATTGGAAGCCGGTCTGGCTATTATTGCCAAGGCTGTTGAGGTGATTAGCAAGAGTATGGATATTCATATTTGTCCTTATTGACATATTATGTCTGTGTTCAAAGATAGCACTGAGACATAATATGTCAAGCACTATCTTCATCCGTTAAAAAAGATCCAGTCCTTGGGTTTCGGACCAAGCCTGTTGATGATAATGGTACAACTGTAATGACCCCAGTTCATTGGGCTTAATATTGGTCGCATCCTGATAAAAATTGGCAGGAAATTCAAACGCGCCTTTAATTAAACCTAAGGTTAGCCAGTCATCCACAATAGGCAGCTCTGTCAGCTGTGCCAAACGATGTTGAGCATCTTTGCCATTTAAGGTGGCAATACTCCAACCCCATTCGCCAAAACTAGGGACATTGTGGTGATATTGTTTTACATCAAATCCCGCTAATGCCAAGGTTTTTGCTACTGAAATAAAGGCTTTTTGCGCATGATAGGGTGACGTTGACTGTACTGTCAGAGCGCCATCACTGCTCATTAGTTCCTTAAGTTTTCGATAGAAATAATCCGAGTAAAGCTTATTCAGATCTGGATGGCTGGGATCGGGTAAATCCACAATAATCGCATCATATTTATCCCCTTTCGCAATCAGTTTATCTACTCCATTAAAAGCATCATCGTGGATGACCGTTACTCGAGGATCGTTAAACGCATTGCCATTGAGTGATAGCAGGGCTTGGCTTAAACGCGCAGGCATATCAGAATCGGGGGATTTAAACAGTTGCACCAATGCCGCATCAAGGTCGAGTAGGGTTACTTGTTCAGGTTCCCAGCGCAATACTTGTTTTAGGCCCAGCCCATCACCGCCGCCAATGATTAATACCTTGTTATGACGAGCGCTAGCCGCAAGGGTTGGATGAACTAAAAACGCATGGTAAATGTGTTCATCGCTACTCGAAAACTGTAAACGACCATTGATATACAAGGCATATACGGGGGGAAGACCATTGCCGCGTAGGCGCTCTGTAAAGGTCAACTGTTGAAAACGCGTTGCCTTGGCATAGACCACCTTATCTTTGTAAAGCAGATTGTTGAACTGTTGCTCCCAGCTTGGCCCTTGAATGGCGAGTAGCAGCAATACGCCAGTGACGACTAAGTGGCCCGCTAACAGTAATTTAGGTCTTTGGATTTTCGGCCAAAAGCGCCAGATAAACACAAACCCTGCTAGCAAGTTAAAGCTGGCGGTGAGTGCTGCTGCTAGCTGAATATCGATAGCCAGCATAAAGCCGACCCAAATAGCTGCGCCAACTCCTGCGCCAATATAATCTGCGCCGTAAATTGTGCCCGCATTGTGGAGTAGGTGTTCATCTGAAAGGGATTGTCTTACCCTGGCGATCAGTGGGATTTCCATCCCGATCATCAAGCCCAGTAGCACGCCCCAAAAATAAGGTAGATATTCGCTAAGCTTTTGTAGCGTGCCTATCATCCCACCTTCGGGCAGTTGATCCGGCGGCAAGCCCAATGTGCTGGCGATGAGCATCGGCAATTGTTGGCCAAAACCTATCACTGCAGCGGTGATCAAAATCGCGAGTGAGCCACACAGCGCGACGGTGAGTTCGAGCACCACAAAGCCGGTAAACGCATCCTTAATTTTACGTGCGGCAAAGGCACCAAGCCCCATTGAGACGATCATCAGACCGATCATGGTATAGATAGCAGCCTCAAGTGCGCCTAAGATCCGGCCTGCATAGTGGGATAATAGATATTCGTAGATAAGACCGCACCCAGCGAGCACGGCCATTATGCCCAGTAATAGGACATCATCGAACCAGCCTAGGCGGCTAGGTTTAGCCGCCGAAGTGGTTAATTGTGACTCGAGCATGCGTTTACGCCATTAGGGCCGTGAGGATAAGTGCGATTGCAATACTGATGGCCATTTCCACGGCAGCGATACCAATATTGTGCTGTCTTTCGACTTCATCCGCTAAATTGATCCGTGCTAAAACCAGCTTTTTAATTACAAACAACAACAGTGTCAGCACGACTAACATAATGATTGAAAACACCAACCAACCAATGATGTTAGTGACGTAGGCCTTTGGATTGAAAAGGATAAAATGACTCGCGGCATTAAAGCTGAGTGCCATGGCGATCATAAATCCGGCGTGGCGAATAGCAACAGCGGTATGACCTTGAGCGAGTGCCTGTTGCATTGATGAATCTTGGTTACGACTTGCGAAACGTTTTTCACGTAAGCGGGTGAGAAGCACCAGCATGAGTTGTGAAATCGCAAATGCGCTAAAGATGGCAATAAAAGTGTCGATTGTTAAATCTTCAGCCCATAACAGCACCGCGCGAATAATGATTGCGGTGGCGATAGCAACACTGGCATCCACAATGGCGACAGAAACGTTACCTTTAACAATTTGCTGGTTTTTATCGAGTTCGTTTAACGCGATTTTATCGTGTAGAAAGCGACCGAATTTAATCAGTATTAGGCCAAATAAACCATAGGCACTCATGCCTATCGCTTCGGTTAAATAGGAGGGCGCTGCGGCACCTGTGATGGCGCCTGTGAGCACTATGCCTAACGCAGCAACTGCGCCAGCAGTGCTGATCCCAAAGGCAAAGTTATCGCGTTCAGCCAGTTCTTTACTGCTATTTACTCTTACGCTCCATCCTTGTAAATAACGCATTAACGTTAATAGGATAACCGCAATCGTGAGGTCGATTGCGAGTATGGTGACTAGCTCTGGTGTGATACCGAAATCCTGAAATAGTGTCATGGGAGATCCTTTACGTTACTTGCCTCGGCGCACACTGCGGGTCGTGCGGTTGCTGGAATTACGGAAACTGCTGTCTTTAGAATAATTTGAGCGGAATTTACTGCCCGATTGCGCGCTCGACTTATTTGCTGAGCTCGAACCAGCAGTATTTGCTTTGGGGGCGCTAGTGCTCTCGCGGGAGAGCGCGGTTGAGCCTGTACGTGATTTTGCATAGGGGCTATCGAAGCGCTTTCCTTGAGAATCGAAACGTTTTTTCGTTTCTGCAAAGACTCTAGCTTGAGCTTCTACCTGTTTTGGCGAGGTGTAGCGATATCTGCCAACGTCGTTGTAATAACTATATCCACGGTTACCTGACCAGCGGTCGTAGTAGATTGGACGCTGAAAAATGTTGGAGAACATGGAATACATGCCGTACCAAGCCCAGAAAGACATGCCACTAGAGTCAGTCTGCCAACTTCCATAAGCTGGGTTACCCACTAGTTGACTACCAGGGCCATAGTCCTCGGCATTATTGGCAAGGGCCGCCGCTTCACGGCTGATGGCATTGACACGGGCAAGCTTACCCTCTGACATATCTGCGATCACGTTCACCGGATCGGATAGCATGTCGTTATACAGGCTAGGATCGGCTGCTTGATAGAGATTCTCAACCTCGGCTAATTGTTGATCGAGATCGGTAAAGTTGGCCGAATTTTTGGCATCAGCTAAGCGGCGTTTGAGCGAGGCATACATGGGCCCTTCGGCGGTTGCATCCTTGGCTAATTCATCCACTAATGGCGCCAAATCGGGCTTTTGCTGTTTTAGCAAGCTGCTATATTGCTTGAGCAGATTAGCATTACGCACCTGACTGTCATCAAGCATGGTATTGAGGGTTGTGAGACGCTGCTCTGTGAGTTGTTGATACTTCTCTATTTTCTCCGGCCGATCATCGCCACAACCCGTTAGCGATAAGGTCGCGGCCAAAATGAGCATCGACGTGAGAACACGCATTAGCATTCCTGCCATGTTTTCTCCAAAAGTGCTGAAATAAAACTCAAATATGGGCGGACAATAATAATCAACTTGCCCAATATGTTTGCCTCACAGGTTATAGTACCCTAAACAGCCAAGAAAGAGGGGTTGCTCTCTTGAGGGAACTTAAGTTTTGCCATTTATAGAAACACGCGTTAAGGCATAGCAACTTTGTTAAACCTGATGCGATTTCATTCTATATCATTTGTGACATAATATGTCGATGTTTAAATTTGTTAGGGATTATTATGGCCGTACAAAAAGACAGTAATAAGTCATTGTCTCCCCTCATCACTCAAGCCGCAGAGCGCCATTGGGCACGTCTCGCTGAAGTATGGTCAGAAGGACTGGCAAATTTAACGCCTGCGCAGCAGCAGGAACTAAAAAACGTTTTAGGATTAAGCGATTATATCGCGGTGCAGTTAACTCGTTCTCCTGAATGGATCAACACCCTGTTTGCCGATGATTTGCAGCAAGTCGAACGAAAATTGTTTGATGCCCAGTTACGCGAGCTATTAACTAGCGCCACTACCGAAGACATGGCAAAACGCCTATTGCGTCGATTCCGTAATTATCAAATGGTGCGGTTAGCATGGCGAGACTTTTTAGATTACGCCAGCTTAGAGGAGTCTTTGCTCGATCTTTCTGCGCTCGCAGAGGCGTTAGTTATTGGCGCAAGGGATTGGCTTTATAAAGAGATGTGCGCGCAATATGGGACACCAATGGATAAGGTGGGTAATCCTCAACCGCTGTTAATTTTGGGTATGGGAAAACTCGGTGGCCGAGAGCTGAACTTCTCTTCTGATATCGATCTGATTTTTACTTTCCCAGAACATGGTGAAACAGTTGGTGGTCGTCGTAGTCTTGATAATCAACAGTTTTTCATCCGAATGGGACAGAGGCTCGTTAATTTACTCGACCAAATTACCGTTGATGGTTTTGTATTCCGCGTCGATATGCGCCTGCGCCCTTATGGCGAGAGCGGGCCTTTAGTCGTGAGCTTTAGTGGTCTTGAGGATTATTACCAAGAGCAAGGGCGTGATTGGGAGCGCTATGCCATGGTTAAAGCCCGCTCGCTCGGGCCTTGGAATCATTTTTCCGACGAGCTACACAGTTTGTTGCGCCCTTTTGTTTATCGCCGTTATATCGATTTTTCGGCGATTGAATCCCTGCGCAAAATGAAACAACTTATCGCTCAAGAAGTCCGCCGTCGTCAGTTAACCGACAATATTAAGCTCGGTGCGGGAGGGATTCGTGAGGTGGAGTTCGTTGTACAAAGCTTCCAGTTGATCCGTGGTGGTCGTGAACCCTCGCTGCGTCAGCAAAGTCTGTTTGGCGCTATGGACACCCTTTATAGCCTTGGGCAGTTTGAATATCTGGCGGTCGATGAGCTAAAACACAGTTATTTATTGCTGCGCCGTGTCGAGAATCTTTTGCAAGCGATTGATGATAAACAAACGCAAACCTTGCCGAATAATCCTCTCGATTGGGAGAGGCTTTGTTATGTGCTCGAGATAGCTAATGAAACGGATCTTCGTACCCATATCGAGGCGGCGATGGCGAAAATTCATCGTCACTTTAAGGCTACCGTTGGCGGCGAAGAAGGCGAAGAAAAAGCCGAGCATTGGACGGCGCAGTTGTGGAACGTGCAGCAGGATGATCACGCAATCAACTTGTTAGCCGAGCAGCAGGTTGATGACGAAAAACTCTGGCCTTTACTGAGTCGTTGGCGTGAAACCGTGACGAAACGCTCGATTGGCCCGCGTGGACGTGAAACTCTTGATAAATTAATGCCAAGGTTGCTCGACGAGCTGCTTAATCAACCTAGCCCTTCAGCGGCTTTTGAGCCCGTGTCTAAAGTGCTTGAGCAAATTTTAACGCGTACTACCTACCTTGAGTTACTGTGCGAAAACCCCGGCGCCCGTCAGCAACTGGTGAGTCTGTGCTGCGCAAGTCCTTGGATTGCGGTGCAACTTGCAAAGTTTCCTATGCTGCTTGATGAGCTTATCGACCCAGCGCATCTATACGATACAACTTCGCTGGATGATTATCCGAGTGAACTGCGCCAGTATTTGCTGCGGGTACCAGAGGATGATATGGAGCAGCAAATGGAGGCGCTGCGCCAGTTTAAGCTGTCGCAACAACTTAAAATTGCCGCTGCGGATGTCACCGGTGTATTGCCTGTGATGCAGGTGAGTGACCATTTGACTTTTTTGGCTGAAGCTATTATCGAACAAGTGGTGATGCAGGCATGGCAGCAGATAGCGGTGCGCCATGGCGTGCCGAGTTATCTAGCGGAAAGCAGCGACACGGGCTTTGCGGTGATTGGTTACGGCAAGTTAGGTGGTATTGAGCTGGGTTATGGCTCAGATTTGGATTTGGTTTTTCTGTATGAAGCGCCGGAAAATATGAGCAATAGCCTAACCAATGGTGATAGACCGATTGAAGTCGGTCATTTTTACCTTAAACTTGCTCAACGTATTCTGCACTTATTTTCGACTCGAACGACCTCGGGTGAGCTGTATGAAGTTGATATGCGCCTGCGTCCTTCGGGAGCATCGGGTCTTATGGTGAGTGAGATCGCCCGCTTTAGTGAATATCAAACCCAAGAGGCGTGGACATGGGAACATCAAGCGTTAGTGCGTTCACGTTTTGTGTTTGGTGATAATAGCTTGGCTGTCAAGTTTAGCCAAATCCGCGCTTCAGTCTTAGAGCAGCCAAGGGACAAAGACGAGCTTAAAAAAGCGGTTCGTGAGATGCGGCAGAAGATGCGCGACCATTTGCTTAAGGTTGCCGAAGGTGAGTTTGATTTAAAACAGAGTCCTGGCGGGATTGCGGATATTGAGTTTATTGCACAATACTTAGTGCTCGCCAATGCCCATGAGTACCCTGAGTTGTCAATTTGGTCAGATAATGTGCGTATCTTCGGTGTGTTGGCTGAGCTTGAGCTCTTGCCACTGATGAGCGCTCAACATTTAACCCAAAGTTATTGTTGGTTAAGGGATGAAAATCATCGCCTAACTCTACAGCAAAAATCAGGGAAGTTGGCTTACGCCGATGTAGCTGCTCATGCGGAGCGGATACTCGCCATTTATCAGACGATACTTGAGTAAGTAAAAACAAGTGAATCAAGTAGTGAGTCGATGCTTGATATAGAGTTGGAGCGAGCTATGCAATTACCTCCTATCCCTGAGAATGAGTTGCAACGTTTAGCCACCTTAAGGGCATTGAATATACTCGATACCGATGCCGAGGAAAGATTTGACAGGATCACTCGGCTGACTCGGCGGATCTTTGCTCTGCCGATTTGCGTGGTGACCTTAGTTGATGCAAATCGTCAATGGTTTAAATCCCGGCAAGGATTAGCGGTGACGGAGACATCAAGGGATGTGTCGTTTTGCGCCCACGCCATTAATCACGATGGTATTTTTATCGTTAACGATGCCTTAACGGATCCCCGTTTTCACGATAATCCTTTAGTCACTCAGTCTCCCCATATTCGTTTTTATGCTGGTTATCCTTTGACTATTCATAGCGAATATCGGGTGGGGACGTTGTGCTTAATTGATAATGAGCCGAGGGAATTTAGCGAAGATGATATCGAAACCTTAACGGATTTGGGGCAGATGGTTGAGGCTGAGTTGTTGTCTATTGCACAGAATACTTTAGATCCTTTAACGATGATTTCTAATCGGAGAGGATTTGAACTCCTTGCTTATCAATCTCTTGCTAGTTGTCGACGCATGGATTCTCAGGCAGCGTTAGTCTTTTTTGATCTGGATTTTTTTAAAGAGGTCAATGACCGTTTTGGCCATCGCAAGGGCGATCAGGTACTTTATGATTTTGCCCATATTTTAATGGCGGCATTTCGGGAATCCGATGTAATCGCGAGATTAGGTGGTGATGAGTTTGTGGTGCTATTAAGTTTAGTGCAGCCCGATACCGTTGGCTTTGCCATTAAACGATTTCAATTATTACTTGACCAATATAATCAACAACATCCACAGCAAAACTCCTTAAAAACCAGTATAGGTATCGCCCATTGGTCGCCTGATTCGGATATCAATCTTGAGGATTTACTCGATGCTGCCGATAGGGCAATGTATCAAGATAAAGCCGAACATCATTCAAATAACCCTTAATGGCGGATATAAAAAGGGAGACCTGAGTCTCCCTTATGACAAATTGTTATCCGGTAATTTGCATTATCCAGTGTTGGTACAAGGGTAAACCGATTAACACGTTCACCGGAAAGGTAATCCCGAGGGATGCTAACATAGCGAGTCCGATATTCGCTTCGGGAATGGCGGCTCGTATGGCGGCGGGTGCGGCAATATAAGAGGCACTGGCACTTAAACCTGCAAGCACTAAGATGCTTCCGGCAGGTAACTCGAGCCATAACCCCACTCCAATCCCACACCATGCCAAGACAAAAGGTGTGACGGCGGCAAACACTAATAAGCGCCACTGCTGCAATGGGAGTGGTAAACAGACTTTCGCTGTGACTAATCCCATCTCCAGTAAAAACAAGGCCAGTAGCGTTTTAAAACCACCTAGTAATACAGGACTAATGGGTGCAAGCCCTGTCGGACCATAAAGCCAACCGATGACGACTCCACCCACTAGGAGTATTACGCCGCGGCTGGTCAAGGCCTCATGCAGTATGCTCGATTGCTGAGTATTAGGCGCTGTAGCTTCTCGCGGCTGTTTAGCGCTTAAATATCGGTGTAACCAGAGCATAACCACAATCGCTGGGAGTTCGAGTAACACCAAATATAAGGTGGTTTCCGGTCTTAATATCATCCCTGATTTTTCCACCATGGCGATAACAACGGCAAATGTGCCTGCGCTGACCGATCCATAATGGGCTGCGATACTGATAGCATCCGTGCGTCCGAGCCGAACTAAGCGCGTGAGCACAGGGTAAAGTACTAATGGGATGATCAAACCCAGTGCAACAACAGCAACGAGTTCAGTGATCACTAAGTGTTGAGTATGACCATGCAGTGCCATTCCGCCCTTTAACCCTAAGGTCAGCATTAACAAAATGGACAGGGTTTCGTAAATGGCGGGTGGTACTTTAAGGTCTGATTTGACTAAGCCTGCGAGCAAACCTAAGGCGAAAAATGCAATGACAATATCTGGCATAAGTATCTCATTAATAAAGGCATTAATATTTTAAGGCTATCATTTTATTTGAAAACCATTGAACGCTGGAGATTCTGAACCTAATTCGATATATTGAAAAATAAATTATTTGCTAATTAGGTATAGATAATTATCTATGGATAAATCTTCTCAAGGTCAATTAAAACTACGGCATTTGAGTTTTCGGTTACTTGAGGTTTATGTGCAGGTGGTTCGATTGGGCAATATTTCGGCGGCGGCTCGCACCCTGCACCTTACTCAGCCCACAGTGTCACTGCAACTTAAAAAGTTAGCGGATATTTTGGGCGAACCTTTGCTGAACAGTATTGATGGCCGTATGTCGCCAACCTTAATAGGGCAAGAGCTTTACCGAGCCGCCTGCGACACATTGAGCCGCTTTGAAGATTTCGATGCCTTTATCCAGCAAGCCAGAGGTGGCAGCATTGGCCATATCAATATCGGTTTAGTGACTACGGCAAAATATGTGGTACCACGGATTTTGGGGGCGTTTTATCGGCAATTCCCGCAGGTCAAAGTGACCTTAAATATCGGTAACCGCGCGCATATTTTGGGACGATTTGAGCGCCAAGAAGATGATTTATATCTCTTCAGTCATCCACCCAGTGGTGAGCAAGTGTTATCGGCGAGGATCATTAAAAATCCGCTGCAGCTTATTGCGCCTAAGGATCATTGGGCGGTTGGCCGTCAACAAGTTCGCTTTAGTGAGTTGAAGCAAGAGCGTTTTATTATCCGCGAGCCCGGCTCGGCAACTCGGCTGATGTTTGAATCTTGGTGTAGCGCTCAAGGGATCGCCTTGAGTGAAACGATGCAAATTGAGAGTAACGAAGCGATCCGCTTGAGCGTGGCATCAGGCTTAGGCTTATCGGTAATTTCAGCGCACACTTTGCAGGAAGGGCGCGAAAAACCCGCAATCTTGTCAGTGAACGGATTTCCGCTGCAGAGTAATTGGTATCTTGTTGGCCGTCGGGACAAGCGTTTGCCCTATGCCGCAATGCAGCTTGTGGCGTTTATGGCGACCCATCTTGCCGAGTGTATCGAACCAGAGTGGGTTGCGGCGGATATCCAGCAGTTAAGTGCTATCTTTGCGCCTGAAAGTTTGTCTCGGTAAAGGGTTACGGCAGAGGTTGACCGCTGCCGCTTCTTCGGGCGTGTTGAGGGTTCAGGATTGTTTTGTGCTGTGGCTCATTTCGATTAGCCGACTATAGGTGCGTCGAAACTCAAAACTGAGGGCGCCGCCTTGGTAGAGGTCCATCAGTGGGACGTCACAGCTTAAATATAAACTGACATCTTGATCATATAACTCATCGATAAGGCTGATAAAACGCCGAGCAGGATCATCGTTGGCGGCGTAAGAGAGTTGCCGCTCTCCCGTAGTGGCCGCTTGGTTTGCACCAGTGCCATCCTCAGTGCCACGGGCGCGGATCCAGCTTTTTACTTCGCCGCCCAGTTTGGGAACACCGCTCAGCATTACGATCTTAAATCGACAGGCAATTTCGATGTAATCGAGTTGTGAGCGCGGGCCATCACACAGGGCATAAAAGTCGAACCAAGCAACGGAGGGGAGTTGGTCTTCAGCAGTGGCGCGCACGACGGGGATATCACGCTGACAGACTCGTAGCGTATTCGCTTGAACAGTGTTTGCGCCTTGAGTGAGTGTGGTAAAAATACCATCAAAATCCAGTGTGCCAGTCAGCCCAATATGCTTTGAAGTGGCGGCAATGGCCTCTGCCGACGGTTCGTGATTCAAGGCGTGCAACCTGTGGTCTTGCTCGCCATTCAGATGCAGCATTTGGGTATGGGTTTGAAGCAGAGCGATGCAGGGTAAAAATCTGTGCCTTGCGAGGCCATTTTCATATAAGCGTTCGATGGGTATGTTGGATGTGGCAACCAGTACGACTCCTTGGGCAAACAAGGTTTCAAACAATCCGGCGAGGATCATGGCATCGCCAATATCTGAGACAAAAAACTCATCGAAGCAGAGTACCTTACACTCCTTTGCTAAATTTTTTGCGATCAGTTTTAGGGGATCGCGCTGCCCTGCATGTTCCTTTAAGGCCTGGTGCACTCGCGCCATAAAGCGGTGAAAGTGCAATCTCAGTTTTCCTTGCTGTGGCAGGGCATCAAAGAACAAATCCATCAGAAAGGTTTTACCGCGCCCGACATCGCCCCATAGATATAATCCTTTGAGTGGCTGAGCGTCTGTTCTACCAATAATCTGCTGATACAACTTATCTAAGGCGAGTACTGCCTGCGCCTGCGCGGGATCTTCAATCAACTCGAACCCGATTTTAGCTTGATAAATGGCTAATGGTGTTTGGTTTTGGGTTGACGGTGACAACGGGTTGAAGGTCATGGAATTTGTCATAAATTGAGTCAATTTTAGGCGGTGCTAGGACCAATATGGGGTGGGATATCAGCCCAATCGTCTTCAGCCTAACATAGATTGTTGCAGGGCTAAAATCTTGTCTAAAACACAGCCTAGTTAAATATCAAAGGAATCCAATGCTTTATTATTGAGAATTTTTAACTTAACATCTTTTTCACAAAAATAATGATCTGGAACTAAACCTATGGGTAGCAAAGGCCATAGTGCCACATTTATCAGTGCCTCAACCGCAATTGAAGGTGAGATGCAACTGGCGGGCACGGCATTCGTTTCGGGGGCATTAACAGGTAAGATCCGCGGTGCTGGACTGATTAAAATCGAGTTTGGCGGTGAGATCACGGGTGACGTGAGTTGTGATGAACTGAGAGTTTGCGGGGTTTTTCGTGGCAAAGTGCGTTGTAATAAGTTAGTGATTATGAGTTCTGGTGTCGTTGAAGGCGAAGTGTTGAGCCATCAATTAGAGATTTATGAGGGCGGACAATTTATCGGTCAGCGCCTAAAAAATACTGAATTGGATCATTTGCCCGATTTACTTCAGACCTTAGCGCCAGACGTTATTGCTTCCAATGCGAAAACCGCTCACGTTAACGCCTTATATGCCAGCGAGCCTAAAGATCCTCGGCAGGGAGTACATAAATGGTTGTCCTATGGCGCTGCCGCAGTTGCGCTCATCGCGGTTGCTGGAATGATGGCACCAACACCGTTGACTTCATGGTTCACAACCCTTGGTCAAGCGGCTTCAACGTCAGTGAGTACTGAGCCGAGTCCGTCAGTGACAACTGAGTCTATGTTGTTATCGCCAGTAAAAGATGACTCTTTAGCGCCAAATAGCGTTATGGCCGCTACCGATAACGAGTCGCAAAATGCTGCATTGATAACCTCGGATAAGGTCGAGACCAGCAGTGCTGAACATCATCAAGCCCATACGAATATCGACTCGGGCGCTGCCATGGAAGACTTAGCGCAAATGGAACAAGGCCATGCCCAAATGTTACAGCAAGGCAACGCGAGTGATGTTCCTAAGGATAAATTATAACGATATCAATCATTCACCTTGACCTCCTCTAGTTGCCATCCCGGCAGCTTAGCTGAGAGATCCGCCGAGATCTTGGCGACATCTCCCCGTAAAATGATTAGAGGTTCACCATAAAACGTTTGTTGTGCTAATTGCATCAACTGATTGGGCGATAGCGCCTGCAGTTTAAGGTTTATGGCTTGTATTGATTGTGGAGCTAATCCAAGCACCTGTTGATGAATAAATTGGCTTTCGCTCAGGTTAGGATTATCTTGCGTTAACAAGGCTTCGCCAATCAGATAGGTTTTTAGGGCGGCTAATTCCCCTTCGCTTGCAGGCGTTGAAGCCAGCAGTTTCAAATGATCTAAGATCCCCACCACAAAGGCGCCCGTATGTTCTATTGCCGTGCTGCCATAAAACTTGATGCTAGTGGAGAGTGGTGCATTGGCGCACTGACCATAGATCCCGTAGGTCAAACCGCGCTTTTCTCGCAAATCGTAATAGAGTCGTCCGGAAAAACTGCGTCCTAAGAGTGCGGCTAAGCTGCGGCAAGCTAACGGCATATCCTGCGATGATAAATGCTTATCGTCGAGGGCATACCCTATTCGCACTTGTGTTTGCACACTACCCGGTGCATCAATCAAATACAGCGTGCGGGATTGTGGTGGCTGTTGAGTGTTGATGAGGTGTGATGGAGAGTCCGTATTTATGCGAGTTGGCCACTGGCTGAGGCTCTGCTTAATATCAAACTCGGTTTGCGCATGATTAGGTAAAAATAACTGCCAGTTTGCCTGAGCAAAGGTGTTCTGCTGTAGCCGCGACAGTTCGCTTAGGCTAAGTGAGTCAAACAAGGCCTGATTGTTGATGTTCTTGTTGTAGGGATGTGCTGTCCCTAGGAGTTTGTCCCGCCAGACTTTATCGATTTCGGCGCCACTAAAGGCATTTAAATGCTTATTAAGCTTCAATTGACGGCGAATATTATCGATATCGATTGCCGCCGTTTCACTAAATGCATCGGGCTGCCAAAACTGTATCAGTAACTGGTAGAGATGATTAGCTGATGCGGGGCACGTTAAGCTGATATTAATGCTATGCAGCGTGACTCGAGTTTCGAAGGTTTCAAGGCAAGCATCGGCTTGGGTCAGCGCTAGGCTACGAGCTTTTTCCTGAAAGGCGACTTGTAAAATATCAGGATTATCAAAGGGTATAGTGGGGCTAATTGCTACTAGGCTCATTCTGTTACTAAGGTTTTGAGTCGCGCTAGTCGTACGCTGTAACTGGTAAGGTAGGGTGACGCCATTGGGGGTGACATCAATAAAAGGTTGCTCATTGGGAAGATAAATATTCCCGACTTGAGGTAGGTTGGGTTGGGTATCAAAGTTTGCCAAACTGGGCGCTTGAGTTGGGGTAAAGCTAAGCGGCATCTGCTGACAGGCGCCAAGTATGACTGCAATAAGCCCAATACTCATGGTTTGCAGCGCGTTAGATAATCTTGATGTTGGCATTAAGCAGTTGTATCTGAATGTTTTCATCATAGCACTGCATCCTCTAAATCATCGCTAACACCTGTGGGTAACCATTCGAGTAAGGTTTTTCCAAAGCGGATATACCAAGGCGGTAACAGATCAACCCTGACCATATTGGGAGTAAAGTATTGCAGGGCAACGCGCTGGATATCCGCTGTGGTTACTGCGTTAATCCTTTCCCATTGCGCCGTTAAGGGATGGGCTTGATCCTGTTTGTCGGTGGCGGATAGTAAGGTGGCTAGGGATTGAGTGTTGTCGAGCTGCCCTAAACGCTGGTTTAACCAGGTTTGCTTGAGCTGACAAAGCGTTGCATCACTTATGCGAGTTTGTTGGGTTTGCTTAATTAACGCTAAGACCATGTCGGTTAGCGCATTAAGGGAGGTTTTTGCCCTTGGCACTAATACCAGATTGGTTATGCCATGATTTTCTAGCTCAAAGGGCAGTGAATAACTCAGCATTTGTGCCGGATCGTGCAGGCTGATTTGTGCGAGGGCGCTGCGAGTATTTTGAAATAAATAGCCTTCGAGCAGGCGTATAGCGGCAGCATCGGGATGATTTTTACCTACCGTATGCCACGCAAGCAGTAAGCCGGGCCAAGGGCCACGTTCATCGATGAGCTCCGCATGCACGGGCTTAGGGTTGATTTTTAGCTCGTCAAATTTTGCAATCGGCTGATTAGGCGTGGGCCAAGCACTAAAGTGTTGTGCTATAAGCGACTTGACGTCGGAGGGAAGTTTACCGACCAGAGATAGCTGCATCGCATCGGGACGATAATGGGCGCTATGAAAGGCGATTAACCGCTCGGGACTTGCCTGAGTAATATCCTCACGGCTACCGATAATACCGTGGCCATAGGGCGTATCTTTAACCTGTGCTAGCAGAAATTCCATCGCACTACGCACATAGGGTTGATTATCTATGGTCTGCGCCATCTCTTGGAGCACGGTTTCTTGCTGATTTTTCACTGTGGTTTCGGTCAAATTGGGGCGAATAAAACGATCGGCCTCGAGGAACAAGCCCAAGGCGAGGGCTTGGCTCGGCAGAGTGACATAGTAATTGGTGTAATCGAAGTGGGTGCTGGCATTAAAGCGGGCGCCTAAGGCACTTAGCTGTTGTGCATAGGTGTCGCCGGGTGCCTGTTCACTGCCCTTGAATAACATATGCTCGAACAAATGCGCGTATCCCGTTTGCCCCTTAGTCTCGTTGCGCGCCCCCACAGTAAATTGGCTGGCAATGGTGAGGGTGTGTTTATCCTCAAGGGGCAATAAGTGTACGGTAAGGCCATTGGCGAGGGAGTAAGTTTCGATGCGTGATTCTAATTGATATAGCGTTGCAGCGCCTTCGATTTGACATTGTGCCTTGAGCGCTGGACTAAGCAGCATCACCAATATAGCAAGTCCAAGGCGGGTGTGTGTGTTCATTTGGCATCCCATCTCAATTTCCGATTGATGGCATAACGCAGTGGTGGTGTTGGCGCGTCAGACACTCGTCGGATTTCATCTAAATCAGTTGAATAGCATTCAGTTTTTGTAAAGAGCTGCTATGATGGCACAGTTCTTTTTCTGGCATAAGTACAAGATATGGTAAGCAGATCTCCGTTCGAATCCTTTCAGTGGAAAAGCGATATTTTTAACTGTGAAAGCACTGATATCGATAATTTTTATCTACAGCTTGAGCAGGAAATGTCCCGTTTGGGGATGGTTGAGAAAAAACTCGGTGACGTGGGTAAATACAGTGTCAGTCTGTATCAGTCACCTGCCGCGAAATCTGGCTTACCTTCATTATTGATCAGCGCTGGATTTCACGGTGAAGAGTCAGCAGGTCCTTGGGGATTACTGCACTTTTTAAGTGAAGCATCAGTCGAATTATTCGAACGGGTAAACTTAAGTATTTTGCCCTTGGTGAATCCAACGGGGTTTAAACGCGGCCACCGATTTAACAAATTTGGTGAAAACCCTAACCGAGGCTTTGTATTTGAAAACGGAAAACCTAAGGCAAATGAGAGCACCTCAGTTGAAGGTAAATTACTGTTAGAACACGCACAATTACTGATTGCGGCGAGTCGTGATGGTATTTTAACCTGCCATGAAGACGTCTTAAGTCATGAAGCTTATGTTTATTCTTTTGAGCCAAGCCAAGTGCCAGGGCGTTTTAGTCTCGATTTACGCGATACGCTGGCAGGATATTTCCCCATTGCTGTTGATGGTGAGATTGATGGTTGCCCGGTTAAAGATGGCTTGATTTTCAACCATTTCGATACCTCGTTTGAGGCATGTTTAGTGCGCAGTGGCGCGCGTGTTGGCGCCTGTACCGAAACGCCAGCGTTGCAAAACTTTGATCAACGGGTGTTAGCAAATAGCGCGGCAATGACCCACTTCTTAGCGCTATGCGCGCCTTTATGTGATTGATTATAAAGCTTGATTGCAACCAATATAAAAATACCCGCCAAGGCGGGTATTTTTATAGAGTAAGCAGCGTTAACTGCGTACTAGCCATACAACTATTGATTAATAATTGTCGGTACGCCTGTGCGCTCGTCCAGTAGCTTTTTGATCACGCTGGAGTCGGTATCAGCTTTGGCAATAAACTTAGCGATGTCTTTTGGTAAAGCAATTGCCACAGGTTCGTTTGACTCAAACTCAGCAATAGTGCGTGATAGCGGCTGATGCACGGCTAAATAACGCTTTCCATCTGGCTCTTCGGTCGCTTTAATCGGTTGGTTAACAAATTGTACACGTGTTCCAACTGGCACGGTTTTGAACAGATGTTCAATGTCATCGTGACGTAAACGCACGCAGCCTTGGCTAACACGTAAACCAATACCGAAGCTTGCGTTGGTACCATGGATGGCATACAAGTTACCAATGTAGAGTGCATAGAGCCCCATTGGGTTATCTGGACCTGCTGGCCATACCGCTGGCAGAATTTCGCCCCTTGCCGCATATTCTTTACGAATGCGTGGCGTTGGTGTCCATGTCGGGTTAGCACGTTTACGTTGCACGCTGGTTACCCAGTTTTCTGGCGTGTCTTTACCAATTTGGCCAATACCGATAGGTAGAACTTCCACGGTATTTTTGCCTTTTGGATAGTAATACAGACGCATTTCAGCAACGTTGATAACTATGCCTTCACGTGGCGCATTGGGCAGAATTAATTGTTTAGGAATTAACAATTTACTGCCTGGCTTTGGAAGAAACGGATCAACACCAGGGTTTGCTTCCAGCAAGTTGCTTAGGCCGAGTTGGAACTGAGCGGCAATATCTTCGAGGGTATGTTTACCCTCTGGCACTGTGTAATACAGGTTCTCGCCAACTAACCGGCTCTTAGAAGACGGTAAAGGGTATTCCGTTGCTAAAGCGGAGAGACTTGGAAAAACCAAAGTCAATAATAAAGCTGTGGTGCGAAGCATACTCATAAGCGGATACTACGATTCCTGTTAATAAAATAACCTGTTTTACGCGGCAGTTTCTTCCCAAAATCGGGCGGCAAATTGTAATACACAATGCACTGGCGCGCGAAGCTCGCATCCTTCCTTATTTTGGATATTATTTCAACTGAAATATGGTTCATAAAGCGTATTTATTGCTTATTTTAGCTTTAAACGTTTTGCGAGCCGATGCAGATTACCTGGGTCAACTCCTAATGTCCTTGCCGTGGCAGCCCAATTGCCAGTATGTGTGGTAAAGACTTGTTTGATGTAGTTGCGCTGAAATGTGTCGGTTGCTAGGGATAAGCTAACAAACTCTTGCTGGATTTGCGTTGCATTGCTCAACGGCGTAATTGCCAATGAACTCATTTTTGAGGTGTTAAGTGTAACAGGTAAATCGAAATGTTGTGGCGCAATGGTGCAGCAGCCGTCCCGTGCGGTTACGCGTGCTAGAACCGTCGCCCTATGGATAGCGTGTTCTAGTTCGCGTACATTACCCGGCCAAGTATATTGATTGAGCAAGAGTAGGCTACTGTTGCTGAAATTAAGTTGTTTCATCCCGAGTTTTTGCCTGTAGCGTTCAGCAAAGAATCCACTCAGAAGTGTGATGTCCTGTTCGCGCTCCCGTAAGGGCGGAACCAGTATCGGAAATACACTTAACCTATGGTAAAGGTCTGCCCTAAAACGACCTGCAAGCACTTCTGTTTTAAGATCTTTATTGGTTGCGGCTATGATGCGGACATCGACTTTTAGGCTGCGATCATCACCTACCTTTTGTATGTCGCCATATTGTAAGACCCGCAATAACTTGGCCTGGAGTGTGAGGGGCAGTTCGCCAATCTCGTCTAGAAAGAGTGTCCCTTTGTCGGCCATTTCAAATTTGCCACTGCGATGGCTAATTGCACCTGTAAACGCACCTTTGATATGACCAAAGAGTTCGCTTTCGGCAACCGATTCGGGGAGTGCTGCACAATTTAGATAGACCAATGGTTTACTGGATCTTGCAGATTTTTGATGTATCGCCTGGGCGACTAACTCCTTGCCTGTACCAGTCTCGCCCAAGATCAGCACATTCAGATCGCTATGGGCTACGACTTCAATCTCTCGGTTTAAACTTTGCATTAAGGGCGAATGGCCAATGATTTCGGCATTCTGACTCAGGTTAGGGCTATTTTCTTGTGCATGGGTTGAATGGCTGTTTAGGGCCATACGTTCAAGTTTTTCAACCAGTAAAGCATTGCTTAAAGATGCTGCGGCAATGGCACTTAAACTGCGTAGCTCGGCATTGCTGAATTGATCAAATTGCAGAGGATTAAAGGCATCGATAGTTACGGCCCCGATAAGCTGTTCATCGGCAAATAACGGTAGTCCAATACAGGCATGCACTTTTAATGCGCCTGTTTGATTGGGGATTAAACCATCGTAAGGGTCTGCAAGTTCGCTGTCAGCTGGGAAGCGCACTATATCCCCCGCACGGGCAATAGCCTCAAGCCTTGGGTGCTCATTAAGGATAAAACGTCTGCCTAGTACGTCATCATTCAAACCATCGATGGCGAGTGGGGTAAAATACTGACCATGAAACGTGAGTAGCGCAGCGGCATCACAGTGTAAGTTTTCTCTAACGGTGTTGAGCAGCCGTGAGAATCGGTCTCTATGGGCTAAACCTGAGGTGATATCGAGGGCGATACGGGTAAGATCGGTTTGACTAAGGGCCATAAAAACTCCAGCAGCTAGATTACCCTGATTTATACCATTGATTGTTATATTGACACATGTAGTTTAAACACGACTAACAGCAAAATGCATGCAGGAATGACTCTCCGTAACGTAGCTGCTAGAGATTAGGCAACCAAGGTGCCAGCAATGGCACCTTGGTATGGGACTAACCGTTATTTAGTCTCGTGTTAGTGGTCTGGTAGTAATTGCTCCCCTTGTAACTTTGCAGGTTTATTCAGGGCCTTTCTAATTAAGTCAAATAAGAAGGTGCCCATCAATAATCCGCCGATACTGAAGATGATATCCCCAAACATACGCATCCATACCAGTCTTTCAACCAGCGGACTATGAATGACCTCTGGTGAGCGCGCATACCAATAGCCATGGTCGATGACCGCAAAAAACTGCGTAATCCCTACAGGTAATAGTGACATAAACACCATAGCCGCTAGGCCAATATTGAGGCTCCAGAAGGCGCCTTTGAGCATTTTGTCATTCCACTGCATATTGCCAGTTAGACCGCGCAGACAGAAAAGCATTAGTCCCATGCCGAGCATGCCATAAACCCCCATAAAGGCAGCGTGACCGTGGGTGGCAGTGGTATTTAACCCTTGAATGTAATAGAGCGAGATTGGTGGATTGATTAAGAAGCCCAGCATACCGGCACCGACCAAGTTCCAAAACGCGGTAGCCACAAAGAACATAATCGCCCAGTGATAACGCTGCATCCATGGACTGGCTTTACGCAAGCGGTAGGTTTCCATTGCTTCAAAACCTATGATGGCTAAAGGCACCACTTCTAAGGCCGAGAAAATTGCGCCCCAGGCGATAACCGAGGTTGGTGTGCCAGTAAAATAGAGGTGGTGTAAAGTGCCGATTAAACCACCGGTTAAGAAGATTACTGTTGTAAACAAGACCGCACCGTTGGCGCTACGGCCACGGATTAAGCCCAAACGTACCAGCATTAAGGCGATAACGGCAGTCGCAAAGGTTTCGAAGAAGCCCTCAACCCACAGATGTACTACCCACCAACGCCAGTATTCTGCAATCGCTAAGTTGGAGTGTTTGCCCATAAAGAGGCCGGCGCCATAGAACAAACCAATTGCGACGCAGGAGGCATAGAGTACCCAAATAACAGGGCGCATCTCGCCTTGAACTTTGAGGGCGGGTTTGATGGCGGCGGTGACTAGGGCGAGCCAAATCAATAATCCAACGAGGAGTAAGATTTGCCATACTCGACCCAGATCTATGTATTCATATCCTTGATGGCCAAAGAGAAAGTTCATATCGAGATCAAAATACTGCTGTACCCCAATCCATTCGCCCGCCATTGAACCGAGCACAACCACCACTAAGGCTACCCAGAGTACGTTAACGCCTATTCGTTGATATTTGGGTTCATGGCCCGATAATGCAGGAGCAATATACAGTCCTGTACCTAACCAAGCCGTGGCGATCCAAAATACGGCTAATTGGGTGTGCCAAGTACGCGTTACTGAATAGGGGAGTATTTCCGCAATAGGTAAACCATAAAACTCTTGGCCTTCTACCGCATAGTGAGCGGTAATACCTCCGAGTAAAATTTGCAGTAAAAAGAGACCTATCGCCGTAATGAAGTATTTGCCGACGGCTTTTTGTGAAGCGGTTGGTTTAGTGAAAAACAGCGGGTCTTGTTCCGACGGCTTAGGCAGACTTTCGTGCTTACCGCTGGCATGGTGCCATAGCAATCCACCAATACCCGCTATCAGGGTCACGATACTGAGTATCGACCAGACAATATTATCCGAGGTGGGAGTATTGCCTAATTGAGGATCGAACGGCCAGTTATTAGTGTATGTATAGGGTGCATCTGGGCGTTCAGTGATGGCAGCCCAAGCCCCCCAAAACAGGAACGCATTAAGTTGTTCACGGCGTGTAACATCGGGCACTGTGCCCTCTTTCATGGCGTATTGTTCGCGTAGTGAACTGAGTTTAGGGTCATCACCAAACAAGGATAAATAGTGTTGATTAACCGTGCGAATTGCTTCTACTCGTGTGGTCGATAGCCTAATAAGCTGAGTGCCATCGATCTGTTGTTCAACACTGTTATGGCGTAAATCATCCCTTAATGCTTGTTCAAGCCCCGCTTTTTCTTGGGAACCTAGTTGCTCGAAAGGCGTTTGATATTGTTGCTTGGCGCGCAGGTCGAGCCAAGCTTGGGCTTCTATGTGTAACCAGTCTGCGGTCCAATCGGGGGCGACATAGGAGCCATGTCCCCAAATCGAACCGAGTTGATGGCCGCCCATTGATCGCCATACTAATTGACCTTGTTCTATATCATTTTCACTAAAGATAACTTGGCCATTCACATCGACAAATGCACTGGGAATGGGTGGTTTTTCTCGATAAATTTCACTGCCTACGCTCAGTAGTACAGTAAATGAGGCAATCAACACTAATAATAGTGCGATAGCGGTGAGTTTTTGTTTGCTCATAAATCCCCTTAATCCAACGTCATTTTGATACCTGTAATTTGCTATTGCGCAATATGTGCCAAGTATTTTTGTTATTGAAAATAAAGGAAAAAAAATTAATTTAAATTCTTAGCAGTGTCTTTTTGATAGCAATAAAGTTTGTCACAATGACATTAATTGTCTTTATGACAGTCATTGGTGGGCCAATGTTGATAACACAATGAACTATTCAATTTAATGTGGTCTTTCAAGGTATTGCGGCGATAAATATAGTTAGGTGTGTGTTTTTATCGATATAGTGTCTTTTTAGATGGTTACCGATATTTTTTTGATTAAAAATGGAAAGTTTGTGTCGGATTTATTTTTTAAAGAACTTGATAAATATAAGCTTTATTTTATTTATGCTTATGGTTTGATGTTCTGGTTGTATTTGTCTTTTTATGTGTTTTTATCTGAAAATTAGCCTAAAGTTGCTGTTGATGATTATTTTAGTGTAGATGATTGAAATTTAATATTTAAAACTCCAATAATCTGCATTTTTTATGCTAGTATAGAAACACTGAAATTTTTAATTGAGTCATTTTTAATCTAGGTGTTTTTGCTATCGTTTAGCTGAGCCAGCAGCATTTAAGGAGGCATGTGTGGATGCAGATTCCATCAATAGTTTTTTTCTGATCGGTGCCTTACTTACTGCCGTGAGTGTTTTGCTTAGTCCCATGTCATCCCGTCTTGGGATTCCTATCTTATTAATTTTCCTCGCCGTAGGTATTCTTGCTGGTGAAGATGGTCCCGGCGGTATTCTCTTCGATGATTATTCAACCGCTTATCTTGTCAGTAACTTAGCCTTAGCCATTATTTTGCTCGATGGCGGTATGCGCACTCGGGTCGCGAGCTTCAGGGTCGCACTGTGGCCTGCGTTATCCTTGGCAACCTTTGGGGTGGCGATCACCACCAGTATCACAGGCATTATGGCTGCGTGGCTATTTGACTTACATTGGCTACAAGGTTTGCTTGTGGGAGCGATTGTCGGCTCTACCGATGCGGCGGCGGTATTCTCACTGTTAAAGGGACGCAGCCTTAATGAGCGGGTTGGAGCAACGCTGGAAATCGAATCGGGTAGTAACGACCCTATGGCGGTATTTTTAACTGTCACCTTGATTGCCATTCTCGGCAATGTCGATGCCGAGCTCTCTGCAAGCTTTATGCTGATTAGCTTTATTAAACAATTTGGGCTGGGAATTTTATTAGGCTTGGGTGGTGGCTGGCTGCTATGGAAATTGGTGAACTTAAGTCAACTCGCTGAAGGTCTATATTCGATTCTCGTGCTCAGTGGCGGCCTTATTATTTACGCTGCATCGAACAAGCTAGGTGGCAGTGGCATTCTGTCGATTTACTTAGTTGGCCTATTCCTCGGTAATAAGCCAACTCGTGGACGTCATGCGATATTAAACGTATTGGATGGAATGACTTGGGTGAGTCAAATCGGCATGTTTCTCGTCTTGGGACTACTCCTAACCCCCTCGGATCTATTAGATATTTGGCTGCCGGGCTTAGCACTGGCCTTTGGGATGATCCTGTTTGCCAGACCTTTAGCGGTATGGCTAAGTTTGCTGCCCTTTAAGAGTTTTAGCAGCCGTGACCGCTGGTTTATCTCTTGGGTCGGGCTTCGTGGTGCCGTGCCGATTATTTTAGCGGTATTCCCAATGATGGCTGGGCTTCCTGGGGCACAATTGTATTTTAACTTGGCCTTTTTTGTGGTGTTAGTCTCTCTGCTAGTCCAAGGGGCGTCACTCACTACGGCTGCACGCTTAGCAAAGGTAGAATTGCCCCCAAAGCCTTTGCCCGTTTCGCGTTCGGGGGTTGAAATTTACCCGAGCAGCGAATGGGAAGTGTTTGTCTATCGTTTGAGTGAAAGTAAGTGGTGTATTGGTGAACCGCTAAAACGCTTAGCAATGCCCGATGGTACTCGTATTGCGGCAGTATTTCGCAATAATAGGTTATTGCATCCTTCGGGAAGTACGTGCTTAGAGGCGGGTGATATTCTGTGCGTACTCGGGCAGGAAAAGAGCCTTGAAGCATTGAGTAACCTCTTTAGCCAAGCCCCTGAAACCAAGGAGGTTCCACGTTTCTTTGGTGACTTCTTTATCGATACCGAGGTTAAATTGGCGGATCTTGCACCTATCTATGGCTTAACATTAGACGATGAAACCGGCGGCATGACTGTAGCTGATTTAGTTGCTTTAGAGCTAGGTGCGCATCCAGTACTTGGGGACCAGTTTCAATGGCAATCACTCCATTGGGTCGTTGCGGGACTCTATGAAGGCAAAGTCACCAATGTGGGTATTCGCTTACCGGCGGAGGCTTAATCTGGTTTAAGTGTTGTGCTTAACTACCATGTTTAAGCGCTTAGAGCCCTACAAGATGCCTTAGGCAGAAAGATATAAACAAAATGCCAAGCGATTGCTTGGCATTTTGTATTCTCTTTTAAGCGATTATCTCGATGTGATTAACCAAAAGCTTACTTATATAAGGACTTATCCGTTGGATCCGGGCGCGTCTTAAAGCGGCGATGGAGCCACATATATTGAGCACGATTTTTATCGATAATCTGTTCAATAATTTTGTTACCACGGATGGCATCGGCGACTTCGTCTTCACCTGGGAAATTATCTAATGGAGGCATGATTTCAATCCGGTAGCCCGTATCTCCTTCTGTGCGCTCAACAAAGAAGGGTAATACCTTGGCCTTACCTAACTTTGCCAGCGTGGTTGCGCCAGTAATAGTGGCGGCATCGGGCACGGCATAGAAGGGAATAAACACAGCACTGGAGCGGCCAAAGTCTTGGTCAGCGGTATACCAAATCACATCGGGGTTACGTAAACAACGCACCATCTGGCGTAGATCGCGTTTCGGCACTAAGGCTTTATTCGAACGTAATCGACCTTTCACTTGCAGGTATTCCATCACGGGATTGTTATGTGGGCGGTACACCCCAACACCGGGTTGGAATTGACCAAAAATACGCGCGCCCATTTCCAGCGGTAGGCAATGTACTGCAAACAGGATGACGCCATGACCAGCATTTAAGGTGTCTTGAACGTACTCTTTGCCAGTGATCTGCATATGTTGTTGGATTTTTTCATCGGACCACCACCAGGCATTGATGGTATCGAAAATCGCTTTACCCGTTTCTTCAAAGTTACGGGTGAGGAGCGCTTCTCGCTCGGCCTCTGGCATATCCGGGAAGCAGAGGGTTAAATTTCGGCGCGCGGTATGGGTTCGACTGGCCGCAAGTGCCTTGACTAATCGACCCATGCCTTTGCCTAATTTCATCTGCCATGATAGAGGCAACACTTGGGTAATCCGCATCACTAACACCCCAAACCACATGGGCCAGTGTTTCGGATGATATAAAGATGATGAAAATTCAGCTTTCTCGACCACAAAAATACTCACTACTTTTGAAAATTACTGCTTATTCTAACTCATCTTTTGCTGAAAATTAGGTACAATCACGGTTTAATTTCTGCAACTGATAAGAGCGCTATGAAGGTTTCTCTGCCAGCATTTGAAAAAGCCAAAGTGTTAGTCGTCGGCGATGTGATGTTAGATCGCTACTGGGTTGGGCCTACGGGACGTATTTCCCCCGAGGCGCCAGTGCCCGTGGTGAAGATTAACCAAGTCGAAGATAGACCGGGCGGGGCGGCTAACGTGGCGCTAAATATTGCGACCTTAGGTGGCCAAGTGCAATTGGCGGGCTTAGTCGGTGAGGATGATACGGCTAAAGCGTTAACGCTTGGCGTACAAGCACTTGGGGTTGAACCACAATGGTTGAAAATTGCCGATAAACCGACCATTACCAAGCTTAGGGTGTTATCGCGCAATCAACAGCTTATTCGCCTCGACTTTGAAGAGTCCTTCGATAAGCAGGACAGTGCGCGCTTACTTAAGCAGTCTGAGGCCTTACTCGATTCGGTCGATGTGGTCGTGCTATCAGATTATGCGAAGGGTGCTATCGATAAGCCGCAGGATTTTATCGCGCTGGCTCGTTCCAAAGGCGTAAAAGTACTGGTTGACCCTAAGGGTTCCGATTTTAGCCGTTACCATGGCGCCTCGCTCATCACACCGAATATGAGTGAATTTGAGGCCGTGGTTGGCGCGGTAACCTCTGAAGCAGATCTACTCGAAAAGGCTCGCGGATTACTGAACAAGTACCAGTTCGACGCTATCTTAGTCACCCGCTCTGAAAAGGGCATGACTTTAGTGACGGCCAATGCCCCTGAATTACACATCCCAACAGTCGCCCGTGAGGTGTATGACGTAACAGGCGCTGGTGATACTGTGATTTCAGCTTTAGCAACGTCTTTAGCCGCGGGTGCTGAGTTACCGCAAGCCTGTGCGATTGCCAATACTGCCGCTGGCGTTGTAGTGGGTAAACTGGGTACTTCTACGGTTTCTCGTATTGAGTTGATTGAGGCCCTAGCACTGCATCACGGTGAGTCTGGTTTTGGGGTGGTGAGTGAAGATCAACTTGCTTACGCTCTAGAACAAGCCAAATTACGTGGCGAGAGAGTGGTGATGACCAACGGTTGCTTCGATATTCTGCACGCGGGGCACGTCAGTTACCTCAAGCAAGCCAAAGCCTTAGGCGACAGATTGATCGTGGCAGTGAATGACGATGCCTCAGTCAAACGCTTAAAAGGCGAAGGTCGCCCAGTTAATCAAGTGGATAGACGTATGGCGGTGTTGGCAGGATTAGCAGCCGTCGATTGGGTGGTGCCTTTTAGTGAAGATACACCACAACGGATCATCGCCAGATTACTACCGGATCTTTTAGTGAAAGGTGGTGATTATAAGGTTGAAGATATTGCGGGTGGCGCCGAGGTCATTGCTGCGGGCGGCCAAGTGCAAGTGTTGGGATTTGAAGACGGCATCTCTACTACGGCGATTATCCAAAATATCATGGCAAAACAGTGAGTTTAATTGCACTGACTCTGATATCAAGCTTAACTTGGGTGCCTATTGCCGATAAGCAGGCGTTACTTTGTCCTTTAGCGCAATTGAGTCTGTGTCTGGCAACATTTCCACCTCAGGTTCGTGAACAGCTCCCCCACAGCGAGGCTCAGTTTAAAACAGAGCTTGGGCTTCGCAGTGCCATGGTATTACCTGTTGAAGATAGTCATTTCTCCGGCCTAATACTCGTCAATGAGCAAGAAACACCAGAGATCCAACTGGCCAATATTGATGGTATTACCTACCAATTAGATCTAAAAGAACAAGCACAATTAACCCTTTGGCATGAACTAGGCCACCTTGAAAACTTGGCGTTGCAGGGGAGTTTATTACCTAAGGAATTAACACCTTATCAGCATGAATGGTTAGCGGATCTGTATCTCATCTGGTGTATTGCCAATGCTAAAGGCAATTTTGATTTAGCTTGGCAGCAGTATCATCGGCGCAACCTAGCGGCGCTTACAAGTTCGCAATATATGTCACACTGGACGACACCAATGATGATACAGGTGTTAAATAAATATCAGGTCACTCAAATCGTTCAATATACTCACTATCGTGATTTTGTAGCCGATTTTTATCCTCAAATGGTACAAATTGAACCGCAGGTTTTGCGTGAATATTCGAGTTTAATACAACGAACTTTTAGTGATACCGTGCTACAACCCCTGCCAGAATACCTGTTTTGGCGTAAATCCGATCTTGGGCGTTATTTAACGCCTACCCTAACATTGTTAATGGGGGAACAAAAAGCACACGACTGGTTAGTACAAAATTCAATGTTATAAATATGTAAATAAAAGCGATGAAATCCTCCGTTTAAAACTGAACCCTAGCTGAACAAAAGTGAAATACACTTGTTTCACGTTTTTAAACAGCAGTAATCCCTGAAAGGCTTTGGTAAGCTCTATCCCACAAAAAGAACAGTGGGAGACTTTATTATGGCTAAGCGCTCGCGAGTACAGACTGAGCAAACCATCAATCAGATTATGGATGAAGCGTTAAGACAAATTTTGACTATTGGCTTTGAGACTATGTCTTATACCACGTTATCTGAAGCAACGGGGATTAGCCGCACAGGTATTAGTCACCACTTTCCGCGGAAGAACGACTTTTTAATTCGCTTAGACAGCCGTATTGGCAATCTTTTTGTTGCTGCGCTCGACTTCTCTAGCCAAGAAGCGCTAGAAACCTCTTGGATGCAAGCGATGCAAGAAGAGCATTACCGCGCAGTGTTAAGATTATTCTTCAGCCTTTGCGGCGGCACCAATAATGAAATCACTCTGTTTAGAGCGGTAAGCACTGCACGTCAGCAAGCCATTGCAGAATTAGGATTAGTGGGCGATCGTACCATCAATCATTTACTCGGCCGTACAGCTGTGATGTTGTTATCTAATTTTGATATTGCTAAAGCGGCATAATCAAAAATGAATTGCTATCAAAAGGAGCCTTGTGGCTCCTTTTGGCTTTTAGGGGCGAGACTTTTAGCTTTTAAGGTGTCAGTTAAGGAGTGAAGGTGGAGCAGTATCCGCTAGCTTTAGCTTTAGCTTTTGCTGGCTAAGGTAAACGCCAATCGCCATAAAGGTAAGGGCGGCTGCAATGAGTGCGCAGAGTGCATGGTGGAATACCAAATGACTGATTAAAAAGGCCGGAATATCCTCTAGGCTATCGATCAGGAAGAGTTTTACAATAAGGCCTAGATACAGCAGCAGATGTAATATCGCCCCACTGATAAAAAGCCGTCTAAATTTTTTGACCAGTAGGTCCGCAAGATTAATGTGGTAAAAACGGCAAAAAAGATAACCCCCAACGCCGATACCAATTGATATCCAACCCAGCCCTAATAACGACGTTTTGATTAATATTGCCGACAGCATAAATAATCCAAGCAGCATGATATCTCCTTTTACCTGAAGCGATAAACTGCGCAGAGACTAGCTGAGCAGGCTTAAAAGTATGTGAAGCCTAGCGCAATAAAACCCTCTAAAAAGCAAAGGGAGCCAACGGCTCCCTTTGAGTTTTGTATCGAGTGATTCAGTGCTTAAACGGATTACAGCGCTTTTAAAATCGCTTCAACACTGGCCTTAGCATCGCCGAACAACATTTGGGTATTGTCTTTGAAGAACAGAGGGTTTTGTACACCCGCATAACCCGTGTTCATTGAGCGTTTAAAGCCAATCACGTTTTGCGCTTTCCATACTTCGAGCACTGGCATGCCCGCAATTGGGCTGCCCGGGTCTTCCATCGCCGCAGGGTTGACTGTGTCGTTCGCGCCAATCACCAGCACTACGTCTGTATCGCTAAAGTCTTCGTTGATTTCGTCCATTTCAAGCACGATATCGTAGGGAACTTTAGCTTCGGCCAAGAGTACGTTCATATGGCCAGGTAAACGACCTGCTACCGGATGAATACCAAAGCGCACTTTTACGCCGCGGTCACGCAGTTTTTGGGTGATTTCAGCCACAGGATATTGCGCCTGTGCCACTGCCATACCATAGCCAGGGGTGATGATAACGGAAGAGGCATTTTTCAGCATATCCGCCACATCTTCGGCGTTGGTTTCGCGGTATTCGCCCATTTCTTCATCACCAGAGGAGGCCACACCATCGGTACCAAATCCACCTGCGATAACCGAAATAAACGAGCGGTTCATCGCCTTACACATGATGTAAGACAGAATCGCACCCGATGAGCCCACGAGCGCACCTGTCACGATCAGCAGATCGTTTGACAACATAAAGCCCGCTGCTGCCGCTGCCCAACCTGAGTAGGAGTTCAGCATTGAAACCACAACCGGCATATCCGCACCACCGATAGAAGCCACTAAGTGCCAGCCAAAGGCGAAGGCAATAAGTGTCATCAACAGTAGGGCTGGCATAGTGCCACCGGTTTGCACGAAGTACACTAACAGGCCAAGTGATACCAATACCGCAGCGAGGTTTAGCTTATGGCGATGTGGCAACATCAACGGTTTAGATGAAATTAATCCGCGTAATTTACCAAATGCGACGATAGAACCGGTAAAGGTTACCGCGCCGATAAAGATCCCGAGGAAGACTTCCACTAAGTGAATGTTGAGCATAGCGCCAGTCATATGCGCGTTTTCAGCCGCTTTTGCCGCTTCGCTCAGCGCATTCTGCACGGCTGCGAGAGTGGAGTTCATATCCCCGCCCACGGCCACAACCACTTGTGATACTTGTTCTGGGTGTAAGTCGATAAAGCTGTTAAAGCCCACTAACACCGCGGCCATACCCACAAAACTGTGGAGCACCGCGACGAGCTCAGGCATTTCCGTCATTTCGACTTTCAGTGCTAAACGCACGCCGATGGCACCACCAATCACCATGGCGACAATAATCCAGGCGACACCGCTGGTGTCTGGATTAAAAATGGTCGCCAGTAGGGCGATGGCCATACCTGTAATACCAAATAAATTGCCGTGTTTGGCCGTTTCTTGTTTCGACAATCCAGCGAGACTGAAGATAAAAAGCACGGCGGCAATGATGTAAGCTGCTGTTACCAGTCCTTGAGACACGTTATACCCCCTTAATCCTTACGGAACATCTTCAGCATGCGCTGAGTGACGGTAAAACCGCCGAAGATGTTAATACTGGCGATCAGCACGGCGATAAACGCCAGCACAGTGACCAAGGTTGAGCCTTGACCAATTTGCAGCAAAGCGCCGACCACGATAATGCCTGAAATTGCGTTAGTCACAGACATCAAAGGCGTATGCAGTGAGTGGGACACGTTCCACACCACGTAATAGCCCACCACGCAGGACAGGATAAATACCGTAAAGTGGGATAAAAACTCGGCTGGTGCGACTGAGGCTACGGCGGCAAAGCCGGCAGCGCCAAGGGCGGCGAGAATATACTTGAGTTTTGAAGGCGCTTTGGCTTGAGCGGATTTCACTTCCACCTTAGCGGTAGGTTTCGCTGGGGCTGCTGACACCGAAATGGGTGGCGGCGGGAAGGTGACTTGGCCTTCTTTCACCACAGTCATATTGCGCATGACCACATCATCGAAGTTGATGCTGGCAATACCGTTTTTCTCTTTACACATTAACTTCATCAGGTTGACTAAGTTAGTGCCGTAAAGTTGAGACGATTGCGCGGGCAAGCGGCCGGGAAGATCGGTAAAGCCGATGACTTTTACGCCATTCTCGGTAACGAATAGCTCGCCTGGCTGGGTGTACTCACAGTTACCGCCCGCTTGTGCTGCCATATCGACAATCACAGAGCCGCTTTTCATGCTATCGACCATGGCTTTGGTGATGAGCTTAGGCGCTGGTCGCCCTGGGATCAGCGCGGTGGTGATGATGATATCGACTTCTTTGGCTTGTTCGGCAAACAATGCCATTTCAGCGGCGATAAACTCATCTGACATGGTTTTTGCGTAACCGTCCGATGAGCTGCCATCTTCATTGGTGAAGTCCAGCTTAAGGAACTGGCCACCCATGGATTCGATTTGCTCGGCCACTTCTAAGCGCGTGTCGAAGGCGCGAACGATGGCACCTAAAGAACCTGCGGTACCAATGGCCGCAAGACCGGCTACACCGGCACCAATCACTAGCACTTTGGCAGGTGGCACTTTGCCCGCTGCGGTAATTTGCCCAGTAAAGAAACGGCCAAAGTGGTGCGCTGCTTCAACAACGGCGCGATAACCGCCGATATTGGCCATAGAGGAGAGAGCATCGAGGGATTGGGCACGGGAAATACGTGGCACCATGTCCATCGCCATCACATTGATGTTGCGTTTAGACAGTTTCTCGACCAACTCAGCATTTTGAGCGGGCCAGATAAAGCTGATTAAGGTCGCGCCTTCTTTAATTTGCGCAATTTCAGCATCGGTCGGTGCATTGACTTTAAAAATCAGATCCGCTTGCCAAACCTCTATCGTGATCTTCGCGCCTGCGGCTTCAAAAGCGGCATCGTCAAAGCTAGACAGTAAGCCAGCATTGGCCTCAACAACAACTTCAAAGCCGAGCTTTTTAAGCTGTTCGACGGTGGCAGGGGTCGCGGCGACCCGAGTCTCACCGACGAGACTCTCTCTCGGTATTCCAATCTGCATGATTACTCCCTGGTGGTTTATATAATCGTTCCGCCTGAGTGCTTCCTCTGAGCTAAACCTAGGTAGGGCTAGGTCGCGTAAGAATGAACTCGTGTATTCAATTTTGGCAGTTAGCGCATTCAATCTTGGTATGAAATTTGTGCATTAAAACAAACTTCTTAGCGAGCAACAAAGGTCACTGTACAGCAGGCTCCTCACCATTGTGGCAATACTTTGGTTTGACACAAGCGCATATTGCTCAAGCTAGTGGTTTCTGCACTGGTCGTATCAAAAAGTTTTAACCAGTGCACACTTTTGTAGCTTAATTTTTGCACTTTGTATATTCCAAAATGGAATTAAAAATCAAATATTATTCTTTTTTGCTTTTCTAAAACCACGTTACTCTGCTGAGCATTACACTGTCATAGGGCCGTTTCATGTTGTTAAAAGAACTTTCATCACTGGCTTCACCCCTGTCGCAATCACAGGTCGATAAGCTGAAACAACTCACCGCGGAATTAAATGCCGTGCAACTTGCTTGGGTGAGTGGTTATTTAGCCGCAACAGCCAATGCGGGAGGGAATCAAGCCCAGCTAGTGCCAGTGTCTGATACACAGGCAGCGCAGACTGTAACCATTCTCTATGGCAGCCAAACAGGCAATGGTCGTGGCATTGCCAAAGCCTTGGCCGAAAAGGCTAAAGCACAGGGCTATAGCGTGAATTTAGCCTCCATGGGTGAATACAATGTGCGCCAGCTCAAGCAAGAAACTTTGTTATTGCTGGTGGTTAGTACCCATGGTGAAGGTGAAGCGCCGGATGATGCGATTGAATTACATAAGTTTTTAGCATCAAAACGCGCACCTCAATTAAACAACTTACATTACTCAGTGTTGGCTTTGGGTGATTCGAGCTATGAGTTCTTCTGCCAAACTGGTAAAGACTTTGATGCGCGGCTTTCGGCATTAGGCGCTAAAGCCTTATTGCCGTTGGTTGAGTGTGATGTGGACTATGAGGCTGCGGCCGGACAGTGGCACGCCGATGTGCTTACTGCGGTTAAGCCACTCATTCAAACCACGGCTAATGTGGTGGCACTGAATGAAATTAATTCAACTTCGGCGCAAGTTGCCAGCGAGGGCGAATTTACTAAGCAAAACCCTTACAGTGCCGAAGTGTTGGTGAGCCAAAAGATCACCGGACGCGGTTCAGACAGAGATGTGCGCCACGTTGAAATTGATTTAGGTGAATCAGGCTTACGCTATGAAGTCGGTGATGCGCTTGGGGTGTGGTTTAGCAATAGCGAAACTTTAGTCGATGAGATTTTGGCGGGCTTAGGGTTAGCGGCCGATGCCAAGGTGACTGTCGCTAATGAGTCAATCAGCCTCAAGCAAGCCTTGATCGAGAAGAAAGAACTGACGCAGTTGTATCCTGGTTTAGTCAAAACTTGGGCCGAGTTGTCCGCAAGTCCTGAGCTACTTGCTATTAGCGAAGATAAAGAGCAGGTTCGTCAGTTTATCTTACATCATCAGTTTGCAGACTTAGTGGCTAATTACAAGCTCAAGCCTGACGCTAATCTCGATGCAAACAAGTTAGTGGAATTATTACGCCCATTAACGCCAAGACTCTACTCCATCGCCTCGAGCCAGAGTGAGGTTGATACGGAAGTGCATTTAACCGTGGCATTGGTGGAAGATGAACATCAAGGGCAAACGCGTTTTGGCGGTGCTTCTCACTTCTTAGCCTCGGCGCAGGAAGGCGCCGAAGTAAAAGTGTATGTTGAACCGAATAAGCATTTCCGTTTACCTGAAGATCCACAAACGCCGGTCATCATGATTGGTCCTGGCACCGGGGTTGCGCCGTTTCGCGCCTTTATGCAGGAGCGCGTGGCACAAGGCGCTGAGGGCGATAACTGGTTATTCTTCGGCAACCCGCATTTTGAGCAGGACTTCCTGTATCAAACTGAGTGGCAACAGTATCTGAAAAACGGCGATTTAACCCGTATCGATGTGGCATTTTCACGGGATCAAGCCCATAAGATTTACGTGCAGCACCGCATTAAAGAGCAGGGGCAAGCCCTGTGGCAATGGCTGCAAAACGGCGCGCATCTTTATATTTGTGGTGATGCCGAGCGTATGGCTAAAGACGTACACCAAGCCTTATTAGCGGTTGCGGTGGAGTTTGGCGGACTGTCGAGCGAGGCGGCGGAAGAATATTTCGAGACCCTGCGCAGTCATAAACGTTACCAAAAAGACGTGTACTAATTAATCGATCCCAAAGATAGAGAGCAGTATCCACGGAGATACTGCCGCCGACCGAATTTTAAGAGGCAGTTGCCATGAGTGAGCAAAAATTAGCGTTAAACGAATACCTAAAGACCGACAGTGATTACCTGCGAGGGACCATCAAAGAAGGTTTAGATTCTTCTGTGACTGGCAGTTTCAGTGACGGCGATCAGCAGCTGATCAAATTTCATGGCTTCTACCAGCAGGATGACCGCGATTTACGTAACGAACGTAAAGAGCAAAAACTCGAACCTTTATATAGTTTTATGTTGCGCGCCCGTGTACCCGGCGGTATTTGTTCTCCGCAGCAATGGTTAGGCGTAGACAAAATTGCTTCGACGCTCACCAGCTCGAACAGTATTCGTTTGACGACCCGTCAAACCTTCCAATACCACGGTATTCCAAAGCGTAATCTTAAGACCATTATTCAAGGTTTGGACCGTGAGGCACTCGACTCTATCGCCGCCTGTGGTGACGTTAACCGTAACGTGATGTGTAACCCGAATCCGGTCGAATCTAAACTGCATGCGCAGGCCTATGAAGTCGCGAAAAAGCTGTCTGATCACCTGCTGCCGCACACTCGTGCCTACGCCGAGATTTGGTTAGATGAAGAGAAGTTACTGACCACAGAAGACGAAACCGTTGAACCTGTATACGGCAAAACCTACTTGCCACGTAAATTTAAAATGGCCGTTGCCGTACCGCCGGATAACGATGTTGATGTATACACTAACGATTTAGGCTTTATTGCCGTGGCTGAAAATGGCGAATTAGTCGGTTTTAACCTGACCGCCGGTGGCGGCATGGGCTCGACCCACGGAGAGGTAGAAACCTTCCCACGCTTAGCCGATGACTTTGGTTTTATTAAAACCGAAGATGTGATGAAGTTTGCCGAAGCTGTGATGACGGTGCAGCGTGACTGGGGTAATCGTACCAACCGTAAGCGTTCACGCCTGAAATACACCATCGTTGACCATGGCTATGAGAAGTTTAAAGCCGAAGTGGAAGCCCGTGCCGGCGTTAAATTTGAGCCTAAGCGCGATGTAGTGATTGGCGATCGCGGCGATCGTTACGGCTGGGTCGAAGGTGTGGATGGTAAATGGCATTTAACCCTGTTTATCGAAAGCGGCCGTATTAAAGATATGCCTGGCAAAAGTTTGCAAACCGGCATGCGTGAAATCGCTAAGATCCACAAGGGTGATTTCCGTATGACCTCAAACCAGAATATGATTATCGCGGGTGTGGCGCCTGAGGATAAAGCGACCATCGAAGGGCTTGCCCGTAAATATGGTTTACTCGGCCAAGTGCTGACTCAAACACGCGGTCATTCGATTGCCTGTGTGGCCTTGCCAACCTGCCCATTGGCGATGGCGGAAGCTGAGCGTTATTTCCCTGAGTTTATCGACCATATCGATGCGCTGCAGGCTAAAAATGGCATTAGCGATCAAGCCATTGTGGTGCGCATGACCGGCTGTCCAAACGGTTGCGCCCGCCCATTTGCCGCCGAAATTGGCTTAGTGGGTAAGGCGCCGGGTCGCTACAACCTGTATCTCGGGGCGAATTTTGAAGGCACTCGACTGAATAAGATGTACAGAGAGAATATCCAAGAGGCTGAAATTCTTGCTGAATTGGATGGATTATTTGCCCGCTACGCGATTGAGCGAAATGCAGGTGAAACCTTTGGTAACTTCACTGTCCGCGTGGGCGTGGTGAAGGCGGTTATTGATGCCGCTAAGGATTTTCATGGTTGATCTTGATTCTGGGGTGACGGGTTCCGGCTTACCGAACGCGTTGCAGAGTGTGGTAAGTAGCAGCGAATTGACGGCGCTGCTAACGGCGCCTAAGAGCGTTCAGCAAGCAGAACTTGAACGCATTAATCGTTTCTTAGCTGGCTTGACGGCTCAAGAGCGAGTGCTCTGGGGCTTAGCCTATTTGCCCGGTAATCACGCGCTGTCATCCAGTTTTGGGATCCAAGCGGCGGTGATGCTGCATATGGTGAGTCAGGTGCAATCGGATATTCCGGTGATCTTAACGGATACTGGCTATTTATTTCCCGAGACGTATCAGTTTATTGACCAGCTTACCGAGCGTTTATCCTTAAATCTTAAGGTTTACCAAGCACCTATTACCTCGGCATGGCAGGAGGCGCGCTTTGGCCAATTGTGGGAACAAGGGGTAGAGGGTCTTGAACGTTATAATCGGCTGAATAAGGTGGAGCCAATGCAGCGCGCCTTGGCCGAGCTTGAAGTTGGAACTTGGTTTGCTGGACTACGCCGCAGCCAGTCGAGCACTCGCGAAGAGTTACCGATATTGGCTATCCATGGTTCTCGCTTCAAGTTGCTGCCGATTATCGAATGGTCGAATAAAGATGTGCATCTGTATCTGACGCAATTTGACTTGCCTTATCATCCTTTATGGGAACAAGGTTATGTTTCTGTTGGGGATACTCATTCGAGCAAACCCTTAGAATTAGGGATGACAGAGGAAGAAACGCGCTTTAATGGCTTAAAACGTGAGTGCGGTTTGCATTACGAAATATAGCCAATTGTTTGATTCTATAGAAAAATGCCACAGTATTTCCTGTGGCATTTTTTATGTTATGTTCCGACTATTGCTTTTTGCTTATTTTTAAAGTGGTTTAGCCATTAGAATATTTTGCCTGTCATTGTGGCGTCATCAAAATGAGATAAAGTTTATTTTCATATGGTTAGCTAATGTGACTTTGTGATAGTCAAAAAAATTGTACATTTTTACTCACAGAGTTATGCACATTAGAATGTTCTGAGCTATATTTCAAAGTTCCCGTAGATGGTTTTGAGGGAGTTTACTGCGCAGATACGGATTAGTCGGTATTTTGCCAAGTTAAGTTGTTGAATATCGCTATTTATGGGCTTAGTTTGCTGTGTAGCGATATAACGAGACGGAAAACGGTAGATATTCCAAGAGACCTTACTCGCTGCCGCGAGTATCCAGCAGTTTGATTGGCTTGCTAGCGCTTGTTAATCAGTCATTTTCACCTCGGTCAGCTGTAGTCAAAGCTGCCGAGGTTGAATCCAGTTTTTCACACCATTAATTGTTTTACTTCATTAATTCAGTTCGGTTTTGTGTTGTTTATGACTTACTATCATCGGTTTACACTTTACTATTCTCTTGTAAGTAGTAAATCCCTTAGACTATCAGTAAGTCTGAATGGTGCGATTGATGAGGATAATTAAATGACCGCCCCCTTGTATGCCATGCGCGATCATGTCAATCGTCCCCAAGTTAATCTTCCAACTCCAAAGCCTAAGATGTCTGGTGTTAAGCGTGTATTTACTTGGTTAGCCAAATTGGTTTTGGGCTTATTTTTCGCCTCTATTTTAAGTGTTGTGCTACTTCGTTTTATTGATCCTCCTATGTGGAGTTGGCGAATAGAGCGTGCGTTGTTTCCGCCTGCACCGATTACTGAGGTTAGGCATCAATGGCGCTCGCTTGAGCAAGTTTCCCCTGAGCTACAATTAGCAGTGATTGCCGCAGAAGATCAAAAGTTTGCTGGTCACAGTGGTTTTGATTTAGACGCGATTAGTTCGGCCATCGAATACAATCAAAAGGGAAAAAAGGTTCGCGGAGCCAGTACCTTAAGTCAACAAACGGCAAAAAACCTTTTTATGTGGTCGAGCCGTAGTTTTATTCGTAAGGGAATTGAAGCTTGGTTTACCCTGTTAATGGAACTGATTTGGGATAAGGCACGAATTTTGGAGGTGTACCTTAATATTGTTGAATTTGGCCCGGGGATATATGGCGCTGAAGCGGCATCTAAACATTATTTTGGCAAGAGTGCAGCGAAATTAACCCGCTATGAGGCTTCATTATTGGCTGCAGTTTTACCTAATCCTTGGCGTTATAAAGTCTCACCACCTTCCTCCTATGTTGAGCAACGTTCCGCATGGATCCGCAAGCAAATGCGTCAGTTAGGTAATGTAACGCTCAAAAAAGTTAACGAGGCACAATAAATTTACGATTGTGGTTTTGTTGTTAAATTGTAATTATGCATCTTTGATGAGTATTAGGCGTTCGAATGAGCCAAGGAATAAATGATGTTTGAGTTTAATTTTGAGCGAGATATGGCTTCACTGCGTGAAGAATATGCTAGAGATGCAAAAATCAATATTCAACACGTCTGGCAGAATGAAACCGCAGCTGTCATTGCTAACACACTTGATAGTGAAGTGAGTTTTGATAATGCAATGTTTGTCGACAATAAGCCAATGAGAGTGTCGGATCAACAAATACGCCAATTACCGATTGAAGCTCAAAAAGATTTACAGCAAAAAATATTACACAATGCTGCAAATGGGATTGGTTTTTTATATGGAAGTCATCTCGTAGGAGGCTTAGATGGAAAGCCTTCACCTGAATTACTTACATCGCTACATCGTTTTATTAACAGCCCTGACATGTTTAAATTTATTCAAACGATTACGGGTATTGAAGGTATTTGTTATGCCTCACTGCAGGCGAGTCGTTATATTCAGGGGAATTTCTTAACAAGACATAATGATGTTGTGGAAAGTGAGGGTCGTAAAGTTGCTTTTGTTTTTGGCTTTACTCCAGAATGGCATCCTGATTGGGGTGGTCTGCTGCAGTTTTATACTCCTAAAGGTGTGCTGACTGATACCTGGGTGCCAACCTTTAATAATTTGGCATTATTCGATGTCCACCATCCTCACTCTGTTTCATTTGTCGCGCCGTTTGCAAAACGACCACGCTTTTCTGTAACAGGATGGTTTCGAACGATTGCGCCCAGTAAATAGGAAGCTTCTGACACATGCCGCGATTAGCGTCAAAGACGTTTTAATGGTAGATTATCGCGGATTTTTGCATATTAATGAGTTCTTATTTGCTATTCGTTATTTCTTAGCTTATCCGTTCTCAAGATTAGTTATAATAAGCTTTTGATTTTGCAATGTTGATGTAATAAGGAATGACAATAGGTCAGTATTTAAATGCCGAAGGTAAGTGCTTTCGGTATTATTTTTGTCACTTTGACGGTAATTAAATGGAGTTTTAGATGAAAAAGATTGTTATTGCTGCGGCAATTATTGCAGCGGGGGCGGGTGCTTATTGGTACACTCAACACGGAAGTAGCTCGAGTGCTTCAGCCAATCCTTTGCTAGATTATATTCCAGCCGATACCCCTGTGTTTACTGGCCAGTTAAAGCCGTTTCCACTGAAAAACTACCTGCAATCGATTTCTAGCAATTACCAGCAATATTCAACTGATTCCTTAGCTCAGTTAGGCGATTTGGATAGCCCAATGGCTAAGTTTTTTGTGAGTATTTACAAGCAATATATGGATGGAATGAAAGATCCTACCGCATTGCTTAAGACTTTCGGTTTACCGAATGAGATCAAGCCTTATTTTTATACCTTAGGTGTAGTGCCTGTTCTTAAAACAGATATTAATCAAATTGATGCATTCTGGGCTGTACTGGATAAAGCCGAACAAGAAAGTGGTTATACCCACGAAAAGCGTACTTTAGCAGGGATTGACTACCGTGCTTATTCGTTTGCCGAAGAAGGTTCAACTGATAAAGCTGACCTATTATTTGCCCATAAAGATGGCATTTTAACGGTCACATTCTCGGCTTCCTCTATCGAGCCTGAAGTATTGGAAATGGCTTTAGGATTGAAGAAACCCGCCCAATCTTTAGCCGCATCTGGCATGTTGCAAGAGATCATTAAAACCCATGGTTTTATGGACGATAGCATCAGCTTTATCAACCATGTTGAGATTGTTAAAGCGATAACCTCTCAAGATGGCAATATGTTAGCTAAACAGCTCACCAAGTTCTTAGCAGAAGAAAGCCAAGGTGAAGATCCGTTAGCGCAAATCCGTACACCAGAATGTCGCACTGAGTTAACCGCGATTGCGGCTAACTGGCCGCGCACAGTGGGAGGTTTAACCGCATTCACGTCGACTGAAAAAGAAAGCCATATGGCGGCTTCTTTTGTGATTGAAAGCAAAAACCAAGCAATTTTAACGGCATTACAAAAAATGCGCGGCTTTATTCCAATCCATTTAGCGGATATTAACAGCACTATTTTCTCGATGGGCCTTGGGATTGATGTTAATGAAGTAGCGCCTTCGCTCACCGCGATTTGGGATGATCTGCAAAAGCCACAGTTGACCTGCGCGCCTCTAGCCGAGCTACAGGCTGAATTAAGCCAGCAAAGCCCTGCGATGTTGGGTATGTTTACCGGCATGGCTAATGGTGTTAAAGGCCTGAGTGTGTCATTACTCGACTATAAGATGAGTTCACAGGATCAAGAGCCTAAACTCGAAAGTTTAGATGCCTTAATCAGTTTAACCGCTGATAATCCTTCAATGTTATTCAACATGGTTAAGCCTTTTGCCCCTATGTTGGCTGAACTGCAAGTCGCGGATAATGGTGAACCCACTGATTTATCTCCACTATTAATGTTGCCGCCAGAACTTAATATCAAACCGATGTTGGCGATTAAGGGACAACACTTAGTGGTTTACTCTGGCGATAAAGGTTTAGCGTTAGCCAATAAACTGGCGAGCGAAAAACCATCAGCCAATGGCCTTTACAGCATGTCAGCCGACTACGGTAAGATGTTTACCCCAGTGCTGACGCTGTTAGAAATGACTGGTGAACCAGTGCCTGAAGAGCTGCAAGCATTGAAAGACTATAATATGCGCGTGCAAATGAGCTTTGATGTGAATAAACAAGGTCTGGTTTTTGGCTCTGTGATGAACTCAAAGGCAAGCGATAAGAAATAAACTTATCACTCCACCGCATTTTAAAGCCAGCAAATTGCTGGCTTTTTACTAGGGCGTGTTGACGTCTCATGGTTATTTTTGCAGCAATTAGGCTAGCTTTTATGCAAGGCAAAGTCCGTACTGTGTAGTTATTCTACATAAACGGACGATAACGCGGCAGAAAAGCCAGCCAAATGCTGCCCGAAGGGTTCGTCTGGCAAGTCCTTGCTCTTACTTTCTGTCATAAGAGCCGCTCGTCATTTGAGTAGAATAACTACACATCATTCCTCGTTTCGCGAGCACGAACTTACCAGAACGAACAAAATTTAATCTCGAAACGTCAACACGCCCTAATGAGATTGGGCTAATTTGGTTTGTCGACCGTTAGTTGGATCTACGGCTTTGGGTTTGGCTGATTTAACTAAACTCACGAGTCCTTGCCATTCAATATCATTGTTTTGTGGTAACCAAATATCGGGCTCAGTGCCTTTTCCCGACAGCAACTCGCCTTTAGCATCATAGGTGAGAGAGCTACTAAATCGAATCTCTAAGTCACTATTTGGCAAGGTAAATTGATATTGTCTGGCAAAATCCCCAGAGGTTTTTTCGCCGATTAAATTCACTCTCGACCATGCTTTAGTCCGGTAGGCGATCCACTCGCATTCTTGCTTACACAAGGGACTGACAAGTAGTGCAAGACGATTATTGCCTTCGGTGAGGACTTCAGGTTTGGTGCGAACAAACCAAGGACTAAACCGGCTTTTATCGATAGTTGGTAGCCGCCGTGTCAACACGTTAAGTCGCGCAGGGCTTAGTTCAAGTTCATCAAGCGGTTTAAAATTCAACGGTTTTAAATAATCGTTTCTAAGTTCTGGCGAGCGTCGATAATGGGCAAACCCCATGATTTTTTCGACCGCTGAATGAGGTGGTATGTCCATGGCGGGCATATCCTGATAACGCGAGAGCATGGTCAGTAACTTAGGACTAAATCCCTTCGCTTGCCTGAGATCGACAATCAGTAATGGCTGCTCCATACCTTTACGTAATTCTTCTTGTTGTATTTTATCGAGTTCAAAAGCATAGAGGTCATCTATTTTGAGTCGAGCCGTGGTTGGATTTATCTGTTCTAGTGAATAGTCAGGTTTTGAGACCGTAGTCGGCCCTAAGTCATCAAGTTGAGTGAGTAGGCGTTCAAAGCTTATCTCTGTGTCGTCTTCAATCGGTTTAACTATCGTTTTAGAAGGGGGAGGCAGAGCAATAGTGACCTGCGTTGTCTGCAAATCATCATTTATCAAACTAATAATCACATAAGGTTTGATGCTTAAGCCTAAGTCTTCCCGCAGTAGGTTGAGTCGTTTAAGCCAAATCAGCTGCATTTCTTGGCTATTTTTTGCAGGCTCTGACAGATAGGCTTGGCTGGCTGAAATCCACTTACTTAAGGGGATGCCATCAATATGGGTGATAAAAGGATACTCGGCACTAATAGGATTATTTTTATGGTCTAAGGCAAGCCATTGTTCGTTGACGGGTCTCAGTGTTAAGGGTAAGTCGGCGCTACTATTGTCAACCTTCGCAACTTGAGCACCAGGATCTTTTAAGGCGTTAAGCAGTTTTGTAAGCTCCGCTGCGAACCGTTCTGTAGGAACAAGATCTTGGTATTGCTCAGTCATCAGTCCAGCAAGTCGTTCGAGTTGGTTGTCATTATGTTGTGGATCCAACGCATAAAATGCGGAGTGTTGTTCAATTTGATTGAGCAGAATATAGAGATCTTGGCGAATATCTTTTGTCGTTAACGTGGGTTGTTCTTTTTCAGGAATAGCAAAAAACGCGAGCCTGATAAGGCTCGCGCAAATAATCATGCTCAGCAAAGTTATTACCGTTCGATAGCTAAAACTCATATTCCTCCATGATGACCCTTACTGCTAAAAAGGTGTGCGACTATCGATGTAAATGCCGCTGTTGGCAATAAAAATCATCATTAAGCTCCCTTAGGTTGCTCGCACTTGAGCAATTTAGCAGCAGTTTGTTTGTGTCAGCGTAGAATTATGGCTGTTTTTTGTGCTGTGTCACGTCCTAGAGAATATCGTTGAGCGATACACCGATCCCAATACGTTGATTATGATGGTTATAGTCGATCAGGCTTTCACCGTAGCCATTAAAGTATTGAGTATAAAGGCGTAAGTTACCTATGATGGGATAGCTCCAAGTGATCTCTGCTGAACCTCGGTCAATATCTTTAAAGTTAGTTTTAACGGTGAGAGTGAATCTATGTTCATCAATCCCATACACGCCAACAAATTCGGCATTGCCAATATACTCATCAATATTGGGATTATCATCGCCACGGGCTTGGTGGATGTCTGTTTTTTCATCCTCAGGAATGCGCCACCACACCTTAGTTGAAAACGCCAGTGGGCCAGCATCAAAGATCATCGTGCCATAGATGCGGTTCCAACTACGGGATAATAAACCTGCTTTACCATTAGATTGGTGGACAGCGCCCAATCCCCAAAACGAGTTTGTCACACCGCCAATTTTCCAATCATTATTGAATAGCATAAAGATTTCGGGTTCGTGGTTTGTTTCACGAAAGGGTGAAGATATTTCCTTATTGTATACCTGCCAATAGGATTGATTAGTATAGGCAAAAAATAGGTGACCATTATCACCAAAGACATTGTACCAAATTGGAAACTTAAAGCTTATCTGAAACTTAGCTTCCATTTCATCGAGTTCATAGTTTGTTCCGGTGGCCTCCCCTGCATAGGGTTTCATATTCGGCTCGGGATTATAGGTCGCGGGTAAAATGTAATTGACTTTATGCGGCGTTATTACAAATGGACGCTCTGAAGTCGCTAATTCATCCTTAACGCGATCTTTGATTAAAGATTCCTCTGCCTGTAACCCTGCACAAGTTAGCAGTCCGATTAATGCGATACCTTGATAAAATGGGGACATCGACTCTCCTTGATGTGTCTGTTTGCTTTATCTTTATTTACCGAGCTTAACATTAGTCTGTGGATCTTTTGTGAGAAATACTGTCACTTGTACTACTTAACTTGAGTGAAACTGCATTTCTTCTTATGCGTTAACGCGCTGACTGAGTAGATTTTTTAGCAATAACATAGTGCTGTTATGTGAGGTGATGCAAGTTTAGGTTGCATTCATATTTGTCCTGTTATCATGTTTTATTTAGTTATTTCAGATAATTAACTTATTTTAGTCAGTATGGTGCTTTTGCCAACCTCGTTTATAGTTAACTGGCTTAATTCAAATTCTTTTGTTATTTCTTTTTGATATAACAATTAATGATTTTATATTTATTATGGAATATAACTGGCGCTATATTGCTACACATTGATCTCATATCGGGGAATGTGATGGAAGTTTTATCTTTACCAGGCCAAAGCGCTAAGGGCAAAGTCTGGCTGGTTGGTGCGGGCCCCGGCGATGTGGAGTTATTAACCCTTAAAGCGTGGCGCATTCTAAAGTCAGCCGATGCGGTGTTATACGATGCGCTCGTCAGCCAAGATGTCCTCGATTTGATTCCTAAAGATGCTGAAAAAATTGCCGTCGGTAAGCGTGCAGGCAAGCATAGCGCGGCGCAAGATGAAATTAATCAGTTACTGGTGACGAAAGCCTATACCCGTAAAAACGTGGTACGCCTGAAGGGCGGCGATCCGTTTATTTTTGGTCGCGGTGGTGAAGAGTTACAAACCTTAGTCGAAGCGGGCGTCGAATTTGAAGTGGTTCCCGGGATTACCGCCGCCAGCGGCACTTCGGCATATGCGGGTATTCCATTAACCCACAGGGATTATGCCCAAGGGGTAACGTTTATTACTGGCCATTGCCAGTTAGAAAGCCGTCCGATGGATTGGCAGGGTTATGCTAATCCCAACAATACCTTAGTTGTATATATGGGGATTTTAAACGCGGGCATTATCCGTCAAGGGTTAATCAACGCAGGTCGTAGCCCAGAGACACCAGTGGCCATCGTCTCGAAGGCGACCACTCAGTCGCAGCAACGTTTTATTGGGCAATTAGATTCACTCGAACAACTTGCTGCTGATCCGCAGTTGCAAATGCCCGCATTAATGATTATTGGCGAAGTGGTGGGGTTGTCCGAAACCTTAAATTGGTTTCAGCCCAAGGGCGAAGGCCTGCTGCCGCTTGACGCTTTAAATACGACCAAAGTTGCAGCAAAAATTTAGTTAAATCAGAACATTTTTTAGAAATAGTTAAGTTAAATCCAGCTGCCTGTCGCAGCCCATTTTAGGTAAACGGAGAAGAGTATGGCCGGGCGTGAATTAAGCCACTTACAACAACTGGAAGCCGAAAGCATTCAGATCATTCGGGAAGTCGCAGCCGAATTCGATAATCCAGTCATGTTGTATTCCATCGGAAAAGATTCTTCGGTGATGTTACATCTTGCGCGTAAAGCTTTTTATCCCGGCAAGATCCCATTCCCCTTGCTGCATGTGGATACGGGCTGGAAATTCAAAGAGATGATCGCCTTTCGTGATGCGCAGGCGAAAAAATTTGACTTTGAATTATTAACTCATACTAACCCAGAGGGCGTTGCCCAAGGGATTAACCCCTTCGACCATGGCAGTGCAAAACATACTGACATCATGAAAACCCAGGGCTTAAAGCAAGCATTAAACCAATATGGTTTTGATGCCGCTTTTGGTGGTGCGCGTCGTGATGAGGAAAAATCCCGCGCGAAGGAGCGAGTGTATTCGTTCCGCGACCGTCACCATAGATGGGATCCTAAGAATCAGCGCCCTGAACTGTGGCGCACCTATAACGGCGCTGTGAACAAGGGCGAAAGTATTCGTGTCTTCCCATTATCGAATTGGACTGAACTCGATATTTGGCAATATATCTATCAAGAAAACATTGAGTTAGTGCCCCTGTATTTTGCGGCTGAGCGCCCTGTGGTTGAGCGTGGTGGTCAGTTGATTATGGCCGACGATGAGCGCATGAAGCTCGAAGAAGGTGAAACCATTAAGCATGAGGTGGTGCGTTTTAGAACCTTAGGTTGCTATCCATTAACGGCGGCAATGCATTCGCAGGCGGACAATCTCGAAAAAATCATCGAAGAAATGCTGCTAACTCGCTCGAGCGAACGCCAAGGGCGGTTGATTGACTCGGACCAGAGTGCATCGATGGAGCAGAAGAAACGCCAAGGTTATTTCTAAACTAAGGCATTTCGAGCGAAGGTTCAGAGACAGATTAAACCTATTTCGTGAATGTCCCGATGAAGGCTTTTAGATCAACCAAGTACCAGCAGACTTCACGAACAGTTGAGCAAGATAAGAGTGAGATAAAGATGGATAAAGCGGTCAAGAAAACTAATCGTATGGCGGCAGAAATCAGCCAGCATGGGGTAAAAGAATATCTAGCCCAGCAGCAACATAAAGGTTTGTTGCGCTTTTTAACCTGCGGCAGCGTAGACGATGGCAAGAGCACCTTGATTGGCCGTTTATTGCATGACAGCGCGCAGATCTATGAAGATCAATTAGCTAGCTTAAAAAATGATAGCGCTAAGATGGGCACAACGGGCGAAGCAATCGACTTAGCTTTGCTGGTGGATGGTCTGCAAGCTGAGCGTGAGCAGGGCATCACTATCGATGTGGCTTATCGTTATTTTTCAAGTGATAAGCGTAAGTTCATTATCGCCGACACCCCAGGTCATGAGCAGTACACCCGTAATATGGCGACTGGCGCCTCAACCTGTGACTTAGCGGTGATCTTAGTGGATACGCGTTACGGCGTGCAGACCCAAACCAAGCGTCATGCCTTTATTGCCTCTTTGCTGGGTATTCGCCACTTTGTGGTCGCGGTCAATAAGATGGATTTACTCGGGTTTGATGAGCAAGTGTTCAATCGTATCCGTAATGATTTCAGTGAGTTCGTTAAAGGCTTTGGTGAGTTAGATATCCACTTTGTGCCCTTATCCGCACTCAATGGCGACAACGTGGTCGAGCCAAGTTTACATACCCCTTGGTATCAGGGCGGTACATTACTGGAATTGTTAGAAACCATTGATACCCAACGTGAACTGAGTGCCTTACCCGTGCGCTTCCCGGTGCAATATGTGTCGCGTCCAAATCTGGATTTTCGTGGTTTTGCCGGTACTTTAGCCTCTGGTGTCATCAAGGTGGGTGATGAAGTGGTAGCGCTGCCTTCGGGTAAACGCAGCAAGGTTGAGCGTATCGTGACCTTCGATGGCGATTTGGCCGAGGCAACGGCGGGGCAAGCCGTCACTCTCACCTTAGAAGATGAAATCGATATTTCCCGTGGTGATTTACTGGCTCTGCCAGAGAGTGCGCCACAGGTTGCCAACCAAATCGTGGCTGACCTCGTGTGGATGGATGAAAAACCACTACAACTCGGCCAGTTATATGACATCAAGGTTGCGGGTAAAAAGACTCAAGCCTCAGTCTCGACCATAGAATATGTGGTTGATGTGAACACACTTGCGCGCAGCAGCGCCGACACACTAGGGCTCAATGCCATCGCTCGCGTGACCTTAGAGCTGACCGAAGATATCGTTTTCGATGCCTATTCTCTGGTACGTGATACTGGCGGCATGATCCTGATTGACCGTTTATCCAATGCCACTGTGGCGGCGGTGATGGTGGTATCAGGTCAACATGTGAGCAAGCAAGTGTCTTCACAATTTAGTGCCTTTGAGCTGGAGTTTAATGCGCTAGTACGTAAACACTTCCCGCACTGGCAAGCGATTGATATTTCAAAGCTTGGAGCCTAATTTGTGAGTGACTTGTGGCTATTGGCGATAGTGTTGTTTGGGTTGTTGGCTGGCTTAATTGCTGGCCGCATAAACCCTGCGGTGTTGTTTTTATTTGCTTTTTTAATATGTTACCTCCTAGGTATGGTAACGCTCGACGCAGCGCTCACTAGCTTTACTAATACGGGATTAGTCACATTAGTGTTATTGGTGCTTGCGGCGACAGCGCTGGAAAAGACTTCATTGCTGGGAAAGTTAAGCCAAGTGATTGGTAATAGCTCGTTGGCGATGACAATGGCAAAGTTGGGATTTTCCACGGCTCTGCTGTCATCATTTACCAATAACACTGCGGTTGTGGCATCTTTGATTGGGGTAGTGCGCCGTAATCAGGCCCATGCGCCCGCTAAGTTATTACTGCCGCTTAACTATGCGACGATTCTTGGGGGAACGCTCACACTGATTGGTACCTCCACTAACCTTATCGTTAATTCGTTTGTGGAAAATGCGGGCTTACCTGCGCTGGGTTTCTTTGAGTTTACCCCTGTTGCAGCGTTGATTGTACTGTTAGGCATTCCGCTACTGATCATGCTGGCTAATACCTTGCCCGACAGACGGGATGAAACGACCGAAGAAGCACTGCCCTATTTACTTGAGGCTCATGTCGCTAAAGGCTCGTCTTTAGTCGGTCGCAGTGTGGTGGACAACAAGCTCAGAGCCCTAAAAAAGCTTTATTTAGTCGAGCTTGAGCGTAGCGGTATTTGTATTTGTCCGGTTCCGCCACAGTTAGTATTGCAAGCGGACGATGTGCTGCGGTTCAGTGGCGCGGTGGAGTCGGTGGAGCTGTTGCATCAATTCGATGGCCTCGATTGGTTTGGTAAGCATCAGGCCAAGGGACAAAACCTAGTCGAAGCGGTATTGGCCCCTTCGTCGAGCCTAGTGGGCAGCAGCTTAAAGGAATCTCGTTTTCGCGAGCAGTTTGATGCGGCGGTTATGGCGATTCGCCGTGGCCATCATCCGTTAAAGGGCGGCTTGGGCGATATCGTATTGCAGCCGGGCGATGTGTTACTGCTGACGCCGGGGGATGGTTTTAGCACCAATGCTAAGCTAAGTACCGAATTTGCCGCCGTCAGCGGACTCGATTTGAATGTGCGTTTAGACACTAAACGCAGTCGTATCGTGTTAGCCGGATTTGTGTTGACGATTGGCCTGAGTCTGGCGGGGATTTTACCCTTGGCAAAAGGATTGGTGCTATTGCTGCTCAGCTACTTTGCCATTGGCGCCGTAACCTTATCTGAACTTAAGCGCCGTTTCCCGCTCGAGTTAGTCGTGATTGTGGGCAGCGCTTTGGGTTTGGCGAACCTGATGATGAGCACAGGCCTTGCTGAGGGACTCGCTCAAGGCTTACTCGGCGCAATCAATGGTTACGGGGTGTTTGGGGCGTTTGTGGGGGTTTATTTAGTTACCTTGTTGTTGACTGAACTGGTCACCAATAACGCCGCCGCGGCCTTGGCTTTTCCTATCGCCTATGCGGTGGCGCTGAATTATGGCGTCGATCCAAGGCCCTTTATTATGGCTGTGGTGTTTGGGGCTAGCGCTAGCTTTATTTCGCCCTATGGTTATCAAACCAACTTGATGGTGTTTAATGCGGGTAACTATCGTTTTAGTGATTTTGTACGGTTAGGGCTGCCCTTATCCCTACTGTATTCGCTGATTGTGATTTTTATGGTGCCGATCATCTTTCCGTTTTAACGATGCCTTTAGTCGTTGGTTTATTAAGGTTTGAGGAGTTTTTATGAGCAATATAGTGTGGCATCAACATAGTGTCGACCAAGCAGCCAGAGCCAAACTTAAGGGGCAGAATCCGGTATTGCTTTGGTTTACTGGGCTTTCTGGTGCAGGTAAGTCGACCCTAGCAGGTGCGCTTGAGCGTGCATTATTTGAAGCGGGCTTTCACACCTATCTGCTCGATGGCGATAATGTGCGCCACGGTCTATGTAAAGATTTGGGTTTTAGCGTGGCCGACAGGGATGAAAACCTACGCCGTGTTGGCGAGGTAGCAAAACTTATGGTGGATGCGGGCTTGGTGGTGTTATCAGCTTTTATCTCTCCCACCCGAGAAGAGCGCGATAGCATACGTGCAAGATTCCCCGCTGGACAATTTATCGAAGTGCATGTATCGACGCCACTTAGCGTGTGTGAAGCGCGTGATCCCAAGGGATTGTACGTTAAAGCACGCAAGGGCGAAATCGCACATTTTACTGGGATTTCATCACCCTATGAGGCCCCGCTCTCCGCTGAGTTGACGATTGATACCAGCAAAGGGGATTTAGCATCTCAAGTTCGGGCTTTGATTGATTATTTAACCGCAATCGATGTTATTAGCCCAAATCGCCTCACTGCGCTGGCATAGAAGCAGTCTATAACAGCTTGTTATTCAATCTTAAAGTCCTTGGCAAATAGGGCTTGAAGGGCTTTAAGGTATTCTTGGTCCTGTTTAGGAAGCACAAGCTGCGCTAGTTCATCGCCAATAGGTGTTAATCGATAATAACTAAAGAGCAAATTACCGCTCTTAGGGGTTAGCTTCATTTGAATACCGGGCATAGTGAGTTGGATGGGGGTTTTACTATTGAGTAAACCCGTTTCAAACTCACTGCTGTGGAGTATCCCCGCATCAACTAGGGTAAGAATACTGGAGTAGGGCAGACCAAATTGCGAGAGACCTAGGGTGATGTTGGTATGCTTGCGAAAATATTGGCCAATCCCGCCCGTGAGCCGATAGCCGCTAATGAGTTTTAAGCGCTGCTCATTATTCACTTTTGCTGCCATGCCTAGGGCTTTTTCGAGGATTTGCGCTTCTCTGTGCGTTAATTGCTTAAGTAGCGCTAAGGTGCGCAGGCTAAAGTTTCCTGGGTTGATGATTTCACTAGAGAGAATACGTGCCCATAGGTCCTGCATTTTTCGATTATGGATTTGCTCCGCCATCAGAAAAAATTGATGACTCCAGTCGGGATCGAGATCCACCCCCGTCATGTCGGAAGAGGTATAACTTAAGGCGAGGGCGAAAATGGTTTCAACATTTGCCTGATACTGGCTGGCGAGTTTACGCTGCCGATGCTGGGCGCGTTCGGCAATCGAGGCATTGGCTGGGCGATATTCTTCCTCACTGGCGAGGCCGAGTTGACGGCCAAGTAAAAGGGCTTTTTTACGGGCAGAGACCTCCGCAGCGGGAGCGGCTTCATCCGCAAGCATTAAAATATCCGAATCCTTCATGCCTTAATCCTGTATCACTTGTCTGCTAATTTACATTGCAAATTAGGGAGAATACCCGCTCTGCCAAAAGTGTCCAGCTTAGTCGATTGTTAGCTTTAAGTCTCCGAGTTGGTTTGCTTTTATTCACGCCTGCTAGACTAGGGCTGGAATTGCTGATTTTGTAACATTTTGATCCTCAGAGTGGTGATTTTTATTTTTGTGAGCAAGCTAGAATTACCGAATATCGAGGGATGGTTTGGCGCTAAGCCCGTGATCTATTTCATGTAAATAGATGACTAAATCACCTAGTATGCAATATCGTAATAGGCAGTTTGCTTTTTGCGTGGAAAACCTAAATATCGCTAGCGGACTCGCTATCCATAGAAGCGCATTGTTTATCTTGTGGTTACCTTCTGGATTGCGAGGCATTGAGTATCATATTGATTGGTATATTTAGGTCAACATAAGGCCGCCGTACTTGTTTTTCTTCTGGCCGCTTTTTCTTATTTTTGTTGAGATAATAGAGGCTTAAGTGAAAAAAATTCTGATCATCTTCTCCAGTGTTCATGGTCAAACTCGTAAGATCACGAATCAGTTAGCCCAGCAACTCAAAGAGTTAGGTAATTCGGTGGTGATTGCTGATATAAAAGCCGTCCCCGCGATGGAGTCCTTCGATAAGATCATCATTGGCGCTAGTATTCGTCACGGAAAACATAATCCTGCGCTGTATGAATTTATTCAGAAACATCAGCAAATCCTGACACAAAAAGTCGGTGGATTTTTCTCTGTGAGTTTAGTTGCCCGTAAACCTGAAAAAAATACCCCTGAGACTAATCCCTATATGCAGGCGTTTTTAACTAAAACGACTTGGCGTCCTCAGTTGTTGCAAGTGTTTGGCGGTAATTTGAATTATCAGGGATATAATGCATTTGATAGGAATATCATACGTTTTATCATGTGGTTAACTAAGGGGCCCACGGATCCTGTTACTAATGTTGAATACACTGACTGGCAAAAAGTGCATGAGTTTGGATTACAAATCCACCAAGCCTAAGCGAGCGGTTGAGGCTCACGTTGATTGTCGAGGGTAAACCTATATGTCGAACAAATTAACCTTGATATTCGATTTTTTGTTGGCGCGTTTGCATGTTTGGCTGGTGTTGTCCGCAAGTCTACTCATCTGCACCAGTCCGTGGATTTTTATCGGTCGAAGCCTGCGTGCTAATGCTAGCATTTGGGATTATCTGCATGTTTACCTAGGATTTGTGTGTGCTGCGTTAGGGATTTTATTTTTGTTGCGTAATAGCCTCCAAGGCAAATGGCACCAGTATTTTGCCTGGCTGGTGGGCGATTGGGAACAATTGGTGCAGGATATTAAAGGCCTTTTTAAAGGCAAGCTCCCCGTAGCCGGTGGCAAAGGCTTGTTTAGTTGTATCGAAGGGATTGGCATGATACTGCTGGTCGCGACAGGATTAACTGGCGTTGTATGGTTTATTTACCAAGGAACACCACTGGCAATGACTTGGCGTGGTTATCATCAAATTTGTGCCGATGCTTTTATTGGCTTTTTAGTACTGCATATCATATTGGCCGCAACACATATTATTGAATTTATTAGGCAATAACTTTGTTTCCTATTGTTTGCTACGAATACATTTTCTATTTTAGTTATCATCGCTGGTTTTAAATGTTCAGCGTACGTTCATCGACAAACTGCACACTCAACTCCTAGACTTAATTCTCCATGTCCATCCAAACACGTTTGAGTCACTGTTTTCAATATCAGATAGCAGTGTACTTAAGCGATTGGGGAGGATGAGGATTTTGAGAATAATTTTTGGAAGCTAAATGAAGGTATCCTATGAATATTCAAAAAAGTGCACTAGCGATAGCGTTGACAGGTTTACTGTTTGGTTGTGGTGGCTCGGATTCCGAGGACTCGGTTCCACAAATGGCGACATTTAACCTTGGTGTATCGGATAATCCCGCTGATGCAAAATCTGTCACTATTGCATTTAGACAAGTCGTGTTAAAGAACGATACGGGTAGCTATTCATTCAATGTCGCACCTAACGGTGCCGTCAAATTTGTCGATTTATTAGCTTTTCAAGGCAGTGCGGTAGAAACATTGGTGAGTGGTCAATCGATCCCTGTCGGCGAATACCAAATGTGCCTTTACATGAAAAACAGCACTGTAGCGAATAGTGAAAGCTCCCATGTGCAAACCTTCAATGACACCCTGTATGGTTTAACGACGAACAGCAATGGTTCTTGCGGTGGTGTCGGCGCTGAAGAGAGTGATACTGGACGATTATTTTTCAATAAAGCATTTACGATTGCGGCGGGCGTAAATAGCTTTGTCGCCGAATTTGATCTCAGTAAAGGCTTACAGGATCCCCACGGAAATAAAGATTACTGGACTCTGAAGCCTACCTCGGTGCAATTATTTAATCAGTCCGAAGTGGGGGCGATTAAAGGCACCATTGGTACCACCGTGATGCAAGGTTGTGAAGTGGCAGCGGGTGGTTCGGTGTTTTCACCAGCGGTCTATCTGTATCCAGCTAATACCACGCTTGAGCAAATGCAGGATTTCAGAACTGATGCAGATACTGCCACTGAAGTTGCACCAATCGCTGCGGCTAGGGTGAATGAAATCACAGATACAAATGGTCAAGTCATTGGTCACGATTATGAATTTGGTTTTGTGGTCGCAGGTGATTACAACTTAGGGTATACCTGTTTAGCGCAAAATGATGATCCTGATGTCAGTAATAATGCCGATGATGTGGAAGCCCCTTTCTTTATTCATGCAGCAGAACTCGGGGTGAGTGTAACGGCTAAAGGTGTTGCTGAGCGTAACTTTCCGTAGGCTATGAAAGACATAAAAAAAACCAGCAGAAATGCTGGTTTTTTATTGAGCGATTTATACGGACGCTTAACGTTAACTCAAGCGCTTTTGACGGCCAAGAGCGACGGCAGCGGCAAAGGCTAAGAATAACCAGTTTAGGCTACCACCAGAACTTTTAGGTGCCTGTGCATCTTTTTCGACGGCAAGATAGTTAATTAAGCCAATCAGTTCGTCTAAGGTTCTGATGTTGCTTAAGTTAACTGCATATTTGTCATTAACAATAAAGGCTGGCACGCTTTCAACGCGGAATTGGTTTTGCTGGGCACGCCAAAGGGCTAGCTTTTCATCTGTGCTTTTACTGTCGGCAAGTTTGTCGTACTTTGCCGCGTCTATACCGAACTTAGCAAAGACTTGTTTTATGTCGTCACGGCTATTGATTTGCGATTCGTGCTTATGTCCAGGGGCGCTGTGGTCGTGACCATTAGCGCCTTCTTCTCCTTGGATCGCGGCGAACATGGCATGGGTTAGAGCGTCTTTATTATCCAGTTCTTGGATGACGGCCAGCGAACGCATGACTTCAGTCCCTAAAGCACTATTCATAAAGTCGACATGCTTAGTATCAAATGCAATGCCCTTGTTTAAGTTAGCTTTGATATCAGGCAGATAATTGGTTTCCATATTGAAGCAATTATGGCAATAGAAGGAGAAAAACTCGGTAAGTTTAGGCTCACTACTCGGCGCTTTATCAGAAATTTGAGTGTAGTGAGTGCCTTCCACAAAATTTGCTGCAAAGCTGCTGAATGGTGCAACGATTAAGGCGACAGCCAAGGCGATTGGTTTGATCATAGAACCCTCAAAGTCGGTTAGATTGAATCCAGTACATTAAGTGCTATGCGTTGTGCCTAATGGTAATGGATAAGCTGATTCAATCTTGAAATTACGCTTGTGTTATACCAGCGTGAAGATGGTTTTAGGTTAGTTTGAAATGCTTAATTATCGCTGAATTAGTGCGCCGATATTGAACTAAATCTGTGATCCCGTGGGAGTTTAGACCTAGAAGTTTGCAAGACTGCAAAGGGGATCACAGATATATCAACATTCGCTAAGCAATATCCCGCAGGGATTGCCAAGCCTCGCAGACTTCGCGAAAGCGGGCTGCATCACCCTCGGGTCTATCAGGATGCCATTTGAGGGCTAAACGACGCCATTGTTTGCGGATATCTCTTGGGGTTGCACTTTCATCTAACTCAAAAACTCTTAGGGCATGTCCTTTGTGCATTAAATTTACATTGAGGCCAATGTAGCTCTTATAACTGCTCCAGAAAGCCTCTAATAATTCTCTCACCACGTTTTCGCTGGTGTCGTAGTTATTCCAGTCAAGATAATATTCTCGCAGGGAAGTCTCTTCCATTATCAATAAGTTAACATTTGATGGCACGAGGCGGAAAATCTGGATTTCCATTGCTTTAACTTGTAACCATTGCTTAGGAAGAAGCATTTCTTGCAGTTCGAACAGGGCATTCATCAGTAGAAAGTTACGCTTAAATAAATCATTACCCGGGTTTTCATCTAAAGGATGGATAAGCCCTCTGCTCTGTAATTCGGTGGCGAGGTGATGGATTTTCCAACTTTGATTGGAAGCTTGTAACACTGATAGCACTGGCCAGATTAACGGATTATCCCCCTTAGTGGTCGAAAGCTTTGCCGATTGAGCTTCTGCACTGAGTGAAGGTTTTGCGAGTAGCATACTGACAGTCCCATCCTAAGTTGTTATCAAGCGAGTGTGGCGATTCAGCTGAGTGTACATCTATCCATAAGATTTTTAAGGTTTTTACCTTAAATTGGCCGCTAATTACAGCGTGCTAGATGTACACTATGCCACAGTGCAAAGTGTAGGCAAAGATGGATTTTAGAGCAATTTGCCTCAAGGGCGCTTAGGCTTTGCTGGCGGGAATGGTGTTAATTTTTTTACGATGAGTGATGGGACGAGGTCGAAAATACCCTTGTTCACTTATGCAAAACAAGGGTACTTACGGTTAGCTTCGGCGTCAGGATTTAGATTTCAGTAAAGATAACTTCTTGTGCTAAACGTGACTTAGGTAATTTAGCATTAAAGTCTTCTTCAGAGCGATAACCAAGGGCTACAATCACAGAAGCGCACAGACCTTTTTCTCGTAAGCCTAAGACTTGATTAAGTTTAGTCGCATCGAAACCTTCGATCGGGCAAGCATCAATATCGAGCACACTGGCACCTAACATTAGGGTGCCGAGTGCTAAATAGACTTGTTTTTCCATCCAATGCTGGGCGTCTTTTAGCTCAAATTTATGCATATTGGCAAAGAAAGAGCGACCATTATGTTGGCCTTGTTTGGCTTCTTCATTGGCAAAACGGCCATCTTTGGCCTCTTGCTCTAGCACTTGCAGTAAATGGGCTTCATCGAGTTGAGTACGGGTACACAGTACTACCACATGGGAAGCATTGAGAATTTTTTGGGTATTAAAGGCGTAGTTCTCAGTCGCTTGGGCGATCAACGCTTTGCCTTCTGCCGTACCGGCAAGCACAAAGTGCCAAGGCTGTGAGTTGGTTGATGATGGGCTGAACTGTAATAAGGTCTTGATGTCGGCAATCTTGTCGGCAGGAATTGTCTTGGTTGGATCAAAGGCCTTAGTGGTGTAACGCTTTTTAGCGAGAAAACTTAAATCACTCATGTAACGGCTCCAAATCATCTAGGAATACAAAATCAACCTCAGCATTTTAAGCAGGTTTAGGCAAAAAACAATGTGATCAAAACGGCTATCAGTTTCAAAATATTTTTGAAACTGATGGTTGGTTCAGCCACTGCAAATGCTTAGGGCCGCAATACGCCCTAGGTATTAAGTGAGGATATTTAGCGGTCAAAATAAACAATCTATTCGCGATCGAACCTAATGTGATGTGTTTCTATTTTATTGTTTATATGTGCTTTTAATCTTTTTCTGGCAGTTAGCTGTGCACAATAGCATTGTGAATGCATGATGTAGATCAATGATACTTAATAACAACGTTGTCTCTCATGTCGCTAACGCTATTCCTTTGCTACATTTTGTTATGAAGCTTTAGTGACGGTTTCATTTGTTGGGAGGACGTGTGACAAGATTACTTATGTTGTTTATTACCTTCAGTTTATTACCCGCATCCTCTGGCTATGGAAAAGATCTGAAATTTGCTGTTGTGCCGAAATTTTATAGTGTTTTTTTTGATCAAAGTAAAACGGGCTGTATAGATGCCGCCGCTGAAATAAAAGGTGTGGAATGTGTATATCGAGGGCCAGAATCAAGCAGTGTTAGATTGCAAGACGAGGTCATAAACCAACTGATTGATGAAGGTATCGATGGGATTGCTGTCGCGGTTACGCAATCTAAGTATCTTTTCGAAAATAGCTTAAAAAGAGCTAAAGAAGCCGGTATTCCAATTGTCACCTATGATTCAGATTTTGATGCTTCCATCAACCAAGACCCCAAGAATTTTCGCTCAGCCTATATCGGTACAGACAATTTCGAATTGGGTAAATCATTAGGTGAACAATTAAAAAAATTACGGCCCAATGGAGGGACGCTTATTATGCAATCTGGGCGCCCTGATTCTCCCAATTTGAATTTAAGACTGATGGGGGTTCGCTCTGCGTTGTCGGGAAAAAAATACGATATTCCTCCTGGGAAATTACTTAATAACGAGCAGGGCTGGACAGAAGTGAGAGAACCTTTGTTTAATTTCGACCAACTTAGTCAAGCGGTTAAACAAATGGAGTCTGTTATGAAAGGCAAGCCAGTGAAAGCAGACTCATTTATTGCTGTTGGTGGTTGGGCTCAAAATGATGCAGCGCTTTACCGTGAGATGATTGCCCCATACCAAGGAAAAATTAGCAACAAGGAGGTCGTCGTTATTATTACTGATACCTCTCCAGAGCAATTAACTATGTTGAAAGACCGCCTTGCCCATATCAACATTGGTCAAAGTCCCTATGAAATGGGCAGACAGGCCATTTTGACCTTATATAAAATTGTCACCAAACAAAAGTATCAAGAAATAATTTATACACCGGTGACATTTTGCTCTCCACAGAACTTCAATACCTGTGAAAAGCGTGCAGGAATGTAATGTCAATGAGCCTCTATTACTTAGGGGGACTCTGCAAGAACTGAGCGATTACTGCGAACATCTCGAAAAGCGACGACGGCACTTTGCGGCAAGCTGCCAGCATTTTTAGTGCAACTGACAACAATGTATATTACTTCGACAGCAATCATTGCCGAACCTCTCCAAAACACTAAGGGACAATATACCTCGTCTGAAATACACCCTTTTTTAAAGGGATTAGCGTAATTTATTGCCCTGATGCTGTCCTTGCGACTGCTGATGGTTCTTTTTTCACAATGTTAACTTTTACAAGTTGTAGGCAAACTGAAAGTGCATTATGTTGTTGATTTAAAATGGGTGGTCGGATCTACTACAATGCAATATCTTTGGACAGTTTGTATTATATGCCTTTTTCCTATTACTGTTTGGTATTTTATTTCCTTTAAAAAATGTCGTTACTATTGGAAAGTAAATATCCTGAAAAGTGGGAAGCGTTAGGTAAAGTTGGCTATATTTACAACAATAGCCTTAGTAATTCAAATAAAGTAATTATGTTCTTATTAAAAGAGGAATATCATCAACTAAATGATGGAGATTTAAATAAAATTGCTTCCTCATGTCGAATACTGTTGATTATAGGTACTACATTAGCCGTATTTGCATTCATGATGCCAATCTTAATAGGTAAGTTTGGCTGATTAATATAAGACTAAAATCGGGTTATCTAAACCTTTCTAAACCTCAGACGATTCTTGAGTTGCTTAGCCCAAAGAGATCAGTTTTCATTGGAGGGCTGGGTAACTTTTATCATGAGGGTGGTTGCGTTAGGATGGAATTTACGATTGTATCTTCCGTCTTTTTACCAGATTTTCGATTTTGTTTGGCCACACAGGTTAGTGCCTTATACGTACTTGTTGATGTTTGGCTCGGTGGCAATTAATGATTTCAATGAGTTCATTACAAATTTTAATCTGAAACTCATGAATTAGAGCTTGGAATCTAGCTCGCTTTTGTCCCAAAGCATGCTGTGTGTTTCTTTAAAACCTGCAAGCTACACGGATGCTAAAAGGGTGAGTCATGGTGATTAGCGAGACGACCGTCCGCCCCATGGCCGCTCTTTGGCATATATGGACCCATCCGGTTTGCAAGACATTCGATAACGATTTTGAGAAGAGTTCATTGCACCCATATATCCGGCCTGTTATTGAGGGATCCCTCT